>JASJEH010000058.1 GCA_030064755.1 Methyloceanibacter sp. | reverse complement strand
CAAGGTACGAGAGAAGCTACTTGAGCATTACCTGCTACCGGCAGTATCCGCGGCGTTCTTCACAATCTCGGGGGTCATAATCGTAGCAAACAGCCGATATGGCATGGAGCTGATTAGCAAATCACACGAGCAGAGCCTTGGGTACTTCAAGCAGCTTTTTGAGATACTGAATGGGCCATTGGAATGACCCTTTTCTATCCCAGCTCATATAGCTCCCGTTGCGTAGCGCAGTTACCCCCAGCCTTTTGACAGCACTCTATCGGATTGGCGCCGCAAGCCAGCCGCTCGAAGAGCGTCAACCGCCCTCGCCTTCTGGCTCCACATAGCGTGGGAACACGGCTTCGGGTTTCGGGAGTTCTGACCCAGGTGTGAGGCGGCCAGCTTCGCCAAGATGCGCGAAGTCTCTCGCGCCCTCCGGCACGCTCAGGAGGTCCAGTAGCTTGCCGCCGCTTTCAGGCATTGCGGCCTGAGAGAGGATCGCCGCCTGGCGCACCACCTCTGCTGTGACGTAGAGGATCGTGCCCATGCGTTCGGGGTTGGTCTTCTTGTGCGCCCAGGGCTCCTCGCCAGCGAAGTAACGGTTGGCATCGGCGATCAGTGCCCAGATGCCTTCAAGCGCCTTGTGAATCGCAAAGGCATCGATCTCCGCCTCAACGCGCGGCAGAAGCCCATCTGCTTGCGCGAGGATCGCCTTGTCATTGTCGGTGAGGTCGCCGGGCTCTGGGATAACGCCCCCGCAGTTCTTCGCGATCATCGATAGCGAGCGCTGCGCGAGATTGCCGAGGTCGTTGGCAAGGTCCGCGTTGATGCGCTGAACGATTCCCTCGTGGCTGTAATTGCCATCCTGGCCGAACGGGACTTCGCGCAAGAGGAAGTAGCGGATCTGGTCGACACCGTACTCAGCAACAAGCGCGTTTGGGTCGATCACATTGCCGACCGACTTCGACATCTTCTCTCCGCGATTGTAGAGGAAGCCGTGACCGAACACTTGTTTCGGCAGCGCGACGCCCGCTGACATCAGAAAGGCCGGCCAATAGATCGCGTGAAAGCGGACAATGTCCTTGCCGATAATGTGGACGTCCGCTGGCCAGTACTTCTTGAAGCTCTCGGACTCCTCGTCGGGGAAGCCAACGCCGGTGATATAGTTCGTCAGCGCGTCCACCCACACGTACATAATGTGCTTGGGGTCATCGGGGACGGGCACGCCCCAATCGAACGTAGTGCGCGACACGGAAAGATCTCGCAAGCCACCGCGCACAAAGCTTGTGACCTCGTTGGCCCGCGTCTCCGGCCCGATGAAGTCAGGGTTCGCCTCGTAATGGGCAAGCAGCTTGTCTTGAAAGGCGGACAGGCGGAAGAAATAGCTTTCCTCCTCGACCCATTCGACGGGCGTGCCTTGGGGCGACAGCTTCGCGCCATCGGGGCCATCTGAGAGTTCGCTCTCATCGTAATAGGCCTCGTCTCGGACCGAATACCACCCGGCATACTTATCGAGATAAATGTCGCCCGCCGCCGCCATGCGCCGCCAGAGCTCTTGGCTTGCAAGCTTGTGGCGTTCTTCGCGCGTGGAGATGAAATCGTCATGGGAGCAATTGAGCACCTCGACCATCTGGCGAAACTTCGGCGTGTTGCGATCCGCAAGCTCAGCCACCTCGATGCCTTGCTTGCGAGCGGTCTGCAGCATCTTGATGCCGTGCTCGTCGGTGCCCGTCAGGAAAAACACATCGCGGCCCTGAAGCCGGCGAAAGCGCGCAATCGCATCGGTCGCCACTGCTTCGTAGGCATGCCCGATATGGGGTGCATCGTTCGGATACGAGATCGCGGTCGTGATGTAGTAACTCTGTCTGTCGGCCATGGAATCTCCTTAAGCGGAGACATAGCCTTGCCTCTCGGCCCTGCCAAGCGTGCAGATGTAGGGCTTAGGACGTTGAGCGCGAAGCGAGCTCTTGGAGGCCGAACCAGCTATTCAAAACCAGCAAGCTGCGATCCAGATTCAAGGCGAATGTCTCTGCGCGCGCGGCGGAGATCGCCTCCCAGGATTCTGCCCAAGCGGGCAATGTCTCGGACGTCAGCAGGCGGCGCGCGAAACTCTCTTCTTGCCCGACAAGCCCCTCGCCCGTCGCGCCGTAGCGCACCATCCGCTCGATCAGCCCAAGCAATAGCGCGAGATAGAGCTCGAGCTGCTCGGTTTCGTTGACGCTTGCCAGCTTCTCCGCTTGCCGCTGCACCTTTGCGCCATCGAGATTGGGTAACGCCTCGAACGAGGCCACAATGTCGTTGTAGAGCCCGATACCCTCGCCGGTGACGAGCTCCAGCGCACGACGCACGCTGCCTTGCGACAAAGCCATGGCTAGCCGAAGCGTCTTGTCATCGGCCTCGATCTCATCGCGTTTCAGCGCGGCGCCGACCGCGTCGATGAGCGCCTCGTCATTGAGCGGCGACAAACGCAACACGCGGGTACGCGACCGGATCGTAACCGGCAACCGTCCTTCCGCATTCGATACAAGCAGGAACAGTGTATCCGGCGGCGGCTCCTCAAGTGCCTTCAACAAGGCATTAGCGGCGTTCTGATTGAGCTGATCGGCCCGGTCGACAATCACCACGCGCCAAGACCCGTCGCCCGCGGTGCTGCCGAGAAAGCTCCGCAACCGCCGGACTTCATCGACGCTAATCACTTGCGAATAGCGTTTCGTTCGTTCCATCCACGAGCGGCGAATAAGCAGCAGGTTAGGATGAGCCAGCCCCGCCACTTTTCGGAAGATGGGGTTATCGGGACCCACATCGGCAGGCTCGCCGGGGATGAGATCGCCGGCTTCCGCATGCGCGAGCACGGTCCGAGCCAGCCGATAGGCGAGCGTCGCCTTGCCGATGCCTTCGGGCCCTACCAGCAACCAGGCATGATGCAGACGCCCGCTCTGCAGCGCCTCCTCGAATTCGCGCGCAGGCTCGTCATGGCCAAACACGCGATCCACTTCGCGTGGGCTCGAGAATGGCTCCAGCCGGTCGGGTTCAACAGGCGCGGGACCCGGTTTTTTGGGCGCGCTCTTCGCTGCTTTCCTGGCTGTCTTCTTTGCCGTCTTCTTGGCGGCACTCATGACGATCTGCTCATCGGCCTAAAACGCAACCGCCCCAAGCATCTCATCAGACGTGGTTCACGGGTTAAGGCGCTGAAGGACCGTTTCCCAAACATCCTCGGCGACCATGGCTTCGGGTTGGCTGGCGTCGACAACCACACAGCGGCCCGGCTCCTCCTCGGCGATATCGAGAAATGCACGGCGAATTCGCTCATGGGTCATGAGCTCCTGGCTTTCGAAATGATCCAGGTCCTCACCTTCCGCGCGCGCTTCGATCCGCGCAAGCCCCTCTTCGGCTGGGATGTCCAGAATGAAGGTAATGTCGGGCAAGAGCGCACCGACGGTTATTTTCTCCAGCGCGTTGATAAGGCCCCGCGGGACGCCTGCTGTCGTCCCTTGATAGGCGCGCGTCGAATCGATGAACCGATCGCAAATGACCCACTGGCCCTGCTGCAGAGCACCCTGGATGGCATTTTCAATATGATCGGCGCGCGCAACGGCAAAGAGCACGGACTCCGCAAGCGGCCCAAACTGCGCCACCTGCCCCGAGAGCAAGACCTCTCGTATCTCCTCCGCCGCGGGCGATCCGCCCGGCTCGCGAGTCACGAAAACAGGCCGTCCGGATCGCGATAGCCGGTCTGCGAGAATGGTGACCTGGGTGGACTTTCCGGACCCCTCGCCGCCCTCAAAGGTGATGAACCGTCCAATCTCAATGGCTTGCTGCATGGTGGGAGGACCCCGCGTACCCCGCGCCGCGTTAGAGCAGCCAGCCGAAAGCGAGAACGAGCAGGGAATCGATGCCGCGCATGGCGAATCCGCTGCTGTTGATGTCCTCGCCGGCATAGAGCGGAATCTCGTTGACCGCCGCCAAATCGGGCGACTTCACCTTTAGCGTCGCTATCTGGTCGCCCTTCTTGATGGGCGCCTTGATGGGTCCCTGGTAGATGATCTCTCCCGAAACCACACCGGTCGCGCTGGCGGGAAGCAAGAGATCGATGGCGCCATCGCCCATGAGCGGCACGTAGTGCTTCTCTCCACCCCAAACGAGCGCGTCGCTAACCTGTTGGCCATCCTCGAACAGCCGGAACGGGCGGAAGCTCTTAAAGCCCCACTCTAGCACCCGGCGGGATTCCTTTTCGCGGTCGTTCTTCTGCTCCAGGCCCGTGACGACGAGGATGAGACGCTGGTTGCCGCGTTTTGCGCTGGACACAAGACCGTAGCCGGCCTCTCTCGTGTAGCCCGTCTTCAGCCCGTCGACCCCGATCGGCGCCCAAACGAGAGGGTTGCGGTTCCGGAAGGTGAATCTGTCCCGATAGCGGAACTCTTTCTGAGCGAAGTAGTGATAGTACTCAGGGTAGGTCTCGATGAGATGCTTGGAGAGCGTCGCGAGATCCCGCGCCGTCATCAAATGGCCTTCCGCGGGAAGCCCCGTAGGGTTCGCGAAGGTCGATCCGGTCAGGCCGATCTGCTTCGCGTAGTCATTCATCATCTTGACGAAGCCTTCCTCCGTCCCGCCGATCCCCTCGGCAAGGATCAGAGCTCCATCGTTCGCCGACTGAACAGCCACGCCCTGGAGCAAATCGCTGACCGTGATCGGACTGCCAAGCGGTGCGAACATGGCGGCCGTTCCAGACGGCGCGCCACCGGTACGCCAAGCGTGCTCGCTCACCGTAAAGGTATCGTCGAGCGTGATGCGGCCCGCCTTGAGCTCGCGAAACACAACGGCAAGCGTCATGAGCTTGCTCATGCTGGCCGGAGGAACGGGCTGATCCGCGCCCTTCTCGTAGAGAACGAGATTCGCCCCTGAATCCATCAAGATGGCGCTCTTGGCCTTGGTGGTGAACTCGTTCTTTTTCTTAGATGCCGCAGAGGTTCCGCTCGCAGCCAGCGCTACGCTCAGTGCGCAACAGGCGCAAACAAACGCAATTTTCGTCAATCTACGCAAAGCGCGCACGCGGTCACATCGTTCTTCTGGAGTGGTGGGTCGAAACGCCCACAACAGCGAGCGTTGGAGCGCCGCCACTATCGAATGCTTGCCGGAAAAAATCAACCGGGCGCGGACCAACACTCAGTTCTGCAAGATAATTTTGGCGCCCTGGTAGCCAGCGTCGGCAACGTCCAACAAGGCGGCGGCCGCAGTAATGCCATCCACGAAAGGACCCACGCGGACCCGATAGTAAGTCTCGCCGCGATCGACGATGGGTGCGATCTCGACGGGCCCCACAGCCGCTAGCGCTGACCTTGCTCGTTGGGCATTCGCTTGGTTCTTGAAGAAACCAGCCTGAATCATCGGCCCTTGCGGCGCGTCCAGCGAGGTCTGTCCGATGGATCCCGTCGTCTGCAAATCAGCTAGCCCACGTGCGCCGGCAGCGCGGATGACAGTCGGCTTGGGCGTCGATTGCGCGACAGCGATGGTCCCCCTTTCCGGACGATCCGGCAATGGCGGAGGCTTGGGCGGACCGGGCGGCCCTACTGCAATTTCAACTTCCGGCATGCCGTCTGGATCGGTCGTCCCCGCATACTCCGAGTACCCCCGAGCCGCGAGGTAGTCGCGCTCGAAGGCATCATCGCCATCCAGGCCCGCCTTGCGGAGATAGCGCACGCGCACATTGGCCGTGCCGACGCGCTTGAACCCAAGCACCTCGGCGGTGCGCTTGGAGACATCGATCACACGGCCGTACCGAAACGGTCCTCGATCGTTCACGCGCAGCACCGCGCTCAGGCCATTGTCGAGGTTGGTAACCTCCACGTAGACCGGTAGCGGCAAGGTGGGATGGGCCGCCGTCAAGCGTTCCATGTCGAAGATTTCGCCGTTGGAGGTCAGACGGCCGTGGAACAGGTCCCCATACCACGAAGCGACTCCTCTCCGATTGTAGGCCACGTCTTCCATGGGGACGTAGCGCACACCATCGATCTCGTACGGCTCACCGATCTTGAAATGACCGCCACCCTTTGGCGCGGACTGCCCGATTGCGACCAGCCGCTTCCCGAGACCCTCCGATTCGGGCTCCTCCGGTGTCGACTCCGGCCAAACACCGAGGGTCCCTACGAAAAAAAGAAGGAGAACAAACCACGCACGGGCCTCAAAGGCGTGTGCAATCAAAGACTTAACGCGACCCGAGATCAGCTCGGGTCCGCTCGATGTCACCCCGTCCAATGTCCTGCCCCCCAAAGGGCTTAAGCAAGGTACGCCGAAAGAGCCACGGACGCAGAACAAGGGGGACGCTTCCGGCGCAAATTCGATCTGAACCCAACTCGGTTAGCAAACGATGAACACAGGCGCAACGCGTGCTTCTGAGCTTGGCCCGATCTTCCACGTAAGAGAATTATGCCCGAGAATCAGCCGATTATAAGTCACCTGAGCGCATAACCTGAGATTGTTAACCATACCGTGACAATCCCGTGCTCTTCTGGCCACAGACACCTTGAAAATACTCGCAAAACGCGCACCAAGCCTTGTCGCGCAAGGGTTAACTGGCTAACGTCCGGGTGATGGGCGGGTGCTGCTGTCGGCTTGGGCTGACACCTCACCAAATATATAAACCGAACGGACGTGCGAATGAGTTCGTGGGCGAAGTTGGCAACAACCGCAGCGATGGCGGTTTGTCTGGCCTTGGGTGTCCCAGGGGCCGTGTCTGCCGCTGGCGTCTCCGAGGCGCAGCGGGAGGCTATGCTTCAGCGCATGATCGCCAATCCGAGCGATCTCGATCTCGCCTTCGAATACGCTCAAGCTTCTTCGGATGCCGGCGACTACGAAGGCGCGATCTCCGCCCTGGAGCGCATGCTCATCTACGCGCCTAACACACCCCGCCTGCAGTTCGAACTCGGTGTGCTTTACTACAAGCTCGGCGCCTACGAAGTCGCGCGGAACTACTTTGAGCAAGTGCTCCTCAATCCAAGCGTGCCGAATGAAGTTGCCGAACAGGTTCGGCTCTACATTCAGCAACTCGCACTCGCCGCGGATCCACCGCCCTTCTCCGCGACGATCTTCAGCGCCATCCGCTGGGAGAGCAACGCGAATTTCGGGCCAAGCACCAACTCCGTTACCCTCAACGGCCTCGACTTCACACTTGGCAGCCAGTCAGTTGGCCGCGAGGGCTGGAGTTGGATGAACATCGGAACGCTGCACT
Organism: Methyloceanibacter sp.; assembly: GCA_030064755.1. Lineage (GTDB taxonomy): Bacteria > Pseudomonadota > Alphaproteobacteria > Rhizobiales > Methyloligellaceae > Methyloceanibacter. The sequence continues at coordinate 12,464 of JASJEH010000058.1, read as the reverse complement.
ACTCACATGACCTGAAGAATCAGGGAGACCGGATCGAGTTCGACTTCCTCGCGTATTCCACCATCTACTTCGACGACGAACTCTCCGATATCGATCTCGACTTCTTCGAGTTCACTCTGGGACCGAGCTTCAATCTGAAGCGCATCGGCTGGGACCAGTCCCGCCTGTTCGTCTATGCCATCGGCGACCTGTCCTATTTGGGGTACGACTCGTACTTCTACGCGCCTGGCGCGGGTGTGCGGCTCTTGAGCTTCTCGGCCACGCAGAGCGTACTCGATGCGCGCATCGAAACGCGGTATCGCGACTTCCAGGACAACAGCGAGCTTCCATTCAACTCGCTGCGCACTGGCTTCCAGACCCGCGTGGCGTTGAATTACACCTATTACTTCACGCCTGGGATCGTGCTCACGACGGCAGCCTATGCGCAGCGCGAAGCCGCCGACGCGGAGTTCTACGCCAACACGGAAGTCGCTATTTCAGCAGGGTTCGCCTGGACCTTCGAAAACCCGCTTTGGCGGGCCGACTATCCGCTCACCTGGCAGCTCGGCGCCGGTTACATCCGACGGGACTACGACGACCCCGATCCGACGATCGATATCACTCAGGCTGAGCAGGACGACACGTTGTGGGCGCGGACGGCAATCGTTGTCCCCGTTGCCGAAACCTGGGCGCTCGTACCTCAAGTCGAGTATCGCGACCAACAGTCCAATTACGACCTGCGGACGTTCGACAATTTGACGACCATCCTCGGCGTTCAGAAGAGGTTCTGACGTGAGCACAGCACGCGCGGTCGGCGCGTTTCTCGCACTGGTCGCCGCCTTGCTATTTGCACCGTCCGAGGCGGCAGCGAACAAGGTGGGCGTTGCGGCCGCCGTCAATCCCGACGCCTTCTCTGGCGGCAAGCAAATCCGCATCGGCAAGTCGATCTTCTACAATGAGCGGATCAGCACCGACGCGAACGGCGTGGTTCAGGTCTTGCTCGTGGACGGCTCCACTTTCACGGTGGGCAAGAATTCCGACGTCGTCATTGATAAATTTGTCTACAACCCCAATAAGCAGACCGGCGAGATCGTTACCTCTTTCTCGAAGGGGTCGATGCGCTTTATCGGCGGCAAGATCTCGAAGAACCCCGGTGGCGTGACCATCAACACGCCGGACGGAAGCCTCGCCATTCGAGGCGGCATGGCACAAGGGGCAATCACCCCGCGTGGCGCCATCTTCTCGTTCCTCTTCGGCAACGAGATGGTCTTCCGGAGCAACAGCGGAAAGGTCTATACGGTCTTCCAGCCTGGCTACACACTCTCCTTCGTGGGCGGCACGCCGCAGATCAGACCGACGACCCCGGCCGATATCCAGATCATCATGGCCGGCCTGTCCAACAGCAATACGGACACGACCGGCGTGGAGACGAACAATCAGCCGCCGCAGCCGAGTTATGTCTTTACCCCGATCGATTTTCAGCAGCTCATCGTGGACGCGACCACAACGCGCATTACCGGTGAGCTTCTGCAGCAGCTTTTCGCCCTCGAAGGCCTGCCCGAGCAGATTATCTTGGCGGACTCGATTGACTTTACAATTGGCGGCTTCGGAACCGGTCTTATCTCATCCTATTACGGCTACGGCTACGGCTATGGCGACGGCTATGACATTGGCGCGAGCACGGTGCCCAGCGACTTCTCGTTCGACGAGCAGACTCAAGTCATCAGTCTCACGCTCCGCGAAGTCCAGAACGACCCTAACGCATCCCTCTCGGGCGGCGTGCTGAAGTTCGACCCAGTCTCCGCAAATAGCTGGACCTTGGGGAGCGTGCAGCTCTTCGGCCCAAACGGGGAGCCCATTCAGGCCACGAATGTATCGGGCAGCGCCGAACGGCGCACCGACCTCCTCTGCAACAGTTGCGACTTCATGGAATTCGGCACGTTTGAGGCCGCGTATTCGTATCAAGATGGCAACATGCAGATTGACGAGGAGATCGAGCCGGGCTGGTGGATCGCTGGCCCCGTTACGGCGTTCAAAGACTTGCCCACGACCGGCACGGCCAGTTACGCGGGCTCGGCGCGCGGCTCGATCTATGGCGACAACTTCCTTCTCGAAGGTCCCGTCGAGGGACGGGGCAACATGGACATGAACTGGAACTTCGCCAACCGCTCGGGGCAGTTCTCAATCAGCCAGTTCAAGCCCGTCAACCCGAACTATAGCGCCGTGCCTGTGATGAGCGCGCAAGGCACAATGACAATGCCTGGGGCTGTCAACCGCTTCTCGGGAAACATCGCCGGCGCAGCGGGCAATATCTCGGTGACCGGCGGCGCAAATGGGGCGTTCGTGACGGATGGCAGGCGCCCGGCGGCTGGGGTGATCGGCAACTGGGGTGTCCGCGGGCCGAACCAAACTTACGGCAATTCTTACGTAGCGACCGGCGTTTTCGGCGGCGCCGCAAGGCGTTAAACAATTTTGTTTAGTACTTATTCGATGATTTCAACCGCTGGGCGATTTGGCGCGATTGGGCAGTGAAAAACGGCCCAGATATGGTATAAAACGGAACTGGATTTTGCTCTTCTCGGCCACTCGTTGATCAAGGGCACTGAGGGATGGTTACAAACGGTCAGATGACGCCGCGTCGCGGCGCCCTTGCGATCGCGCTGCTGCTTGGCGCGAGCGCTGGCCTTGTGCTGTCCGCTCCTGCTGATGCCGCCAAAGTGGGCGTCGCTGCGGCCGTGAACCCGGACGCCTTTTCGTCCCTCTCCGGCGTGCCCAATAAGCAGCTGAACATCGGCAAGTCCATCTTCTACAACGAGCGCATTAAGACCACGGCGAACGGCTTGGTCCAGGTGCTGCTGGTGGACGGCTCGACGTTCACCGTCGGCCCCAACTCAAACCTCGTCATCGACAAGTTCGTCTACGACCCAAAGAAGAAGACAGGCGAAGTGGTCGCCACCTTCTCCAAGGGCTCGATGCGCTTCATCGGCGGTAAGCTGTCGAAGAACGCGGGTGGCGTGAAGGTGAATACACCCTCAGGCGCGCTCGCTATTCGCGGCGGCATGTTCCAAGGCAATACCGACCGAAAGATCTACTCCTTCCTCTACGGTCACTCGATGACCCTGCGAGGCCGGAACGGCAAAGTGCATACGGTTTATCAGCCGGGCTACACACTCGACCTCTCCAATGGCTTCGGCAACGTCCGGCCGACAACGGCCGAGGACACGGCGGTCTTCGCCAAGGCGCTGTCCAACCGCGGCGGCTCAAGTGTAACGGGCAACGGCGGTGATGGTGGCGGCGAAGGCGGATCGCAAGGCGCTCAACAGCAAGCGAGCGCAAACCAAGCCATTCAATCTGTCAGCGTACAGGACATGATCTCTGATGCGACCCGCGAGGCAATCGCGACGGATATCATCGAGCAGATCGAGGAGCTGCAGAAAAAAGAAGATCCCCCGCCGTCGAATGCACCCACAAGCACGCCGACCAATTCGCCACCTCCCCCGCCGCCGGAAATCGATGCGCGCGTGATCCATATCGATGAGAGCGGCAACCTCGCTGACTTCGACCAAACCTTCCAGGTCATCGACAAGCGGCTTGTGGCCGATATTCCGGCGATTGCATCTTCGGAACTAAGCGACGACCACCTGGGGACACGGCCATCGCTTCAGTTCGATTTTCCCGAGACACTTGAGTGCATCGAGGGCTTTTGCTCAGTGACAGATGCCCAGGTAATCGTGGGCGGCGAGCCAGTGAATTACTTCGGCCAGGCAATCGTTAAGCCGGGCTTCTTCGGCTACCACGTCATCAGTGAAGGACTTGCCCCGCCTGAACAGGAGGCTTTACTGAGTTCTTCGGAGCAGGCGCCGCGTGGCCCCTCCACGCTACTCGTCTTCGGCGGGAAGAAGTACAATTTCGCGCCGCCCAGCGGTAAGGTCTACACGTTCCAACTCGCCAACGACATCGTGCAGGGAGACGCAGCACCCTTCGCGTCGGGGGCGTCATCAGCTATCGGCGAAGGAAACGCCGCTGTATCGCCACTTTACCTCAAAGAACAAGGTGCCGAAGGCGCCCCCGAGTCCAATGTCTGGCTGCAAACGAGCTTTGCCGTAGGCACCGGCAAGGACTCGGAGGGCCAATCTTTCATCAATGTGGCGCTGGGCAACTGGTCTTCGGAGGAGGGTTTGCAGGGTTCGCGCCGAGGAGGTTCCGATCTCGACCGCAACAACTACAGTTTCTCCGGCGACATCGCGAGCCTATCCGGCCCCGATGGCGGCCATTTCCTCGGTAATGACGATGCGCTGCCCAATGCGGTCCTGACCCTGGGTGGTCCGGGTACGGAAGAGCTGGGGCGCGACGAAGCGCTACACGACGCCGAGATAATCCTGCCAATTGACTTCCGCGAGGTGGAAGGCGATTTCGAGGGCCTTCAAGTCAGCAATGTTCCCGACCGGCCGTCTGAGATCCCTGGGGGAGATGGCGGAACGGGTTCAACGTATCATCTCGCGGCAGGTTTCGAGACCCCCGAAGACCTCACCGGCGACGCGGCCTCAGGCCAATTCAAGGGCTATGCGGCTGGCTTTCAGCAGCAGGCAAACAACAGGGGCTCCATCAGGTCGCTCGTAAACTACTCGCCAGATGATGTCATGTTAGACCTCGATTCCGAGTCGAACACTGTCGATGCGTCAATGCGTTTTCAGCAGTTCATCCCAATCAGAGCTAACGGCGATATCAAGGTTAGTAAGACGTACACTTATACCTTTGGCGGCCAAGGACGCTCCGCGCTCATCAATGACGACATATTCGCCGCGCTCGAGTCGATGGAGCCTTCGGCGATCACCGAGACTGGCAAAGAGATCGTCGACTATGAAACGAAGAAGAGACTTGTTGGATTTAACGGTTGGAGACCGGTTTTTGAGGAGTACCAATCCCCGATACGCGACCGCTATGAGTTTTCCGAAACTCTCGAGACGAAAAGCTACATGATTAGTGCCGATGCGATGGGCGCTAACGAAGTGCTCTTCAAGGATCAATATGCCAAGGGACCCGAAGGCGAGACCCTCATGGGCCCGACTGGTCAACCGATTCAGAAACGCGCCTTCTGCCAGGATTGTAAGTACATCAAATGGGGCGCTTGGGGCACGCGGTCCAGCTACACAGACCGCAGGGGACGGAACGTCACCGAGGACACCCATCTCGGCTGGTGGATCACAGGTGACGTTGTGTCTCCGAATGATATGCCAGGTGCTGGCGACGCCAACTACGCCGGCGATGTAGTCGGCACCGTCGCCAAGCTTAAGAATGGCCAATGGAACCAGTCCGTAGCCACTGGAAAACTCGATGCATATTGGAACTTCCGCCATCGCGCCGGCACCATCGACATTCGAGATTTCGACAACAAGAATATCCACGGTGTTATCGGTGCTTCGAAGGAATCACCGCAGAACTTTGTTGGAGGCCTTGGCGGCAAAGGAGGCATCGTAGGCACAACCGCCGGCTCATTTGTGGGCTCGCCTGGAAGGGGCCAAACGCCGGGTGGCATCATCGGCAACTTCGATGCTCGAAAGCTGAACGGCAATTGGCGCGCCAACGGCATCTACGGCGGCACGGTGGTGCCCCCGAGGTAGCGCTCGGAACTCACACTAACACCTGTTACCTGCGCCGACGCTCCCTTCTTTATGTGTCCTAAACCGGCAAATTCGGCATCTTCTCTGCCACATTTCAGCGCCTTAAATCCCTGGAGCTCGGAAGTTTTCCCGAGTTTGCCAAAAAGTTTGCGCTGCCTTTTTTGGCTCCCATATGCCCGCAATGCCAGCGGCCGGCGACGGCCTAGGCGATCGACAACAATGGGATGGGACAGGCCTTCATGCTCGCCTCGATCAATCTTCCTTCGCGTGCAAGCGCGATCCTCGCAAGCTCGGTGCTCTCCCTTATCCCGATTGCCGCTGCGGCCACATTGGTCGAAGCAGACGAACGGGTCGGCGTCGCCTCCGCCGTGACGCCGAAGGCGACCAGCAAGGCCCCAGGGTCTGGCACAAAAACCCTAAAGATCGGGAAGTCCGTCTTTTACAACGAACGCATCACCACCTCGGCCTCCGGTGTTGTGCAGGTGCTTCTTATCGACGGGTCGACCTTCACCGTTGGCCCCCGCTCAAGCCTCGTCATCGACAAGTTCGTCTACAACCCGAGCAAGGGAACCGGTGAGCTGACGGCCACGCTCTCGAAAGGCGCCCTGCGCTTTGTTGGCGGCAAGCTCTCCAAGAAGGAACCGCCTGTGAAGGTCAAGACGCCAGCCGGCGAACTCACCGTGCGGGGTGGCATCTTTCAGGGCATCGTCAAGAGCTCGAACCAAGCGGTCTTCGCGTTCGTCTTCGGGGACTATCTGGCTCTCAACCGCAAAGGACGGCGGTATCGCATCAAGCATAGCGGCAATCTGTTCGCCATCGGCAATGCGGGACCGCCGATCATCCGGCGCACCACGCAGGCCGACACGAACCTGATTCTCGCAGCCATCTCAGGCAGAGCCGCCGCCAAGGTCTACAAGACCAAGGCGAATGCCTGGCCGTTCTATTACGGAATCCAGCCCTCGGGCCGCTATCCGGACCAGCCCTTCGTGCGCGAGCAGTATTACGACAACCTGCCGATCAAACTACACCGGGTCCCGAAGCCGAAGGTCTACACACCCCAAGTCCGGACGCCGCAAGCGGTCCCAACCCAGCGACGGCCCACGCCTGTGCCGCGCAGACCGGTCACAGTGACGCCCACCTACGACCCGGCGCTGCCTGGCGTGACCGCTTGTCCAAATTGCTAGGTCCGGCAGGACCTTAGCGGTCCACCTTCCCTTGTATTGGGACCAGTTAGTCCCCAAATAACGCAGAGCGTGACGTTCCCGTCGCCTTCTTCCGCATGGCAGTTTGACTGCCGCTCCCTATATAATTCTCAAGACCCGCAAACGAAGCCTGCGAAGTTCAATGAGGCGCGATGCGTGATCCCAAGACACAGATGTTTGCCGAGGCCTGCGCCATGCTTAAGCAGGCCGAACAACTCCATCGGCAGTTTTTTGGGCCGTCCGGCGGCGCCAGCAATGCCTGCTGGGAGCCACCTGTCGACATTTTGGAGACGGAAGACAGGATGACAGTGATCACGGCCCTGCCCGGTGTCCATCCGGAAGCGGTCCGTGCGGAGATCGAAGGGACGACGTTGATCGTTACAGGCGTTCGTCCCATTCCGGTTAGAGAACGCGGGGCCAATATCGTTCGCCTTGAGATCCCATATGGCCGTTTCGAGCGGCGCATCGCCATCTCCAGTCGCCTGAGGCTGATTGAACAGAAACTAGAGAATGGGTGCCTGAGACTGATCTTTTCGAAGGCTGGTTAAACCGATCATCGAAGTACACAACATGAATGACCAAGAGCAGAGCCTGAAGACCGAGAGCTTCCAATCGAGTCCTGAGGATTCGGCACCGGAGACGTCCGCTGGGCCGTCGGAGACGGCCTTTCCCGAACTGCCGGACCATGCCGTCGTTCTGCTGCCGACCCGCAACGCGGTCTTGTTCCCGGGCGTCGTCGCCCCGCTCATGGTTGGTCGCCCCCAAACCGTGGCAGGCGCGCAGGCGGCTGCGCAAGGCGGCAAACCCGTCGGCGTACTCCTTCAGAGTGACCCGGCCGCTGACACGCCTGGCCCCGACCAGTTGAACAGCGTCGGTACCATGGCCGAGATCATGCGCTACGTGACGTCGCCCGACGGCAACCATCATCTCGTCGTGCGTGGCGTACGCCGTTTCAGAGTTCTGGAGATTCTGGACGGGTATCCGTTCCTTGCCGCGCGCATCGAAGAGATCGGTGAATCCGAAGTTTTCTCGACCGAACTCGCCGCGCGCGTCCATCAGCTGCGCGAACGGGCGCGCGAGGCGCTGTCGTTGCTGCCAAATGCACCGGATGAGCTGGGCGGCGCGCTGGAACAAATCGACTCGCCGTCCATGCTGGCGGACTTCATCGCCAATGTGATGGACATCAGCCCGCCCGAGAAACAGGACATCCTCGAGACGCTCGATGTGTCCGAGCGCATCGACAAGGTGCTGCGCGAACTCGCTCAGCAGATCGAGGTATTGCGTCTATCGAAGCAGATCGGCGAGCAGACCCAAGAGTCGCTCTCCGGGCGTCAGCGCGAACACATCTTGCGCGAGCAACTCCGGCAAATCCAAAAGGAGCTGGGCGAAGGCGAAGACGGCGAAACAGAGATCGCCGAGCTGCGCGAAGCCATCGACAAGGCCGGCATGTCCGAGGAAGCGGAGGCGCAAGCCAAGAAGGAGCTGCGCCGCCTAGAGCGCATGCCCGAGGCCTCCGCCGAACACGGCATGATCCGAACCTATCTCGATTGGTTGATCGAGCTTCCCTGGTCGAAGCTCTCCGAAGAGACGATCGACATCGCCGAGGCGCGCCGGATCCTTGACGAAGATCACTACGGCCTGCCGAAGGTAAAACAGCGTATCTTAGAATACCTTGCGGTACGCAAGCTCAACCCCGATGGCAAGAGCCCCATCCTGTGTTTCGTCGGGCCGCCGGGTGTCGGCAAGACCTCGCTCGGCCAGTCGATCGCGCGCGCCATGGGCCGCAAATTCGGTCGCATCAGCCTGGGCGGCGTGCATGACGAGGCGGAGATTCGCGGCCACCGCCGGACCTATGTGGGTGCCCTGCCCGGCAATATCGTGCAGGCGCTGCGCAAGGCGGAGACACGCAATCCCGTCTTTATGCTCGACGAGATGGACAAGCTGAGCCCCAGCTTCCACGGCGATCCGTCTGCGGCGCTGCTTGAGGTCCTGGACCCTGCTCAGAACAACACGTTTCGTGACAACTATCTGGGCATTCCGTTCGACCTGTCGAAGGTCATGTTCATCGGTACGGCGAACGTGCTCGACCAGATTCCCGGCCCCTTGCGCGACCGCATGGAGGTGATCGAGATCCCCGGCTATACGGAGGAAGAGAAGATCGAGATCGCAAAGCGCTACCTCGTGAAGCGCCAGTTGGAGGCGACGGGCCTCAACCCGGAACAGTGCGAGATCACGGAAGAGGCACTGCGCACGATCATCGATGGTTACACTCGAGAAGCAGGCGTGCGCAATCTGGAGCGCGAGATCGGCGCTGTATGCCGTCATGTCGCGATGCAAATCGCGGAAGGCGACAAATCGAGCATGCGCATCGATGCGGACGACCTCCATGACATTCTCGGCGCCCGAAAGGTCGATAACGAGGTCGCGATGCGGACATCGGTCCCCGGCGTCGCTACGGGTCTCGCCTGGACACCCACAGGCGGCGACATCCTCTTCATCGAGTGCACAAAGGTGCCTGGCAAGGGGCGTCTCATCCTGACCGGTCAGCTTGGAGACGTGATGAAGGAAAGCGCCCAAGCCGCTCTATCTCTTTTGAAAGTGCGCGCCGGGATTCTGGGTATCGAGCAAAGCGTCTTCGATACGTCGGACGTCCATCTACATGTCCCCGCAGGCGCCATTCCCAAAGACGGACCGAGCGCGGGCGTCGCCATGTTCGTGGCCCTAACCTCGCTCTTCACGGGCCGAACCGTCCGCAACGATGTCGCCATGACCGGCGAAATCTCGCTGCGCGGGTTGGTGCTGCCGATTGGCGGCGTGAAGAACAAAGTGCTCGCAGCGGTTCGTGCCGGGATCAAGACCGTCATGCTGCCCGAGCGCAATCGGAGAGACTTTGAGGATATTCCCGAGGCCGCGCGCGAGGCGGTCCGCTTCGTCTGGATGTCATCTGTGGACGATGCGTTGGCTGCGGCGCTGAGCCCGCCCGAAATGCCCGTACATAGTCCAAACGACCTTTCGGACGATCAGCGGCGGCTGGCCAGCGGCTAAGCACAGTCCATGATCACGGTAGAGCAGCTCCAGCGCGACATCACGGCGCTTGGGGTTGTGCCCGGTGACACGGTGATGCTGCACGTGTCGTTGCGTGCCATCGGGCCTATCGAGCATGGGCCGGCGGGTCTCTTGGAGGCGCTGACGGCGTCGCTGGGGGACGACGGCACCTTGCTGATGATCCTCGGCGCGGAAATCACCCATGACTGGGTGAACAAGCGGCCCGAAGCGGAGCGCGCCGCCCTCCTTGCGGACGCCCCGGTCTTCGATCCCTTGCAGGCACCGGTTTTCTGTGAAGTCGGCTACTTCGCGGAGGTGCTTCGCACGGCCACAGGCACGCGCGTCACGGACAATCCATCGGGCCGGTTCGGCGCGCGGGGGCGCCTCGCCGAGGCGCTTCTGCACGATGCGCCCTGGCACGACTATTACGGCCCCGGATCGCCCTTGGCGCGGCTCTGTGAGGCTGACGGCAAGATCCTGCGCATCGGCGCCAACCCAGACACGACCACGGTCCTGCACTATGCCGAATACCTGGCGGACGTACCCAATAAACGGCGCGTACGCCGTCACTATCGCTGCCAGGGACCGGAGGGGCCGTCAGTTCGAGCCGTGGAGTGCCTCGACGATGAAGAGGGCATCGTTCATATAGACGGCGAGGACTACTTTGCCCGCATCCTGAACGAGTATCTTGCCCTTGACCGGGCCCGGCGGGGCCATGTCGGGAATGCGCCCGCGACGCTGATCCGGGCTGCCGACATCGCCGCCTTTGGAGCGCGGTGGATGACAGAGGAGTTTCGGACCTTAACCCCATCGACTGCAGCAAACCTTCATAGGCGGTAGCTCAACGCACTCGGAGAGGTTGAGGGGGAATCGGGGTTTATCTAGACCCATGCTGCCCCTATGATCCCTTCATCTTTGGGAGGGGGGTCCCATGCGTTTCATATTTGGCTTCATTTTTGGCGTCGCGGTGACAGTTGTAGCCGCTTACGTCATGGATCAGCGCGAGCAGCAGGCCGAAAAGCGCGTCGTCAATTGGGACGTCGTGCATGAGAAGGTGGGCGCAGCCACAAAGGATGCGCAGCAGGTCTGGAACGACTTCACGCGCGAAATCACAGGCCCTTAACGAGAATACAGCTCAACGAGTTAGGTGCGTGACCTTCCACGAAGTAAGAGCTCGTCAGGAAGCGCCGCATTCTTGATTTCCGGCCGCTTGGCCGGCTTGTCCTCCCGCGGCCCCTTCGGATGAGAGCTCGATTTTTCGGCCTGGGTCGTCCCCACCATGTTCATCCCGATTAGAAACGCCGCGCCACTGCCGATCACCGCCACGATGGCGATCGCACGCAGCACACGCCTCAAATCCCGGCGGTTTGGAGACTCCATTCGGACCGTCCTATTCACATAGGCCAAAAACGAGCTGAACAGGGCCGCAAGCGCACCGCCGCTGAACACGAGCATGGCCATGGTGACCTTTCGGTCGACCGTCGCCTGCGGCTCCATCGCGGTAATGGTCAGCAGCACAAGCGCGGCAATGCCGTTCAATGCCACAAGGAAAGACAGCGCTCTGCCCGCAAAGCGATTACGTTCCCGCTCGATGAAAGCGGCGTCTAGATCGGGTTCAGGCTGAGCGCTTTGAGGGGTCATCTCGGCGATCTAGGTAAGCGTCTAGCGAAGTACCATCTTCGGGAAATACAAAGACACCGTCCAGTTCGGTGCGTCGACAATTTCGCTGATCCGAAGATCGGCACAGACGCTGCACAGCATATACGCTTCCACTGCCTCCATCTTTGCGGTCGCGCAAAGCCAGTCGATCATGCCCGAGACCGCATCGCGCGCCGCCTGCATCAGATCCGGCCCCACCCCGGTCGTCGCCCAGTACCCGTCTTCATCGAGATGGCGGGACACCGGCCCCGCCGTCTCAAAGCGCGGGAAGGCAAGGTTCGCCTGCTTCAACAGCCCAATCTCCACCGCCACCACCATGGGGCTCTCGATCGCCGTACCGCAGACCTCGCCATCCCCTTGCGCCGCATGCGTATCGCCCAGTGACAGTAAGCCGCCGGCAACTTCCACAGGGAGATGGAGCGTGGTGCCCACGGCGTTGTCGCGTATATCGAGATTGCCCCCGACCCGCCGTGGTGGGATCACGGAATGCGTACCAGGCTCGGCGGGAGCGAGGCCGACCGTGCCACAGAACGGTCTCAGCGGAACCGCTCCGCCTGGCCCGAACAGCGCCGGCGCGAGCGTCTGAGCATCGTACTTCCAGATATGCAGGCGCGGCTCCGTGAACTGATCGGCGAGCAGGCCGAAGCCGGGAATATTCGCGGTCCAGCCCCACCCAGAGGGCTGGAAGTCCTTGAAGGTCACGGCGACCGCATCTCCGGGCTCCGCGCCCTCGATAAAGATGGGTCCGGTCACGGGATTGACCTTGCTCGTATCCCGGTTGAGAAAATCCTCGAGCGTCGTGTCCGGCCCCACCTGCCCGGCCGAGGCGTCGATGGTCTCGATCTCAACCGTTTCGCCAGGCGTGACAGTCAGAATGGGCTCGATTGTCTTGTCCCAGCCAAAATGGTGACGGTTCTTGTGGATCGTATGGTCGCAGAGCACCGGTACCCTCCCGGCC
>JASJEH010000013.1 GCA_030064755.1 Methyloceanibacter sp. | reverse complement strand
TGGCCATCGGAATCATGAGCGCGGAATTGGGTCCGACTGTTTCGCCGGCCCGATACTGATTCAAACGGCCAATGATGAAGTCTGCGCTCTGCCCAGCGAGCTTTGGAAAGCTTGCCATGCCCTGCCCTCCTGGACCGTGGCAGGTGACGCAGGTTTGGGCGTATCTTGCTTCTCCCGCTTTGGCGTCCCCCTCCGCGCTGTGTGCAACGTTGACGGTGAAGGCGATACCAGCGGCCAAAGCCGCAGCAAAAAGTGATCGCATTATCATCTTATGCCTCCAGGATTCCTCAGACGTAGGCTGATTACCACTCTAGCAGAGAGCCTGCGTTCATGTCTGCTGGTGTGCACCGGCTGGCCTAGAGGGTCTGGCGGCACGCCTTGACCTCGAGGCTTCATATTCGTGACAGCCGGTTGAGCAAACGGCTCCTTGAATTGCCGCGTGCGCTCTCTGGCTCTCTCAGCCGAAGGCGCGCCTCCAGAAGCGTTTCATGATCCGCTCTCCGTCAACATCGGACAGCCGAGCGTCCGCTTTAGTGCATCGACAAGCTCTTTCTCTGTCTCGACAGTCGTGAATAGACCGCCGGTCGCCTCAGCAAGACACCTCGTTTCAACAATGGCCTGTTCACCGGTCCACGTTATTCCCCTGACGCGCAGGCCGATGACATGCACGGTCAGCTGGAGGCCATCGTCGCGCAGTGTTTTACCCAGGTCGCACGGACTGCCACCGCAGGTCTCCTCCCCATCGGTGATCAGCACGACAATTCCGGGTTTCGCCCGATAGTCGAGCACGCGCGCGGCCTGGGCCACGGCTTCCGAAAGCGGGGTTTGACCTGCCGGCGTCAGGGCATTCACTGACTCCAGAATCCGCTGTGCCGCCTTCGGGGCAGGTCTCAGATCGAGTTGAACGTTGCACTGCTGCCAAGGCCCAGGGCCATAGGTGATGAGTCCGACGCGGCGCGATTGCTCTACGCTGGGCAGAATCTCGGCGAGTGCTGAGCGAACTTTGTCGATCCGGCTAATGGCACTCGGGTTTTCGCTGCCATAGCCCCAACCATTGCCCGACATTGATCCCGAGGCGTCGAACACGAGCATCGCATCTTCGGTGCAGGCCGCGGGAACTTCGTCCGCTGCCCCAGCGTGTGCACCCGCAGCGATGAGAACAACGATAGTGGGCAGCGCTAGGTGTCTTGCGAACGCGATCATGGTGGGGTCAACTCTACCCCATACGCCGCCTTACTTCTCGCAATGCCAAAGCTTGTGGCGCGGCAAAAGTCCCTTGTTTTTGCCAATTCTTCGAGGCGTCTTGTTGCGTCCGACGACAAGGAGGCGCATCCCATCTCTGGCATGAGGAACGTCCCTATGACAATCCGCCCGCACCGTGCTTAGAATGGGCGCTTGGGCAGGAAACATATACTTCAGAGGACGCTATGGTTGATAAGTCTCTCTTCGACATCCCTACCGAGCTTCGCGATCTCACTGAGCAATGTATCAAGGCTCAATCGGCTTATGGCCAGCTCATGCAGTCGATGACCCAGGCAATGACCCAAGCACTAACGAATTGGCCGGGCGCGCAATCAAACCCAATGGCGGCGGGATTCAAGGAGGTGCAGGATCGCGCCATGGAGTTCGCGAAAGAAAACGCCGAAAGCTCATTCGCAATGGCGAACGACCTTGCCAAGGCGAAGGACATGAACGAGGTGCTGGCCATTCAAAGTCAGTATGCCCAGAGCCAGTTCCAGGCATATGCACATCAAATCCAAGAACTTGGCCGGATGACCGGTGAGGCGATGGGAAGCGTTGTCAAACAACGCTGAGAGTCCTGCGGAGCGGTCAACGGTGTAATCCCTGCACACCATGCGTGTCCGCAGGACCTTGCATACACATCGCACGGCAAACGCAGCATTCTGAGCGTGTCGCCAACTCACTCTAGCTCACTCGGGCCATAGGGCCGTTTTGGGATAGAACTGGGACCAAGCGAACCAAAAGGCCTGATGGCTGCCAAGATCGGCGCCATCTGCATCAACGACTTTTACGCCGCCCGCATCAAGTTGCAACCTGACACTCTCATAAGCAATCTCATCGCCCTGCTTCAAGGCTGCGATGGCCTTGCTGCGCTGGAAGGCCACCGGCTTACCCGATGAAGCGACAACGCCGATGATATCTTCATGAACCGGCAGACGTGGATCGACATCGCCGACTGGAAAAATCGGTCCACGAGCATCCCGCGTGTTGCGAAAGTCAAAGTCCCGTCCCAGTGCCAGCGCTTCGACAAGCACGGTCGTTTCGGGGTGCTCCTTCTTCCACGTTCCCCAGTCGGTCGTAACGACCGTGGCCTGTTTGAGTTGCAGTTGCTTCTCCGCTAAAGGGCCCGTTACGGCATGGCCCCGAAACGTGTCGAAGACCGAGAAGGTATTCAGGTCATACATGACCTTGTTTGACCGAATGAGTAGGCCAGACGTGCGCAACACCGGCCGGTCAACGCCATCAGGCAATTGATCCGTGAAATAGGCCTGAGCTGAACCGCATAACGTGCAGTACGGTATCCCAAGGTCTCTTCCGCCCAACGTATCGTTGACCAGTTCGCGCACTTCCATGATGCGCCGAGGATAAGCGCGGTATTCTCCGTTCACCTCAATGCCGAAGACGATGTCGTCGTCTTTCAGCCATGTGGCCTCCTCTGCACTGCTCACTTCCGGGTTGTCAGTGGCCGGGATGCAATTGCAGGGTTCGTCTGTTTTGTCGAAGCCACGATCATCGATCTGTACGCCACCCCACGAGACGTGGCGCCAGTCGATCGTGCCTTCGACGAACAGTTTGTCCCATGCCGGCAGAACGCTCGTGAAAATTGCGCGCTTTGCGGTCAGATAGTCGGGAGGCGCCGGTATGTCCCATGCAATGAGGTGGTCGGTAATGACGCCCCAGTTGTTGCGCAACGGCAGGTCCTTGTCCAAGAGGCGC
Organism: Methyloceanibacter sp.; assembly: GCA_030064755.1. GTDB lineage: Bacteria > Pseudomonadota > Alphaproteobacteria > Rhizobiales > Methyloligellaceae > Methyloceanibacter. The sequence goes on along the minus strand of JASJEH010000013.1, from coordinate 43,512 downwards.
GCTGCCGCGTCGGTGAGGGTCTCGTTCAGCTCTCGCTCGGATATAAAGCGGAGCATGTCGCTAATGATCCAAACGAGCCGCGGGTCCTTTGAAGCGCTGACCTTATCCAATGCCAGTTTCTGGTCCGGCCCCCAGACCTGTTGCACCATGCTGTCAACAAAGGCTGTTTTCACTGCCGCCCGCAGGTCCTCGGAAAGCGGCCCGCTGGGCACTGTGGGAGGTTCGCCGAACTTCTTGATCACATAGGACGGCAACTCCGGCGTCTCCTCGGCTTTCGAGCCGTAAGACCAGAAAACCGCAATCGCGACACACGACGCAATCAAGACAACGCGGGGGTGGAAACGAATTGCTGAGACCATATGGGACCGACTGTGTGACCAGTTCATCATGTCGAAAAGCCAGAGATACGCGCGCAAGCGCAGCTGCCCGCTAAATGATCAGCCTACTGAGGCTGAGACAGGAGAGCAGCTTAGTCTGTCGATGCATTGTCCTCCGAAATGCGCCTCGTCACCAATCACGACGACATCAACATTCCGTGGACGGTGCCGCATAGCCGGTGGAGCTTGGCGCGATAAGCTGTTCCCTGGTAGCGCCGTAGCGCTTCGGAGTGCTGTGGAGCGCTCACACGCCGCTATATCCAACGCAGCGCGTCTTCGATAACCTGCGTTGCGCCGATTGTTGCGCATTCGCGGTACGCTGTTAGCAAGCGCTCGGGCTTCCAAGCCACGACGACACGACCGCCAATTGTGCTGAACCACGGCCCGTGAGCGGTTGATCTAATGTGATTCAGGGCAGGCCCTGGTGGGCGCACAAGGACTCGAACCTTGGACCCGCTGATTAAGAGTCAGCTGCTCTACCAACTGAGCTATGCGCCCTCAGAGCCCTGTGTCGCGTCGATACGCTTGTCACGCGTCGTGACCGCTCTGGTCTGGCGCTTCGGAAGCGCCGAGGGTCGTGCGTTTACCACTCCGAGAGGCATCCTGTCCAGATCGGCTAAGTCAAAAAGGGACGTTCACTCACCAGAGGCCGCCGAGTTCGGACTGCCGGAACGTCACCCGTCGGTTCACGTGGGCGTTCAACACGAAACCGAAGCCGATCATCATCGTCAACATCGACGTGCCCCCGTAGGAGACGAGTGGCAGCGGCACGCCCACGACCGGCATGAGCCCCGTCACCATAGCAACATTGATGAACACGTAAGCGAACAGTGTCAGGCCCATGCCGCCGGCGACGAGCTTGGCAAACATGCTGCGGCAGCGGAGCGCCATGAAGGTGATGAACACAAGCGCGAGCAGATAGAGCGCCAAGAGAATCATGGCGCCAACAAAGCCCATTTCCTCGGAAAACATGGTGAAAATGAAGTCGGTGTGCTTCTCGGGCAGGAAATTGAGCTGTGCCTGGGTCCCGTTCATGAACCCTTTTCCGCTCAAGCCTCCGGATCCGATGGCGATCTTGGACTGGAGTATGTGGTACCCGGACCCGAGTGGATCTGTATGTGGATCGAAGAAGGTCAGGACGCGCTGCTTTTGATAGTCGTGCAGCATTTCCCAGGCATAAGGTAACGCCACCACGACCGCCACGATCGCCCCGCCGAAGTAGAACCAGCTTACCCCGGCAAGGAACATCATGCCTGCGCCAATGATCGCGAAGAGCGCGGCCGTGCCAAGATCAGGTTGGAGCAGCGCCAACAGAGCCGGCACTCCGATCATCAAGAGCGGCGGAATCAGCGCATCGGGCCGCCAGATCTTTTCCGGCGGCAGCCATTGATAATACCGCGCGATGGCGAGCACCAAGGCGATCTTCATCATTTCCGAGGGCTGGAAGCTCATCTCGCCGACGCCCAGCCAACGGCGCGCGCCGCCGCTTTCCACGCCGATGAACGGCACGAGGACCATCAGCCCAAGTGCAAGCAGGAACAACGGGTAAGCACCCTTCAGCCACCATCTGATATCCGAGAACGCGATCGCGAATAGAAGCGCGAGCCCGAAGCAATAGCGCATGACCTGGCGTGAGGCCCAAGGATCGAACGAACCACCAGCTACCGAGTAGAGCGCGGCAACACCCACAAGGACGATCGCGGTGATCAGCGCCAGAAACGGCCAATTCAGCAGCAGGAGCTTCTTGGCCAGGTCGAGCTTTGCAGCAGGAGCCTGAGCGAAGAGCATCTTCATCCGCCATCTCCCACGACGGCAACCTGATTAGCAACCTCATCCCTGCTGAGCCCTGCGAAAACCGGTGCCCGCGCCGAATCGTTCAGCAGCGCTTCCGTCATTACGTCCTTGACAATGGGCGCTGCGGCACTCGAGCCGCCACCCCCGTGTTCGACACAGCACGCGGCAGCGTAGCGAGGGTTGTCAAACGGTGCGTAGCCTATGAAGAGCGCGTGGGTCTCCCGCTCGTAGGCGGAAAGCTTGTGCTCGTTGTGCGCATTGACGACCTGCGAGGTTCCGGTTTTGCCCGCCATCGTGACCCCCGGGATCTTGAGCGCTGACCGGCGCGCTGTGCCGCGCGGTTCGTTGACAACGCCGAACATGCCCTTGCGCACAATCTCCAGATGTTTGGGATCGAGTTCAAGCTCTGGCCAGTCCGGCTTTGGATCGTCGGGCGTCAGTACGAGCTTCGGCAAGACGGCGCGGCCCGTAGCCACGCGCGCGGTCATCACCGCAAGCTGGAGGGGCGTTGAAGATACAAATCCCTGGCCGATGCCGGCGATGACGGTCTCGCCGCCATACCATGGCTGCATGAACCGCGCCCGCTTCCAGGCAACGTCCGGAATAATCCCCTCCTTCTGCTCCGGAAGCCCGCAATCATAGACCCGGCCAAGACCAAGATGCCGTGAGACAGACGCCAAGTGGTTGATGCCCATCCGCTTGGCGGTTTCGTAAAAATACACATCGCAGGATTGCTTGAGGGCCTCATGTATGTCGATGCCGCCGCCATGGGCCTTCCAACACCGAAACCGAGCGCGGCCCATTGTGTAAACCCCGGGGCAACGCATTGTCTCGCGGGTGTCGATCACGCCTGCATGCAGCCCTGCAAGGGCCGTGACGACCTTGAAGGTGGATCCCGGCGGGTACTGGCCACGAATAGCCCGGTTCTGGAGCGGTTGGTCTCTGTCGCGCGCAATCCGGCTCCATGCTTTGGGATCGACTTTGAAGACGACGTCGTTGGGATCGAATGTTGGCGTTGACGCCAAGGCAAGGATTGCACCCGTCTCCACATCAAGCACGACCACCGAAGCAACGCGGTGCTCCTTCAACCGCTCCTGCGCGACGGCCTGAAGATGGTGGTCAATGCTAAGGACGAGGTCCTTGCCGGGCGTGCTCGGCGTCGACCCTAGCTCGCGGACCACACGCCCGCGGGCATCCACTTCGTATTGCTGCGTACCGGGCGTGCCGCGCAGCTGCTCGTCGAACGTCTTCTCGACTCCTGCCCGGCCTGCTCGGAATCCGGGGAGTCGCATGACCGGATCGAGGTCCACCTCTTCCTTGCCGGCCATACCCACATAGCCCACAAGATGCGCCATCGGCCGCGCGTGGTGGTATCGGCGAAAAGCCGAACGGTCAGTCTGAAGCCCTGGAATTTGGGGCGCTAAGACGTTGAGCAGCGCGAACTGACGCCACGTTAGGCCTTCGGCCACGAGCACTGGATAGTAACCGCTCTGACGCGCAGCGGCCCGCATGACGCGGTCGCGCGTTGCCCGAGAAATCGTCACGATCCGCGACAGTCTATCGAGCGTGTCCGGGAGGCTCTTGCAGAAGGCGGGCACAACGAGCAGACGCAGGTTCTCTTTATCCTCTGCGAGCATCGCACCCGTGCGGTCGCGGATGGACCCACGGGACGGCGCCGAGAGCTGGATCATCAGCCTGTTCTCGTCGGAAAGCAGCCGGTAGTCGGATGCCTCCCGGATCTGGAGTTGGTGCAAGCGCCAACCTAGGAGACCAAACAGTCCGACCTGCGCCCCGCCAACTAAGAGCGCTCGCCGAGAAAAGCGATAGCTTTGCTTCCGAGCGTAATCGGGCTTCTTCTTCGCCCCGTAGTGCAGCGCCTTAGGTCTTCTCATGAGGCGCTCCGGAAGATCGTGCGCCGCGAATGCCCGATACGTCCGGACTGAACCCAAAGCAGCCCATACAGCACGACCGGGAACACGACGATCGAGGTCACGACGCCGAAGAGAATCGGCCACCAATCAATCCAGCGGAGGTAGTAGAGGCTTGCCAGCAGCCAGCCGAACAGTCCGAGTACGGATATGAACGCCGTCCAGGTCAGCCACTGTAGCCAAACATCACGGCGCTCGCGAAAAGAGCCGGGCTTCAACCCAATTGTCGCTGCGGCTAGGCACATCAGCGCCCAGAAGCCCAATGGGCCACCGGACAGAAGGTCCGCCAGCAATCCTAAAACGGCAGCTGCTGCCGGGTGTAGCTCTGTGCCCGGAATCGCACGCCAGCAGAAGACCATCATGACGACCAGCAAGGGTAGGATGAACGTGGCATCGGCCGGCAAGCCCCAAGGGACGGCAGTAGCGACCACCGCGATCAGGACCGAAAGCGCAGGGAGAAACCGCGTCATCGCTCGGCTGGCGCCTGGCCCGTAACAGGCGGCGACATGGCGGCCACGGGCGGAAGCGGGTCTTGCGGGGCCAACGCCGTCCGGTCTTCCTCAGGCTCCAAACGCGGCGTTGCCGAAAGGGCCCCGCCACGCCTTTCCGCGACGACAGACGGATCTGTTCTCTTTAGTGCCGGGGCATCGAAGAACAGCACGCTGACGGCATCGAGTGAGTTCAGTTCCGCGAAGGGACGGATCTTGAAGGCGCCCGGTTCGCCGACCACCACACCCACCCTCAAGCCGCGCGGCAGTACGCCGTCGCTGCCTGACGTGTAGACCTCATCGCCTGCCGAAACTTCCGCACCCTCTTGCACGAATCCAAGCTGTAGTTCGGCGCTGTTATCACCAAGCGCAAGTCCGCGTGCCCCGCGGGGGCCCACCTGGACCGGTATCCGACTATTGAGATCGTTCAGGAGGAGAACGCGTGCGACGCTGTCGCCCGCTTCGACCGTGCGCCCGACGAGCCCGTCACCATTGATGACCGCATAGCCGATCCTCAAACCGTCGTTGCGTCCAAGATTCACAAGCGCGCTTCTCACAAATGGACCACGAGCGTCGGCGATCACTTGCCCCGTCGCGTAGACGAGTGCCGGTTCCTCAGCAGCATGCAGAAGCTTGCGCAGATGGGCCACCTTCCGCTCCAGGAGCTGGGTCCGCCAGCGCCACTGTTTCAGCTCTTCGTTTTCCTTCGTCAGCCGGTCGATTTCTTCGACGGCATTCTTGTGAACGCTTACATGCAGGCGAACCCGGTCAACGGCACGGCGAGCCTCAACGGCCGGCACCGATGCCAGCTCGAGCAGGGGGGCCGACAGATCCACCAGCTGGTCTCGGGCATCCTCCAAGACGCCATGGCCGATTCGGCTCAAGACCAACAAGACAGCACAAAGGAAATAGAGGCCAAAACTGAGTAATTCCACCGGTGCCGACCAGGAGGGCCGGTGCCGCTGAAACAGAGATGGACTGCGCTTGGACATTTGCGTTCAGTCTCTTGGAACGCCACGACGGCGTCCGTGGTCCTCACCTAGGTGCCCCGCGCCTAGACGGGACAATTATAGCACATCCCGCTAGGGTTTGATCAGCAGATCGGCCATTTCGTCGAGACGCTCTAGCGCCATGCCGGTTCCCCGGACGACGCTCCTCAATGGATCCTCTGCAATCTTGAATTTCACACCGGTTTCTTGCTGGAGCCTTACGTCGAGCTTCTCAAGAAGCGCGCCGCCGCCAGTCAAATAGATACCCGATTCGGCGATGTCGGCCGTCAGCTCGGGCGGAACGTCCGCGAGCGCCTGACGGATGCCCCCAACGATTTGCTGAATCGGCAGAGTAAGCGCATCGGCAATCTCATGCGGCCCCAGCGTTATCTCAGCCGGAAAGCCGCGCTGCATGTCGCGCCCCTTTAGGAGAATTGCGACATGGGTGCCGTTGGCCTTGGCGACGGCGGACCCGGACTCCTTCTTGACTACCTCAGCGTTCGGTGCACCGATCATCAAGTGATGCTTGAAGCGCGCGTAGTTGACGATCGCCTCGTCCATGGCATTGCCCGCCGTGCGGATCGACTTGGAATAAATAACACTGCCCATGGACATAACGGCAATGTCTGTGGTGCCGCCGCCAATGTCGACCACCATGGACCCACGGGGTTCATGGATTGGGAGTCCGGCGCCGATCGCGCCTGCGACAGGTTCCGAGATCAGATAGACCCGCCGGGCGCCCGCGGACAGCCCTGCCTCATGGACCGCGCGGCGCTCGACCGAAGTCGCGCTGGCTGGAACGCAAATCATGACCCGCGGGCTGCCAAACAGTCGCCGCCTATTCACGCGCCGGATGAAAAACTTGATCATCTCCTCAGCCGCGTTGAAATCCGCAATGACCCCATCGCGAAGTGGCTGAACAGTTTCAATTTTAGTCGGAGTCTTTCCGAGCATCGTCTTGGCCTCATGGCCAGCGGCGATGACTTTCTGATCGTCCCCGCGCTGCTCGATAGCGACAACGGAGGGCTCGTCCAACACTATTCCACGTCCCGGAACGTAGACGACCGTATTCGCCGTGCCGAGATCAATGGCCATGTCCGCGGAAGAGCCCAACCACGAGAACATACACCGCCCCAACTGCTCGCCTAACGGCGAGCCTTACACGTTACTGATATCCGGATCGGTCTGCTGCTTGGCCGCCGATCACGGATGAAGACACCCACAACGGCAGAAAACGCTCCCAATCAATGGTTTCGCACCCCGCCGCGACGGCCGGTATGTTGCGTCAAATCTCCCGCATGGGCAATGCGTGAACCGGCTGTTTTGGGAAACTTTTTTCCGTCGTGCGCGGAGCGGTGGTGAAGGTCCGGCCGTGCGCGCGTTCAGAGCACCCAAACCCTGATCCTGCCTAGATGCTGAGCATCGCCGCGCAGAGAGCTGCCCCTCCGGCGAGCGGCGCCGGAACGGGTAGAGTCTCCAAGGTCTGGTGACAGGTCGAACGAGGCCGCTAAGAGGCGAGCATCGTCTCTGGTTTCCGGCGCGCCTCGCGGGCCAGGAGCTTATTCAACGCGCTGACATAGGCCCGCGCGGAGGCGACCATCGTGTCAGTGTCCGACCCGCGGCCTGTGGCAATCTTGCCGTCGGCCTCAAGACGCACCATCACCTCGGCCTGGGCATCTGTGCCCTCGGTCACGGCGCTAACCTGATACAGGGCCAACCGGGCTTCGTGCGGCACGAGCGCGCGAATGGCCTTGAAAGTCGCGTCCACCGGCCCATCGCCGACGGCCTCATACATATGCTGTTTGTCGTCGATATGAAGCGTGATCGTCGCCTTCTGTGGACCGCCAGTTCCAGCGATGACAGTCAGCGACGTGACTCGGATCCGGTCCTGCGCAGAAGCGATCTCCTGATCCACTAGAGCCTCGATGTCCTCGTCGTAAACGTGCTTCTTGACGTCTGCCAGACCCTTGAACCGTACGAACGCATCCTCAAAAGCATTGTCGCCCAACTCGTAGCCGAGTTCCTTCAGCTTCTCCCGGAAGGCATGACGTCCGGAATGCTTGCCCATCACGAGCGAGGACTCCTTCACGCCCACGCTTTCCGGCGTCATGATCTCGAACGTCCCCGCATGTTTGAGGACGCCGTCCTGATGGATGCCGCTCTCATGGGCGAAGGCGTTCCGGCCGACAATGGCCTTATTGTATTGCACCGGGAACGCGGTTACCCGCGAGACGAGCTTCGAAGCGCGCGTCAGATGGGTCGTATCCACGCCAGTCCAATACGGCATGATGTCGGAGCGCGTATGGATCGCCATCACGATCTCTTCGAGCGCTGCATTGCCCGCACGCTCGCCAAGTCCATTGACAGCGCACTCAACCTGCCGCGCCCCGGCACTTACGCCAGACAAAGAATTGGCGACCGCGAGGCCCAGATCGTTGTGGCAATGGGTCGAGAAGATGATCTCGTCGGCGCCGGGCACCCGCTCCTGCAGCAACCGGATCAAATCGCCGAACTCGTCGTGGTAGGCATAGCCGACGGTATCCGGAATATTCACCGTGGTAGCACCGGACTTGATCGCGGCCTCTACACAGCGGCAGAGGAAGTCGATCTCAGTTCGGGTCGCATCCATGGCCGACCACTCGACATCGTCGGTGAGGCGACGGGCGCGGCTAACGGAGGCTGTCACCCGCGCCAAGCACTCTGCCTCGTCGATATCCATTTGATATTTACGATGGAGGGGCGATGTGCCGATGAACGTATGAATGCGCCCGCGCGCGGCCGGCTTGATGGCCTCGGCACAGCGATCAATGTCGCCAGGTTGCGCCCGTGCGAGACCGCAAATCACCGAATTCTTCGCGCGGCGGGCGATTTCCTGAACGCTCTCAAAGTCGCCTTGCGAGGCGATCGGAAATCCGGCCTCAATCACGTCCACGCCCATCTCGTCGAGGAGTTCCGCGACCTCCAGCTTTTCCTCAAAGGTCATGGTGGCGCCGGGACACTGTTCCCCGTCGCGCAGCGTGGTGTCGAAGATAATGACGCGATCCTTCTCGTCGCGCGCGTTTCTCTCAGTATTCATCGTGCTCGTCCTTAAAACGAATGGCTTTCAGTCTATCACGACCCGTCAAGCCGTTGACGTCCCAAGCCGTTGACTTCGTGGAGGTTCGTTTCGCCATCCCCTGAACGCCCGTCTCGGCTTCTCCGAGACTGCCGGTGCTCAGGGGCATGTAAGAAGGAGCGGAAGGGTGCGCGCGTGAAGAGCCGGCCGCGGGAGAATCCCGCCCTGCCCGTCACTCATCTGCGTGTTCAAGCGTCGCATCATTACCCTTCTCCGCGAAGGCCCAACCGAAGCCCGCGATGGCCGGAAAATAGGGTGAACCGCTCAGAAGAGCAAGGGGGACGCAGGCGCGCGTTGTTCTGCCGCCCTGAGGAGCCTAGAAGTCGAAGATCGAAGCGAACGGGTTGTTGCCGCGCCGAGACGACCGCCGCGTAACGCGCCGCTCGTTGGAGTTGTTCGCCACGGAGACATTGTCCGGTAGGCCCGCTGGAATGGGCCGGCCATTCAGCGCGGCAATCATCCGGCGGTCGTGACCGTAGAGGTCGTTGAACTGGGTCAGCTCCCCGTTTTCGCCAGCAACGGCCGTGAAGTACGTCAGGTACACCGGAATCCGATTCTTAATGTACACCTTGTTGGCGTCCGACCCATTGTGCATCGCGGACATCACTTGCGCTTGCGTCCAGTCTTGATCGTGGCCAAGCAGCACCGCGGCAAGTCTGTCTGGGTTCTGGACTCGCACACAGCCATGGCTGAAGGCGCGGACCGAATTCGAGAACAATTGCTTCTTGGTCGTGTCGTGCAGGTAAACATCGTGGTTGTTCGGGAACATGAATTTCACGAGCCCCAAGACGTTGCGCGGACCGGGCGGCTGATACAGCTCGTAGCGCCGGATATCGTTGCGGCTCCAATCAATTCTATCCGGGTTGATATCGCGGCCATCCACGCCCCGTATCCGCAAGCCCTGGCGACGCAGTACGGACGTATCCCAGCCACTGGAGAAAAACCCACCGCCCCGGCGCAAATACGGCGCAATTTCGTTCTGCTTGATTGAATTGGGTACAAACCAATTTGGACGGAACACGAGGTGCTCCATCTCGTCGCTGAACACCGGTGTCTGCGTATGGGTCTTGCCTACGACTACACGAGTCTTGTGGATCTCGTCGCCTTCCTTGACCACCCGGACTTTGAATTCAGGGATGTTCACCTTGACGTAGAACGCGCCCATATCCTGCGGGAGCCAGCGATAGCGCTCCATGTTCACGAGCAGCAGATCGATCTTCTTCTTGCCAGATACGACCTGGGTTGGCGCCGAGGCATTGCCGTTCAGCATGCGCCGCGTCCCCGAACCGACCATGCCGTCGGGCTTGCCCCCTTGCGCACGCTGAAAGGCGATGACGGCCTTCCGCAGGTCCTTATCGAAGACATACTCGTCGGCGCCTTCCTTGGCCGGGGTTGCCAGCCGCTGGCGCAGCAGGGCGACCTGACCATGCTTGACACCAAGCTTCAGGGTTGGGCCCGCGGGGATCACCACATCTTCGGGCTTGTTAGAGACGGGCTTGGGCGCGCTGGCGGTCCCATTGCGCTCGGCGATCAGTTCCTTGCGCAAGGCCTCGAATTGAGGATGGGTCGGCTGGAAGCTGCGCAGGTAGGCCGCCGGGTCAGTGCGGATGGCGATGAAGCCGATGACCTCAGCGGGGTCCGGCAGATATAGATTGGGATCGAGGTTCTTGCTGAGGCTTTGCGGATTGATCCGCCCGCCGCGCGCGTCGCGCGCATACTCGATAACAGCCGCGCTGATCTTGAGTTCGGCATCGGCGAGCTTTGCGACCGCATCGGGGGCGCTCGCATCGAAACCGGAAAGATTCGGAAGGTTGTAGTCGGAAGCACGCAGTCCGTAATCGTCGGCCCGTGCGATCTCCTTGGCGACGGCCTTACCGCGGGCATTCAAGCCCTTCTCACCGACCCAAAGCAGCTTCCGGTCCGGGACCGAATAATACTCCGCTAGGGCGATCTGCTCCGCGGTGTCTTTCATGGCGACCGCGCCGACCTGATCCTGAACCGAAATCCGGATCGCCTCGGACCGGGATACGAGTTCAGTGGGACCGTCCGGCTCTGCCGCGACGGCTGGGGCACTGAATGAGACGGCAACCGCAAGTCCGATGGCGGCTGATCTCAGACCGAATGCTGTCATTCTTAGCTCCCTCTGGACCCTTGGTTCATCCCTTGGCCCTTAGTCCCCGCGCTTTAACCCTAACCCCCAGAAAGACGGGCGAATCCCTTCGAATCCGCTCCATACGAACGAGTATGCGCATCCGCGCAGTATTCGACCACCCAATTCCGGCCCAGAAATGGCAGAACTCACGGGAATGTGTCGCTTGGCGGATGCCCCCTATCCCGCCAGGGCGGTGTCGAGGAACTCACTGAGCGACTTAATCTTTTCTCCGTCGATTTCAATGAAATCGGCCAGCTCAGTCGTAAAGGAGTCCCCGGATGTGATATTTTGGACACGGGCGCTCCAACGAACGGCGGCCTTGTTCCCGTCCATCAGCAAGTCTTCCATCGAAAACTCATTCAGCCCAAAGCTATCTGAAATGGTCTGAAACAGCCCGGTGATGGCATCGCGCCCCTGGACCGAGGTTGCGAGCATGCTGAATTCGGGCGAACCGACGATCCGGAAGTGGGCATCGTCGGCAAACATCGCTCCGATGGCCTCCACTTCACCCTCGATGCGGGCGGCGTAGAAGCTCTTGAGAAAAGCCTCGAATTCGTTGCTGTTCATGGATCAGCTCTCCTCTTCAGTCTTGTCCGTCGCCGCAGCGCGCGTGCTGCCGGCCGTGCTGGTCTGTGCCCGGCTCCGTTTCTTGGCAGCGACATTCTTTTTCGCCAGGGTTTGTTTCTTGGTTGTGGCTGCCTTGGTAGGCGCCTTTTTCGCGGTGCCGCGTGAGCGCTTCGGTGGGGCCTTCGCTGCGGTCTTTGGCGCAGGCTTGGTCGAAGGTTTGCCCGGAGCGGCATCCTCAAGATCGCTGTCTGGCAACACCACGAAGATCAAGACGGCGAGCACCGTCATGTAAAATCGGAAGGCCGCGTCCTGGCCGTTCCAGGTTTGAGATTGCCACATGGCGAACCACTCGCCCGCGATGACCATGAAGCCCAAAAACCACACGAGAAAGGCTGCAAGTGCGCCGGCGACCGTGAGCCCCTTCGCGCCATTAAACACCTCACGCGGCGCCGCGTGGACCTGCCAGAGCCGGATGGCCCCCGCCAGAAACAGGACACCCGCCACGAGTTGGCCAGCGATGATCGTCCAATAACAGGCTTGCCACAGTCCGGGGTGCTCGACCGCCCGGTACATGAGCTTGTTGCCCGGAAACGTCGTGTCCATGCTTAGGACACGTTTCACGAAAAGGTGGTTGGTGTCGTAGTCCGTGAGATTGTTGAACGCGACCAGCAGGCAGAACACCGCGAGACACGTGACCATGACGATCTTGGCAATGCGGGTGATGTACATTTTCGTGCCCTGCCCCGACGTCGCTCAAAACCGCGGTATGGTGTGCTGGAACTTCTGCCTTCGTATCACGACGGCGCCAGCTTAGAACAAGGCCGCGCAGAACGCGCCACCCGATAAGAAAAATGGCCGGGACGAGCCCAGCCATTTGTTCTCTGTCATCAAATGACGCGAAGCGTCTAGTTTTTGGACTTGTCGACCATTTTGCTCTCGGCGATCCAAGGCATCATCGCCCGCAGCTTCTCGCCGACGACTTCCATTTCGTGGTTGTCACACTTTGCGCGCATGGCTTTGAAGCTCGGCTGGTTGATTTTGTTCTCAAGCATCCAGTTCTTCACGAAGGTGCCGTTCTGGATGTCGGCGAGGACATCCTTCATGGCGGCCTTGCTTTCACCGGTCACGACGCGCGGGCCTGAGACGTACTCGCCATACTCGGCCGTGTTGGAAACCGAGTAGTTCATATTGGCGATGCCGCCTTCGTAGATAAGGTCGACAATCAGCTTCACCTCATGGACGGTCTCGAAATAGGCCATTTCAGGGGCATAGCCCGCCTCGACCAGGGTCTCGAACCCGTTACGCATCAGCTCCACGAGACCGCCACAGAGCACCGCCTGCTCGCCGAAGAGGTCCGTTTCGCACTCCTCGCGGAACGTGGTCTCTATGATACCGGCGCGGCCACCGCCGATCGCGGAGGCATAAGACAGGGACAAATCGTGGGCGTTGCCGGTGGCGTCTTGAGCGATGGCGACAAGGCACGGGACACCGGCGCCGCGCTTATACTCAGCGCGCACGGTGTGGCCGGGGCCCTTCGGCGCGACCATGCAGACATCCATGTCCGCGCGCGGCTCGATCAGATTAAAGTGGATGTTCAGCCCATGAGCGAAAAAGAGCGCGGCGCCTTCCTTCATATTGGGCTTGAGATCCCGCTCCCAGATCTCAGCCTGCAGCTCGTCGGGAGTCAGCATCATGACCACATCGGCCCAGCCGGCAGCCTCTGGGACGCTCATCACTTTCAGCCCCTCACCCTCGGCCTTAGCGGCAGAGCTGGAGCCCGGGCGGAGGCCGATCGCGACGTCGGCGACGCCGGAGTCCTTCATATTCAGAGCATGGGCATGCCCCTGGCTGCCATAGCCGATAATGGCGACCTTCTTACCCTTGATCAGATTGAGATCGGCATCCCGATCGTAATAGACACGCATACCTCTTCCCCTTTGGGTTCTCTTAGTTCTCTGACTTTGAATTCTGGATGGGACGCTTGGGTCCGGGTTTTGCCGCCAGACCCGCAAAAAAACAAGTGGCGGGTTCCCTCGTCGTCGCTACATCCGCTCCGGGCCCCGGCCAATAGCGGCAACGCCGGTCCGGCACACTTCGATCAGCCCGAGCGGCGCCATCAGCACGACGAACTGCTCAATCTTCGACTGACGCCCCGTGATCTGGAACACGAAATGCTCGAGCGAGGCGTCGATGACCTGGGCGCGAAAGGCTTCGGCCAGGCGCAGCGCTTCGACGCGCTTTTCGCCGACACCGGCCACCTTCACCAGCGCCAATTCCCGTTCGATGGTTTCGCCAGCAACAGTGAGGTCGATGACCGAGTGGACCGGCACAAGCCGGTCCAGCTGATGCTTGATCTGCTCGATCACCATGGGCGTGCCCGTCGTCACAACGGTGATCCGCGATAGATGCGCCTCGTGCTCGGTCTCGGACACGGTCAGCGACTCGATATTGTACCCGCGACCTGAGAACAGGCCGATCACGCGCGCAAGCACGCCCGGCTCGTTGTCCACGAGCACGCTGATCGTGTGCGCCTCGAGAGCCTCTTCCGGCTTCTCGAGGGAATAGGCAGAACCGGGTTGGCCCATTAGACCATCACCTTGCCTTCCTCGGTGATGGCCTTCTCGATGTCATCGCCCGTAACGTCGTCACCCAACAGCATGTTGTTGTGGGCTTCGCCACTCGGAATCATCGGGAAGCAGTTGGCCTGTTTGTCGACCACGCAGTCGAAGATCACAGGCTTTGGCGTCTTGATCATCTCAAGGATCGCATCGTCGAGCTCAGCCGGCTTCTCCGCGCGGATACCCACGGCACGATAGGCCTCAGCCAATTTCACGAAGTCCGGCAACGCCTCGCTATAGGAGTGCGAGTAGCGGCCGCCATGGAGCAGTTCTTGCCATTGACGGACCATGCCCATGTACTCGTTATTCAGGATGAATATCTTGATCGGCAGGTCGTACTGAACCGCCGTTGAGATCTCCTGCATGGTCATCAACACCGACGCCTCGCCCGCAATGTCGATGACGAGCGAGTCGCGATGAGCCATCTGCACACCGACGGCGGCCGGGATGCCATAGCCCATCGTGCCGAGGCCGCCGGAAGTCATCCAGCGGTTCGGTTCGTCGAAATGGAAAAACTGCGCCGCCCACATCTGATGCTGGCCCACTTCCGTGGTGATGTAGGTGTCATGATCGCGCGTCAGCGCAAACAGCCGCTCGATGGCGTATTGCGGCATGATCACGTCGCTCTTTTTCCGGTAGTGCAGGCATTTGCGATCTCGCCAGGTGTCGATCTGATCCCACCAGCGTGCGTGTGCAGTCTTGTCGAGGGACGGATTCTTCGCCTTCCACGCCTCAATCAGCTGATCGATGACGAAGGCGCAATCGCCGACGATGGGAACGTCCACATGGACGTTCTTGTTGATCGAAGACGGATCGACATCCACGTGGATCTTCTTCGACTCCGGTGAGAACGCATCGAGCCGGCCGGTGATGCGGTCGTCGAAACGCGCACCGATGCAGATCATGACATCGCAATCATGCATGGCGTTGTTGGCTTCAAACGTGCCGTGCATCCCCAGCATGCCGAGCCATTGCTTGTCCGAGGCCGGATAGCTGCCGAGCCCCATCAGGGTTGAGGTGATCGGGTAGCCTGACATACGGACGAGTTCGCGCAGGCTCTCGCTGGCTGCGGGACCTGCATTGATCACGCCACCGCCCGTGTAGAAGAGCGGCTTCTTCGCGTTGATCATTAGATCGACCGCCGCCTCGATCGCGGCCTGATCGCCTTGCTGCGGCGGAACGTAACTCTTGTGCTGCGAGTTCGAGACCCCCTTGTAGCTGCCCGTCATGAACTGGATGTCCTTCGGGATGTCCACGACGACAGGGCCCGGACGTCCCGAGCGCGCAACATAGAAGGCCTCGTGCAGGACCTCGGCCAGCTGGTCGACATCCTTCACAAGATAGTTGTGTTTCGTGCACGGGCGGGTGATGCCGACGGTATCGCATTCTTGAAAGGCGTCATTGCCAATGAGATGCGTCGGCACTTGGCCTGTGATGCAGACCACTGGAATGGAATCCATCAGCGCGTCGGTCAGGCCCGTCACTGCGTTGGTCGCGCCGGGACCCGATGTCACGAGGACGACGCCGACCTTGCCGGTCGATCGCGCATAGCCCTCGGCCGCGTGAACCGCGCCCTGCTCGTGACGAACCAGCACATGCTCAACTTGGTCCTGTTGAAACAGTTCATCATAGATCGGTAGAACGGCACCGCCTGGATAGCCGAAGATGTGATCTACGCCCTGATCAGATAGTGCCTGAAGCACGATCTGCGCGCCGGTCATTTGGGCTGAGCCGTTTTCGTTCGCTGACATGTCTCTTTCCACTGACAAAACCGGGCCCCAGCGGCAATGCAACCGCTGCCCGGTCAACTCGATTGAAATGGCGAAAGTGCCGGATTAGGCCGCGCACCCTAGGGCCTCTATGTCACAGGGTCAACGGGAAATGCGAATGAATGACAAGATTGTTAGGAGCAATCCTTTCTAATGTTACCCAGAATTGCCGTTGGACATACATATTGTTGCGTGCCTAGAAGACTTGGCGGCGAGTAACACCACGTTTTCCCACAAGCGTTCTAGACAATGACACGCGATGCGCATAAGGCTCGTACGGTTAGTGGGGCAGCCTCGATCGATGAAGGGCGAAGTCGCGCTGGCGCCGAGATGCTCTGGCGGGCCGAATGTGAAAGCGCGTTTCCAACTAGTCACATCCTAAATGCAGCAGTCTGCAACGTCAGAACCGGCCGTTGCCAACGGCAATGGCCACGGCCACGAGAATGGCCGTGGAAACGGTCACGGAAACGGTCATGGGAACGGCCACGGGGCGTCGAAGGCGCCTATGACCAGTCGTGCATTTTGGGCGCTCACCTTCGGATCGATTGGTGTCGTTTATGGCGACATCGGCACGAGCCCGCTCTATGCGCTGCGCGAAGCTGTCCTTGCCGCGGGTGGATCGTACGGCGCGGTCACGGAAGCTGCCGTTTTTGGCGTCCTGTCGCTGATCTTCTGGTCGCTCATTATTGTCGTCACGCTGAAATACGTGGTGCTGCTCCTTCGTGCTGACAATAACGGCGAGGGCGGCACATTGGCGCTGACCGCACTAGCGTTCACCGCACTCGGCAAACGCACGCCGCTTGTGCTGGGGCTGGGCATTGTGGGCGCGGCAATGTTCTACGGCTCGACCCTGATCACACCTGCCCTGTCGGTGCTGTCTGCGGTGGAGGGCCTCAACGTCGCCACGGATGCGTTCGAGCCCTACGTGCTGCCAATCACGGTGATCATTCTCATCGCCCTTTTCTCTGTGCAGTCGCACGGCACAGCGCGCGTCTCCGCCCTGTTCGCGCCCATAACAACGGTGTGGTTTCTGGTTATCGCCATTGCCGGAGCGGTCGAGATTACTGAGAACCCGCGTATCTTGCTGGCGCTGAACCCTTACTTCGGCCTGAACTTCCTTTTTAACCACGGCATGATCGGCCTTATCACGTTGGGCGCGGTCTTCCTGGTCGTGACCGGCTCGGAGGCGCTTTACAACGACCTCGGTCATTTCGGCCGCAAGCCTATTCAGACGGCTTGGTTCATTCTGGTGCTTCCCGCCTTACTCCTGAACTATTTCGGACAAGGCGCTCTGGTGCTGGCGCACCCCGAAAAGCTCACGAACCCGTTCTTCTTGTTGTTCCCAGATTGGGCGCTCTATCCGATGGTTGCCTTGGCAACGATGGCCACGGCCATCGCCAGCCAGGCCGTGATTACTGGCGCGTACTCGATCACGCGGCAGGCCATGGCGCTCGGCCTTCTGCCGCGCATGGAGGTGCGGCATACATCGGAATCGCAGGCAGGCCAGATCTACATGCCGCGGGTCAACTGGATTCTGCTGACCGGTGTCTTGCTGCTTGTCTTTATGTTCCGCTCATCAAGCGAACTGGCCTCCGCCTATGTGCTCGCCGTAGCGGCGACGGAGTGGGTGGCAGGCATCCTCGGCTTCATCGTCATTTGGAAGCTATGGCGCTGGAAGCTGTACTGGGCGATCCCCGTCGTTGCGCCCCTGACCTTCGTTGACACGGCATTCGTCATGGCGGCCATGCTGAAGATCGCCGAAGGTGCTTGGCTGCCAGTGCTCGTTGGCTTGATGCTGATCCTCGTCATGTTGACCTGGATGCGCGGCACCAAACTCTTGGCGCAGAAAACACGGCGTATCGAAGTACCCTTCGATCCCTTGATCAAGAGCCTCGAAAACAAGCCCCCACATCTCGTGCCGGGGACCGCCGTTTTCCTCAGCGCCGATCCGGAGTTTGCGCCGACCGCCCTCCTGCACAACCTTAAGCACAACAAGGTTCTGCATGAGCACAACGTCATCCTTACGATCAAGAATGAGGACATTCCGCGTGTAGCGCCGCAGAACCGCATTCACATGGAACCGGTGAGCGACAAATTCATGCGAATGACGATGCATTTCGGGTTTGTGGAGCGGCCCAATGTTCCGAAAGCTCTCGCAATCGCTCGGCGCAAAGGCTGGCAGTTCGACATTATGTCGACGTCGTTCTTCTTGTCGCAGCGAACGGTGAGACCAGACCCGCGCTCAGGGATGCCACAATGGCAAGACCGGCTCTTCGTCTATCTGGCTCACAATGCGGACGATGCGTCGAATTACTTCCAATTGCCGACCGACCGGGTTGTGGCCATCGGAACGCAAGTGACCGTTTAACGCGGCTTGGGTTCTGTGACGAGAGCAACGGAGGCGGCGGCCTGGCTGCTCGGACCCCAAGTCCAACCCGCCATGAAGCGCCGCGCCCACGTTATCTGGCGCTTGGCATAACGCCGGCTGGCTGTCTTGGCCTTCTCAGCCGCTTCATCGAGCGTCACAGTCCCGGCCAAGTAAGCCGAGAGCTCAGGGACGCCGACGGCCCGCATAACCGGAAGCCCCGGATCGAGCCGCAAGTTCTTGAGCGCCTCGACTTCGGCCAAGGCGCCCCGTTGCAGCATGCTATCGAACCGGGCGTCGATCGCCGCACAAACATCCTCGCGCTCCGGCGCCACGACGATCCTCAAAGTGCTTTCCTCACGCAGAGTCGGTACGCCGGCCGTTTCCTGCCATTCCGCCAACGACACGCCCGTGGCATCGATAACTTCGAGCGCACGCACGAGACGCTGCGTATCTGAGGGCATGAGGCGTGCCGCCATAGTGGGATCGCGCTCGGATAGTGCATCATAGAGGTCGGCGGCGGGTGCGCTAGCCGCCCGCGCGCGCCAGCGCTGCCTTACGTCGTCAGGTATCTCGGGAACGGGTGAGAGCCCCTGCAGCAAGGCCATAAAGTAGAGCCCGGTACCGCCGACCAGAATTGGGACCTGTCCGGCCTCCCGCACCTCTTCCATAGCCGCAGTGGCATCCTCGACCCACCGCCCAACGGAGTATGCATCCCGCCCCCGTACAGTGCCGTATAGCCGATGGGACACGCTTTCCATATCCGCCGCGCTTGGCCGCGCGGTGAGCACATTCAGCTCGCGGTAGACCTGCATGGCGTCCGCATTAATGATCGCACCGCCCAAGCTATCCGCAAGGGCCATAGCTGCCGCTGATTTCCCGCTCGCGGTGGGGCCGGCTATGAGTACGGCGTCAAACACGGTTTTCTCGATGGGAGCTCGGTTTACCTGTGGCAACCCGGTTCAGCTAACTGGAACGTTGACCAAACGTAAATCGCCGTCGGCGTTGGCGAGAAGGAAAAGGATTCTGCGGCGCCCCGACTCACGCACGGCGCGAAGCCGGGCCACGACGTCTTCAGGGCGACGAACGGTCTCTTGCGTCACTTCGACGATCACGTCACCAGCCTTGATGCGCTTTTTTTCACCGGGACTGCCTGGTTCGACGGCTGTCACCACGACACCATCGACCGTACCGCTGATGGCGAACTTGGCGCGCAGATCCGCGGTCAGTGGCTCAAGCGTTAGGCCTAGAAGCTCCCTGCCGCCATCGGAGTCGCCTGATGCGGGCTCGACCTTCTTGGACCCAGGCAGCTGACCCAACGTCACAGTGACGTCCAGGATATCGCCGTCTCGAAGCACCTTGATCGGAACGTCGGCACCGACCGTGCCACTGGCGACCGCACGCGGTAAGTCCCGCATGGACCTGATGGTCTGCCCACCGAAATCGAGTATGACATCGCGCGGCTTGATCCCGCTGCTGTCCGCGGGACCGTTGGGCGTCACCGACGCAACCAATGCCCCCCTGGGCGTATCTAGACCCAAGGTCGAGGCCATCTCATCTGTAACGTTCTGAATATGGACGCCAAGCCAGCCACGGCGCGTCTCACCGAACTCCTTGAGCTGACTGAGAACGCGAACGGCCGTCTTGGAGGGCACCGCAAAACCGATTCCGATCGATCCACCTGTCGGAGAGATGATCGCGGTGTTCACCCCAACAACCTCGCCGTCCATGTTGAACAAGGGGCCCCCGGAGTTGCCCCGGTTGATGGCCGCATCGGTCTGAATGAAGTTGTCGTATGGCCCCGCATTGATATCGCGCTTCACGGCCGACACGACCCCCACGGTAAGACTGCCGCCTAGCCCGAAAGGATTGCCGATCGCCATAACCCAGTCCCCGACGCGCAGAACAGACGAGTCTCCGAATGTCACAGCCTTCAGTGGCTTGCGCGGTTTGACCTGAAGTAGGGCAAGATCAGTCTCAGGGTCATGACCGAGTATTTTGATCACCTTGAGCTTGGTACCATCGCTGAAGTTTGCGATGATTTCGTCGGCCCCTTCGATCACATGATTGTTGGTGACGATCAGCCCTGATGGGTCGATCACGAAACCCGACCCGAGCGAACTAACTTTGCGGGGCGAACCGTCCGAATCCTCATCGTCGAAAAAGTCGTCGAACAACTCGTCGAAGGGGCTACTCTTTGGCCCGTTACGACTTGGGGACCCCTCGCCTCGGTCCTTAAGTGTTTGCGTCGTGGAGATGTTGACGACGGCGTCCTGCAGGCCCTCGGCGATATCCGCAACGGAGGCTGGGCCTTTCGCAAAAGTCTCGCTGGGCGTGAGGGCCGCGAGCGGAATTGAGCCTGCACCGAGGATCAGCGCGGCGCAGGCGCAGCGAAGACACCAAGCCCAGTTCCGGCCAGATCTTCCGAACATTTCTCTGCGCGCTCCCCTTGCCGTGCAATGCACTCACCGCGCCAAGCATTCGCACCACGCACTCTAGCGACAATCGCGAGCTTTGCGGAAGCGCAAGTTTGACCCGGCAGCGACGACCGGTCGGACAGGCTTCATGGCCGCGCTGGCCCGAAGTCAGCCCCTGATCAGCCAAACAAGGAGCACTCCTGCGGCAACTGCAAGTGTACCGGCGAGCCGCAGGGACTGCTCAGGCGTCTCGGACGCCGCCGCCAGGAGACGGCGTCCCAACCGAGGAGCCAGGGCCCAAATGAGGCCCTCGATTACCAGCACAAGGCCGATGGCGACACCAAGGTCAGCCATGGTTGATGTCCGCCTAAGGCGTCGTACTCAAGGACCGGCTAGCGGCGTTCCTATCCGATTTCGGCAGGCTGGAGGACGGACCGCTCGCAGCCCCTGTTGCATCATTGAAGTACTGGAAGAACTGCGAGTCTGGACTCAACAGCATTCGCGTATCTCCGGATTGCAAGGCGCTCTCATAGGCTTGCATTGAGCGGTAGAAGGCAAAGAAGTCGGGGTTCTTGCCAAACGCCTCAGCAAAGACGCGGTTCGATTCACCATCGCCAGCACCACGAATACGCTCAGATTCACCCGTTGCTTCCGCCTTTACAACCGTGACCTCGCGATCGGCATTCGCGCGAATCCGGCGGGAAGCTTCCTCACCTTCGGCTCGGATCTCCGCGGCCTCGCGCTGACGCTCCGTCTGCATCCGACGGAAGATGGCGAGGCTGTTTGCCTCCGGCAGGTCCGCACGCTTGATCCGGACATCCTCGACGGTCATGCCGAACTTCTCCGCGTTGTCGTTCATTTCCTGCGTGATCTTCCGCATCAGATCGTTCCGGTCGTCCCGAACGACGGCCTCGAAGCTGGCGGCGCCAAGCACGCGGCGGAGCGCCGCTTCCAGAAAATCGCTCAGGCGGCTGCGGGCGTTGAACTCGTTGTTCACCGATTGGTAGAACAGGAGCGGGTTCGTGATCCGCCAGCGTGCAAAAGCGTCGACCACGAGCCGTTTCTGATCGGCGGCGATAACTTCCTGCGGCGCCGAGTCGAGATCGAGAAGCCGGTTGTCAAGAAACACCACGTCCTGAATGAACGGAATCTTGTAGTTGAGACCGGGCTTAGCAATCGTCCGCTTCAACTTACCAAACTCAAGAACCAGTGCCTGCTGGGTCTCATAGACCGTGAACAGCGTCAGATAGGCGCCGATCCCCAGAATGCCGACTAACAGCAGTACGAGCGTCAGAGATGCTTTTTTCATTACTGCTGCCCTCCGGACTGGATCGAGGGAGCCGGCGATGACGGAGCCGACGCTGAAGGTGTTGGTTTACGTTGCAGCTCCGAGAGCGGCAGGTAGGGGACGACACCGCCGCCGCCCTCCTTGTCGATGATGATCTTGTCCGTCTTGGACAGCACTTCCCGCATCGTGTCGATGAAGATGCGCTGACGCGTGACGTCAGGCGCTTTCTCGTATTCCTGCAGGACCTTCTCAAAGCGCTCTGCCTCACCCTTGGCTTCCGCGATCACGCGATCGCGATAGCCCTGGGCATTCTGTAGAATCCGCTCAGCCTCACCGCGTGCTTCGGGAACCACGCGGTTTGCATACGCCTGAGCCTCGTTTTGCAGACGCTCTTCGTCGGCACGCGCCGCTTGAACGTCACGGAACGCATCGATGACCTGATCCGGCGGATCGACCTTCTGAAGCTGGACCTGCGTGATCTCGATGCCGGCTTCGTAGGAGTCGAGCGTGCGCTGAATGAGCGCCTGTACCTTGCCTTCCGTCTCCGCGCGCGCGGCGGTTAGAATAGGCTCAATATCACTTTGGCCGACGATCTCGCGCATGGCGCTTTCGGCCACGTCCTTCACGGTGCCTTCCGGGTTTTGGATCTTGAACAGATAGTCAGGTGCGTCGTTGATCTTCCAAACCACGACGAAGTCGATATCAACGATGTTCTCGTCGCCCGTCAGCATGAGGCTTTCCTCGGGCACATCCCGTGCCGAAAGCCCGCCGCCTTGCGCGGTGCGCATGCCGATCTCAGTCCGGTTGGCCCGGGTGACCTTCGGCAGCAGAACTTCTTCGATGGGATAGGGCAGACGGACATGCAGCCCTGGAGGAAGCTGCCGGACATACTCGCCGAAACGCAGCACGATACCGAGTTCGTCCGTGTTTACGCGGACAAAGAAGCCAAAGAAGCCGATCACAACGGCAACAAGCGCGGCCAGTACACCCGGTAGCAGCCAACCACCGCCGCCGCCGGGCATTGCTTGGCGCAGCTTGTCTTGGCTTTTGCGCAGAATATCCTCCAGATCGGGCTGCTGGCCGCCGCCGCCGGGACCGCCGGGCCTCGGACCCCAAGGCCCGTTATTGCCGCCACCGCCGCTCTGATTGCTCCAAGGCATATGTTTCTCGTCCTGATTTCTGAGGGGGCTGTCGCGCGAAACCGCCCGATTTTGGCCGCGCCCGTCGCAGGGGAGTTAGGCGCACCAAGTGGCAGAACCGCGACACGAAGTCGATGGTTATATAAGGCAGTCGCTGGGCCCACGCAATCGAAGGCCGCGCTAATCGCTCAAACGCGCTCCAAGACCACGATGCTGAAGTCGTGATCGTCTTTCGGACCTGCCTCAAAAGCTTCGCGCGACACCTCCCGCCATTCACCAGGCTCCAACGCCGGAAACCAAGTATCCGCTTCCGGGGCCGCCTGGACCTCGGTCAGATAGATGCGATCCACCTGCGGCAAAACCGCCGCGAAGACGCCCTCACCTCCGATTACCGCGATTTCGTCGGCCCCCTCCTCGGCGGCCCAGGCTTTGGCGGCCTTAAGCGCAGCCTCCAGGCTGGCAACGGCCACAACACCCGGCTCAGAGAATGTAGGATCGCGCGTGAGGACAACGTTGAGGCGCCCGTCCAACACCCGCGGGAGCGACTCGAAGGTTCGCCGACCCATGACGATGGGCTTTCCCATGGTCACGCTGCGAAAAAACTTCATGTCGGACCGTAGCCGCCAGGGCAGATCTCCATCACGGCCGATGGCGCGGTTTGCCCCCATGGCGACGACCAAGGCGATGGCCGGTCGAGCACCGCGCATGGTTTCGGTCACACAGCCACCTCCGCACGAATCGCCGGATGGGAGTCGTAGTCGACAATCTTGAAATCGTCGTAGACGAAGTCGAACAGCGAGCTGACCTCGGGATTCATCTCAAGGCGTGGCCTGGACCGCGGCGCGCGCGACAGCTGTTCGTCGGCCTGATCGACGTGATTCAGGTAGAGATGCACATCTCCGAATGTGTGCACGAAATCTCCGGGTTCTAGTCCCGTGACTTGCGCAACCATATGCGTGAGCAGCGCATAGGAGGCGATGTTGAAGGGCACGCCGAGGAAAATGTCCGCCGAGCGCTGGTAGAGCTGGCAGGACAGGCGCCCGTCGCCGACATAGAACTGAAAGAGGCAGTGGCAGGGCGGGAGCGCCATGTTGGGGATCTCACCCACATTCCAGGCGCTGACGATATGACGCCGCGAATCGGGATTCTGCTTAATGCCCTCGACCAACGCCGCGATCTGATCCACCTCGCCGCCCGAGCGAGTTGGCCATGAACGCCACTGCTTACCGTAGATGGGCCCTAGATCGCCGTTCTCGTCCGCCCACTCGTCCCAGATCGTGACGCCGTGCTCCTTCAAATACCGTGTATTGGTGGACCCTTGCAGGAACCACAAAAGCTCGTGAACGATCGATTTCACGTGCAGTTTCTTGGTGGTCACGAGGGGAAAGCCCTCGCTCAGATCGAAGCGCATCTGCGCCCCGAACAGGCTCAGCGTCCCAGTACCCGTGCGGTCCTCTTTGCGAAGACCCTCATGGCGGACTTGGGAGAGAAGATCGAGATATTGGCGCAACGTCAGTGTGTCCCTATAATTGCTTCGGTCCGGAACGCCGAGACTCACCAGCCGGGCTCGCTACTTTGTCGATAGACCTTGTAGAAGGAGCATTCAATGCGTGTTCTGACAGTTGTCCTCGGCCTTGCGGCCTGTTCCGTTTTCGCTTTCACATCCACCGCCGCTTTTGCTCAAAGCGTCAGCATCGAGCGTGTTCGGCAGATGGCCTTCGACCGCGGTATCGTCGACCTCGAAGAGATCGAATACAAGCGCAGAAGGAACATCTGGGAAGTTGAGGGCGAAGACGCCCGCGGCGACGACATCGAGATGCATGTGGACGCCACCACGGGCCGCATTCTCAAGATGAAGCGCGACTAGCGCATCCGGTCACTCGGCCAACCCACTGTCCGACAAGCCAATTCAGGCGGTGAAGATCGGGAGTTATCCACCTCCCGATCTTTCAATTAACGCGTTTGAGGCTTATATATGTGGTGTCGGCTTCGGCTGACTATGGCGATAAACGGTTGACGTAATAAACCATTCGGACCCGGGGGCGGTACCCGGCGGCTCCACCAGGTTTCAGTTCCTGACTGCAAATGCGTAACTTAAGATTTGCGCAAGCTGGGATTTGCGGCATTAGCGAGTTAGCACTGAAACGTGGCGGGGCCGAAATAGGATCGACGAGGGTGTAAAGGTCGTACTTTCGCTCGGCATGGTATCCGCCGTTATCGGGCCAAACCTAATAGTTGCCAATGACAACTATGCGGAGGCACGTCTCGCTGCGTAATGCGGCGCGACAGCCTAAATTAAAGTCCTAGCTTCCTCGCAGAGGCTAGGCGCGGTTTCGGAGGGCACCGGGCAACAGAAGCCCTCCACTTTAGACGGGGTGACTGCCTACGTTGCCAAAAAATGGAGCGGCGCCATTACATGGCAGACGATGGAATTCGATACGATCTTCTGACGCAAGACGCGCTGCGCGGCGTGGTTCGCGACGTGCTCACCCAAGTCCAGCGCGACGGACTCCCGGGCGAGCACCATCTCTATATCGCTTTCGATACGTGTGCCGAGGGCGTTTCTATCTCCAAGCGCTTGAAGGAACAGTACCCGGAGGAGATGACCGTTGTTCTCCAGTACCAGTTTTGGGATCTGTTTGTCTCGGATGAGCGCTTCGAGGTGAAGCTATCCTTTGCCAATGTGCCCGAGCGGCTGGTTATACCCTTCGACTCGGTCAAAGCGTTCTACGATCCGTCCGCGCAGTTCGGCCTCCAGTTCGGGAAGCCGGGCGCAGCGAACGATTCTGCCCGCCAGCATATGGCGTCAGCGTTGCCGGATGTGGTTGCGGACCAATCCGATGATCGTCCGCCCGCCGAGCCGCCGGCGGAAGAGACTGGCGAAACGGAAACCGTGGAAGTGGTTATGGCGCGGCCACCGGCCGAGGTCGTGCAGCTGGACAAGTTCCGTAAGAAGTAGCCAATTGCTTAGGCGATCGTGCGCGCGAATTGCCTAAGCATTGTTCAAATTTTGCATGTGCGAAGGCCCTCAGTGGTCGGATTACCGTGCAGGTCGACATGGCATGATTCCTGATTGATGCTCTACGGATGCCGCGTCACGCATCGACTGGGGGGACCTTATTGAACAAACTAGACCTTTTCCGTGCAGCGCCAAGCGCGGACAGTGGTGCCCTTGCCCCAATCCAAGACTATCTGAACGAAATCCACGCGCGTGTGTCTAAAATCGAAGGCGGCAGACCCGCAGACTACATCCCTGAACTCGGCAAGGTTGACCCTGACCTCTTTGGTATTGCCATCGCCAGCGTGGATGGGCAGCTCTACACCGTGGGCGATGCGCGCGCCCCTTTCACGATCCAGTCGGTGTCTAAGCCATTCATGTATGGCTACGCGCTGCAGCACCATGGGCGACAGCGCGTCTTACAGCAAGTCGGTGTGGAGCCGACGGGCGAGGCGTTCAACTCCATCGTGCTCGACGAGGCCGCAAACCGCCCCTTCAATCCGATGGTGAATTCCGGCGCGATCGCGATCGCAGAAATGATGCAGGGCGCGTCGTTAGAGCAGCGCACCAACAACATGCTGGAGCTCTTTTCGAGCCTTGCCGGCCGCAAGATTGAGATCGACGAAGACGTCTATCGGTCGGAACTCGCCACGGGACACCGCAACCGCGCCATCGCATACATGATGCTGAACACGGCGATGATCGAGCACGACCCGGAGGATGTCCTCAAGCTTTACTTCCGACAGTGCGCTCTGAGCGTAACCGCGTGCGACCTCGCGACTATGGCGGCTACGCTCGCCAATGACGGAACCAATCCCATCACGGATCATCAGATCTTCGACACTCAGCACGTGCGCGACGTGCTTACGGTGATGAACTCCTGCGGCATGTATGACTACGCGGGTGAGTGGGCCTATGAAGTTGGCATGCCAGCCAAGAGCGGTGTGTCAGGCTGCATTATCGCAGCGATTCCCGGCCAGATTGGAATCTGCGTTTACGCTCCGCCCATAGACACGCAAGGCAATAGCGTGAAGGGCATCGCCGTATGCCAGGACATGTCGCGCGAATTCCAACTCCATGCATTCTACAATCACACCAATGTCCGCAGCGTGCTGCGCCGGGACTATCGGGCCGATCTAGTTCGTTCGAACCGCTTGCGGACGCTGGAAGAACGCACACTGCTCGCGGAGGAAGGACACGAAGTTTCTGTACTCGAGGCGCAAGGGGCCCTCTTCTTCGGCTCGACCGAGCAGCTCTTGCGCAAGCTGACAGACCTTTCCAAGAACGCGAAGTATCTGGTCGTGGACTTCAAGCGCGTACACCATGCGGATAATGCCGCCTGCAAACTCATCGGCCGGGCAGTCCGAGCCATGGCGGGTAGCGGCACGGAACTGGTCTTTGCGTCCGTCGACACGGAGGGCTCACTCGACCGCCTGACCCGCGCGCTCGCCGAGACGGAGGAAGGTCACGCATTGCGCCAATTCCGCGATGCGGACGCGGCGCTGGAATGGTGCGAGGATCAGCTTATTGCTGGCAAGGGCTCCAGTGTCGGCACCAAGTTTTCGCTAAACCAAATCAACCTGTTTGATGGCCTGTCGCCCGAAGAGTGCCGGCTGGTCGAGGGAATCGTAAGGCCTCTCGTCTTTGAGAAGGGCGACGTCATTATGCGGGAGGGAGACCCTGCCAAACTTTTCTTCGTCCTGGCACGCGGAACGGTCAGCGTCGAAATCCGGCTCCACCATAAGCCGGGACGGCATAAGCGGGTCGCCTCTATCGGACCAGGCCTCACCTTCGGTGAGATGGCTCTTCTCGATGGCGGCAAGCGCTCCGCAGACGTGATCGCAAACGAGAAGGTGATCTGTTACGGCCTTGGCGTCGAAGAGCTACACGAACTTGCCGAAGAACATCCCAACGTGATGATCACAATTCTTGGGAATCTGACCCGCGAGTTCTCCGAACGTCTCAGGCACGCCAATGAGGAGATCAGCGTTCTGGAGTAGCAGTCGGGCGTGGCGCTTCTCGGCCCTACCGGACTTTCTTGTACGTCCTGCCGCTTCGCTGCTTGAGGACGGGTGGCCTGCTTGAGGGCGGGGCCGCAATCTCTTCCTTCGTCATGCCCCGGCTCGACCGGGGCATCCACGCCGTGACCTCGGCGACACCTGAGAGGCCGGCGGTATGGATTGCCACCCGGGTCCGGCTCCGCCGGCCCGAGTACAGGCTCAAGTCAAGCCCGGCAATGACGAGTCAGAGAATGGGCGAGGTGGCCCCACCGCCTAGCGGCCTGCTTGAGCGCTTGTTTGTTTGCGCTACCGGCCTAGCGGCCTACTTGAGCGCTTGATTGTTTACGCTATCGGCCTAGCGGCCTGCTTGAGCGTTTGTCCGAGGATGACGATGGGGAGTGTGGCCCGCCGCTATGCCGCCGGCGCGTGCACAGCGTCCGGCTTGGCCCGGGGCTCATTGGAGGGCGTTAGAGGCACGCTGAGCTCCACGTAGAGTCCCGCCTTGCGGAACTCCGTCTTCGTCTCACCACCGAGATTGTGGCGGATGCCTTGGTCGATAAGCTGCGTGCCAAATCCTTTGCGGGCCGAAGGCTTCGGCACGGTCGGGGCGCCCTTTTCCTCCCACACCAGCAGGAGCCGATTTCGCCGCTGCTTCTTCCAAGCGACATTCAGCTGCCCGTCATTCTGCGATAGCGCGCCGTATTTGACCGCGTTGGTCGCGAGCTCGTGCAGGGTCATGGCGAGAATGGAGGTGCATTGCGGCGGCAGGAGCACGTCCGACCCCTTGATCACGACCTTGGGGCCGCCTTCGCGCCGATAGGGTTCGAGTTCCCGCTCCACCATGGCCTTCAAGCTTGCGCCGGACCACTGCGACTCAAGAAGCAGGTCGTGCGCGCGGTGCAGAGCCCGCAGACGCTCCGCCAAGGTGCGCGCCATGGTTTGCGTCGTCGGGTCCTTCGCCTGGCGCAGGCTGGCCTGCATGAGCGATTGAACGATCGCGAGCACATTCTTCACGCGGTGGTTCAGCTCGCCGACCAGCATGGTCTGGCGCTGCGCTGCCCGCCGCCGCTCGGTTACGTCACGGAACACAAGCACTGCGCCGGCGAGAGAGCCATCCTGACCGATGATCGGCGCGCCGGAATGCTCCACGGGCAATTCCTTGCTGTCGCGGGTGATGAGCATGGCGCCGGACTCCATGCGCGACACTTCGCGTTCGCGTAAGGCTCTAAGCGCGGGATCGTCGACAGGTTTGCGGGTTTCTTCGTCGACAACGCGAAACACGACCCAGATCGGACGTCCCCTCGCCTCCGCAGCCGGCCAGCCTGTCAGATCTTCGGCCACCCTGTTGAGCAAGAGGACGCTCCCATTTGGGTCGGTCGCTATAACACCGTCGCCAATGGAACCCAGCGTCGTCGAGAGCCATTCGCGCTGTCCGCGCAGGTCCATGAGCGCCACCTGTCGGCCGCTGTCGGCGCGGCGCACTGCGCCCAATGCCGTCCAGGCAAACACGGCCAACACGACAATGCTGGCGACGGCAAAGATCACAAGGGTCGCGGCGCTATCGTAAACTTCGTAAACCTCCGCCTGCCGCGCGAACCAACCTAGGACTGGTGGGACCGCGAGGATGCCCGGTAGAAGCCGGCGGAGCATTTCGCCGGCCGGAGACTGCTCAAAGATCGCGGAGGCTACGCCGCTTTCCGGGGATGCAGCGATCAGGCCCGTGGCAAGCAAAGCAATCGCGAGCACGCCATAGACCGTTAGGCGCATGAATGGAAAGGGATCGCCCGACATGTCGACGCCATAAGCCGCGCCGGTCACCACAAGCAGCACCTGCGCCAGCAAAACGAGCGTCAGCACCTGACTGAGGACAGACGGCGCCAGCCGGCGGTGCTCGGCATAGAACAAGGCCACGCCAAATAAGATGAGCGCCAGCACGATGCCGGGCGATGTTCCCTGAGGCACAGGGACGGCAGGCACGGGCATGGTTTGCGCGAGAGAGAAGTCGTCCCGAAACGCCGCCTGCTTCGCGACCTCATCGGGGATCAGGAAAGTGTCCAGGCCGAGATCGCCGAGCGCACCCTGTCCGAACATCAGCAAGCCAAACAGTGCCAGAACGAGACCTATGGTCCGGGCGACGAAACGGACGCGCCTGAATGTGAAACTCAGAAGGCCAAGCCCGGCCAAGATAATGCCGAGAGCGGCAATAGGCGGGATGCCGGCGAGGCTCGGCATGACGCCTTCGGGGATGATGCCGATCCAAGTGGCGAGCACGACCTCGCCGATGACGCAGACCAACACGGCCGCGAACCTTGCATAGGTTTCGCAAGCTTGCACTGTCTTCGACTGAGGCAGCACAATCTGTGTCGACGCCGCCGTCACACACCCTCCTTGCTAGAGCACGTTGCGTTCTGACCGAATCAGAACCCGTGCTCTAGCGTTTTGATATCGCATCGCAATTTGCGAAAAACCGGTACCCACTTTTTCGCACGATGCTCTGGGCGGGCCGCTCTTCGTCAGGCGGCCTTGCCCAGATGCCAAGACATCCGCCTTGGCAAACTTCGCAACATCCCAGGTTCTCTCATCCCTCACCGCAATGGTATAGCCTTAGACATCGATTGTCCGGTGGCTCCGATTGTCCGGTCGCGGCAGGTCCAAGGATCCCAGAAACCCGCTCGGCGACCAACCTCCAAGTTACAAAAAGGAAATCTCGCTCATGTCCGCAGCCGACGCCCCCGAATCTACGTCCGCACCGCGCACGGAAACGGACGCATTTGGGCCGATTGAGGTCCCCGGCGACCGCTACTGGGGCGCGCAAACCCAGCGTTCGCGCCGAAACTTCCGGATCGGCGACGAGCGAATGCCGCAGCCCATGATCCGCGCGATGGCGCTGGTCAAGAAGGCGGCCGCCCTGACCAATCAGGAGCTCGGACGCCTGGATCCCAAGCTGGCGGAGGCCATCGCCACGGCAGCGACGGAGATCATCGACGGCAAGATGGACGGGCATTTTCCCCTCGTGGTCTGGCAGACCGGGTCCGGCACTCAAACGAATATGAATCTCAACGAGGTCATCGCGAACCGGGCCAGCGAGCTGCTCGGTGGCGAGTTGGGTTCGAAGAAGCCGGTTCATCCGAATGACCACGTCAATATGGGGCAGTCGTCGAACGATACCTTTCCGACGGCCATGCATGTGGCTGCCGCTGAAGAGATCGTCTACCGGCTGGACCCCGCCCTATCTAGGCTCTTCGCCGCTCTCAAGGAAAAAGCTGAGTCCTTTCAGGACATTCTGAAGATCGGCCGAACCCACATGCAAGATGCTACGCCATTGACCCTGGGACAGGAGTTCGGCGGTTATGCGGCCCAGATCGAATCAGGGATCGAGCGGCTGAAACTGACCCTGCCCGGCCTTTATGCGCTGGCCCAAGGCGGTACGGCGGTTGGCACCGGGCTGAACAGTCACCCTGACTTCGCGGACATCTTCGCCCGCAAGATGGCGGAGCTGACAAAGCTGCCCTTCGTGCCGGCCGAGAACAAGTTTGAGGCGCTGGCGGGCAACGACGCTTATGTGTTTACCCATGGCGCGCTGACGTCCGTCGCGACCGCCATGTTCAAGATCGCCAACGACATCCGCTTGCTAGGCTCGGGGCCGCGCTCCGGCCTTGGCGAATTGCTGCTTCCAGAGAATGAGCCGGGCTCGTCGATCATGCCGGGCAAGGTCAATCCGACCCAGTGCGAGGCTGTCACAATGGTCTGCGCCCGCGTCATCGGCAACGAGACCACGGTGAGCTTTGCAGGTAGCCAAGGGCATTTCGAACTCAACGTGTTCAAACCCGTGCTCGCCTATGCGCTGCTCCAGTCCGTTCGTCTGTTGGCTGACGTTGCGGACAGCTTCACCAACAACTGCGTGGTTGGCATCAAGGCTAACCGGGAGCGGATCACAGAGCACATGGAGCGCTCCCTCATGCTCGTCACGGCGCTTGCGCCCCATATCGGCTACGACAATGCCAGCGTGATAGCCAAGACGGCCCATAAGAATGGGACCACGCTGAAGGAAGAAGCGGTGCGGCTCGGCCATGTGGCAGAAGAGGACTTCGACAGGCTTGTCCGCCCTGAAGAGATGGTCGCTCCGAAGAAGTGATGACGTCGACGGTATGGCCAAGGTCCACAACAAGGCCCGCAACAAGCGTTCGCTGACCATCGCGCGGCACCGGACCAGCGTGTCCCTAGAAGAGCCGTTTTGGGACGCGCTGGCGGGCCTGGCCAAGCGCCAAGGCAAGTCGATCGCGAGTCTTGTCAGCGAGATCGATCAGGACCGGACGGCGCGGGGCGATGGGACTAGCCTGTCCGCCGCGCTGAGGCTCTATGTGCTGGAACGCATGAAGGCTGACCGAGGAAACGATCCGTCGTGACAGAATTCTTGGCGGCTGGCGCTAGCGGCCTCCGAACATGCCCCCGCCAAAGGGACCATATCTCTGCCGCCACTGTTCACGCCGCGACCTGCGTGAGGCCCGGCGGCGCTGGCGCGGCGATGGCGTAACCACGGGCGCCGCTTCTTCTTCGGCATCTTCCGCCACAGCCTCGCCATCGAGAAGCTCCCCAATTGGATCACCCGATGCGGCATTGTCGTTCGCGGGCGCATGCGTCGGCAGCGGCGGAAAGAACTCCTCTGGAATTGACGCGGTAGCATTGGCTTCGGCAGCTGCGGCCCTGGCCTCAGCCTCGATACGTTGCCGCTTCGCACGCTCCGCCGCCGCACGGGCCTCCGCCGCCGCACGTTCCTTTGCAGCTTGTTCGGCGGCGGCTCTTGCTTCCGCGGCGGCCTTTGCTTCGGCAGCGGCACGCGCTTCGGCAGCCGCCCGTTCTTGAGCCGCCCTCTGCGCAGCAGCTTGAGCTTCGGCTGCAGCGCGCTTCGCCGCTTCTAGCTCCGCCGCCGCTTTTGCCTCGGCTGCGGCGCGGGCCTCCGCCGCGGCACGCGCTTCTTCAGCCGCACGCTCCTCGGCAACTGCGCGAGCCTCCGCTTCGGCCTTTTCCTTGGCAGCCTCAGCAGCTGCGGCTTTTTCCGCGGCTTCCCGCTTGGCGGCGGCACGCTGTGCGGCAGCCTCAGCGTCCCTTGCGGCCTGTTCGCGGGCGGCCTTTTCGGCTGCCGCCTTCTGTGCGGCCGCACGCGCTTCGGCTTCGGCCCGTTCACGCGCAGCCTTCTCGGCAGCCTCTTTCTCGGCAGCGATGCGCGCAGCCTCGGCACGCTCCGCTGCGGCTTTTGCTTCGGCTTCGGCGGCAGCTTTTGCTGCTTTCTCTCTGGCTGCTGCCTCCTTGGCCGCTGCTTCCTTGGCTGCGGCTTCCTTGGCTGCAGCCTTTTTGGCTGCTGCTTCCTTTGCGGCGGCCTCTTTGGCAGCCGCATCAGACTGTGTAGTCCCGGGCGCACGCCCGCCCGATACATCCAGGTTTTCCAGCCGCTCGACATCCTCCCGCAGGCGATCGATCGTCATCTTGTTCTCAATGGCCGCCGTCCCGACGGCCGGCGAGATCCTCTCTGCGGCAT
The DNA here is from genome assembly GCA_030064755.1 of Methyloceanibacter sp. Lineage (GTDB taxonomy): Bacteria > Pseudomonadota > Alphaproteobacteria > Rhizobiales > Methyloligellaceae > Methyloceanibacter. The sequence goes on along the minus strand of JASJEH010000013.1, from coordinate 9,972 downwards.
CGAGCGGTCCTGCAAAGACCACTGTTAGCGGCGGCACGGTCGTCGCGCGCGCCGTTGTCAGCCGCATCTGCCATTCGCTATCAAGTTGGAGGCCAACAAGATCCACGTAAGTCTTAAGCGCGGTGTCGACGCCTTTGCTCGACAAGCTCGCCGGGGCAAAGCGCATGGTGCCGTTCTTCACCTCGAAGTCCAAGGTCTCCGACTCATAGGCATAGCGCCCTTCCTTCAGTTCGCCTTGGATTCTCTCGGCATCCGCGTCGAGTTGCTCCTTGGTCGCGACCTCATTGCTTGCCGCGGCCTTCGCCGCAATCTTGCGCAAGGGCTCGGCGGTGAACGACGTGAGTTCGCCTGCTCCGAGCGTCAGCTCGCCCTGACCACCGAGATCAGCGACAATGCCGGGCGGGCTCAGTCCATCACCCGTCACATCGAAAGACAGATCGAAAGTGCCTTTCGCAAGTGACGATCCGGTCACGGCTTCCGTCATCTCGCTCAGGTCGCCTTGCTTGAGATTCGCTTTAGCGGTCAGCTTGGCCCCGCTCCCGCGCGGCGCCAGCGTAGCCGATCCGGCGAGCGTTCCGCCGAACAGCGCACCGTCGAGGGACTCGATGGCCAGCTTGCCGCGATCGACCTTTGCCTTGATCTTACCGTCGGAAACCTGAAACGGTTTGCCAAGCGACAGCGTTGTGGCGCTCAGTATCAGTGTCCCCTCGGCCTTATCCAGAAGATCAAGGGAGAGGCCGCGGGCAGGCCAGACCATGGCCGCCTCGCCATCGACGGCGCCCAGCATCTCTTCCGTCGACTCAGCCCGCTCCCAGGCGACGAGAAGGCCCATGAGAGCAGGAAGCGAAATGCGTTCGGCTGTCGCCCTAATATCAAACGCTGTGACGTCATCTTTGCGGTTGAAATGGGCATCCCCTTCAATCGGCCGCTCCATGACGGTGGCCTTGATCTGCTCCAAGTCGATCTTGTCGTTCTCACTGGCGACATTCGCACTGACTGAGAGCGGCACACCATGCGCACTTGGTGGCGGATCCAGTCCCAGCAGTGGCAACGCCAGACTCGCATCCTCCGTCCAGACCGAGCCGTAGCCGTTGAGCGTCGTACCGTCCTTCGGCACTGCACCCATCCCCTCGAACGCGAGCCGCAGAACCGCAGTCTCAAGCGCGGCGCGCCCAGAGAGTTTTTGGCTCGGGACACCCTTCAACTCAAGCGACAACGTGCCTTGCGCGCCTGCCGCCTCGGCCAGGCGGTCCTGCGGTAGGTCCGGGAATAGCAGCACGAGCAGCGCCTGCGGCCGGTCGCCCGTGACGCTACCAACGATATCGATCTCAGCATCGCGGGCCTTCGCCAGCGTGCCCTTTGCCTTTCCGAGGAGTGCGAGGTTCGAGCCGCCCACCTGACCGTTCAATTGGAGCGATGCGTCCGTCACTTCCCCATCGCGCTCTGCAACGAACGCCGCCGTAACGTCGAACGGCGCCAAAGCAGAGAGATGCTTCGACTTCACTACGCGATCATTGAAGCCGACCATGCCCGCAAGTGCCCGTAAACTGTCCGTACTCTGCGCCTGCAGAGACAGATCGATCTGGCCGGAAGGCTTGTCCGCGACGCTGGCGATCTTTCCCTTTCCATCAAGGGTCATGGCGCCCGGCGCTACAAAGGCAAGAGACTGGACGTCTAGATCGCCACCCTTAAGGGAGAGCTTCGCATCCAGCCGACCTGGCGCAATGTCTGGCAGGAGCAGTTCGCCGATCTCAAGACGCGCATAGACTTCGTCACCACCAAGCTGCTTGAGAAGCCGCGCCCCTTCCGACGTGCTTTGCGAACCCGCCTCGCCGTTCTCCGCGGGCAACCACGCGGCCCAAATAGACTCACCATTGAGCGTTTCGCGCAGATCCAGTCGGTCGCTCTTGAGATCGAGATTTATGAGGCTGGTTTCGCCCGCTTTATGGAGAAAGCTCCCGCCGAAAGGCGTCCCGCTTACGGTGCCTTTGGCATTGGATAGAACGACCTCGCCCTCGCCAACTTTCGCGTCTGCGGATAGCGAGAAATCACCGACGAAGGCCTGCCCCGTGATCGCACGATCGCCGGCGGCCCAGCGGGTCAGTGCGCGCAAACCCGAGCCGTCAATCTCCGCTGGCCCTTGGAAGACCGGACCGGACTCACCCTTACGCAACGAACCAGAGGCCGAGACTCGATTCTCGCCAGGGAGGGTCGCAATCAGCTTTTCAATGGAAACGCCACCATCCGCGCTCGCAAGCTTCATCGCGAGACCGCCTGCGAGATCGCCGCCGAGGCCGGCCTGTTCGACATCAAGAGAGAGCGTGCCCTGCCCAACTTTGGCAGCCTCATCCAAAACCCAGTCGGCGAACATGCGCACGACTGCGGCGGGAGCTGAGCGGTCTTTACTGGGCGCAGCGCCGAATAGGGCATCGAAATCGACCCAGCGGGCCGCTAGAGTCGCGTCTGCCTTGAAGGGGGGCCGGAAGTCGAGCGCGACATCGCCCTTGAGAATTTGCGGCCGTCCCGATGCGTCAAGAGTCAACTCGAAACCAGTGAGCTCGGCACGATCGGGCGAGACCCTGAGCGGCCCCTTCACTTCGAGGAAGGACGCCGCGTCACGAAGGCTGCGCGGCGCTGCCTCCTCGATTGCCAATTCCGCAACGACGTCGCTGACAGGAGCAGCATCGGATTCGCCATCGCCTTGCGGAGGCTCGTTGGCGCTCAACGCCTCGAAGTTCGAGACGCGCATGACGAAATCACCCTCATAGGCGGGGACCGCGCGCATGCCCCAGACCTTGCCATCGAGCTGATATGCTGCCGAGCGATCGGGATCGCGCAGCGCCGTCCTCACTCGGAACGTGCCACTGTCGTCGATGATGCCGGTCGAGAACTTGATCGACTGGGGCCGCTCCTCGAAGTCGTAGCTCGCCACAACCTTGTAAGGGCCTGCGAGTGAGGAGGCGCTCGCCTCCCCGTCGATATTGTTGAACACGAAGGTGCCACCGCTCTTCGTTTCAAGCTCAAGCGTGCCGCCGGTGAAGCGCACCGAGTCGAGAAGAACATCGGTCGGCACGAACGATGCCCCCAACTTCAGCGGTCCGAGATCACTCCAGTTTCCTCCGCCATCGCCGTCAAGCCGAAGCCGAAGCGTAGGGTCGACGATCGTAAGCTGATGAGCCTCAACCTTGCCGGTCAGCAGCGTCCCCACGTCGAGCTTGGCCTCAAGAACCTTGGCTTCAAGAAACGGCGTATTCAAACTGCCGTCAGCATTGGCCACCTTGATGTCGTCGAACTTGAGCTGGGGAGCTGGAAGCACGACGAGATGGACCTGGCCGTCCACCTTGACCTGCCGGCCTACGAGCTTGGTCATCTGCGCTTCGATCGCAGGACGATAGTCGTTCCAATCGATGAAGAGTGGCGCCGCGAATAGCGCGCTCAGCACCAATATGACCAGTGCCGTCAATGTCAGCAGAAACGAATTCACCGATCTCTCTGCCTAAGGCTGGGTGTGGTGGCGCAGGATCCCCGTGCAGAACAAGAGGCTAAAGCCCTTGGAAAAACAATGAGCCAATTGCCGCGTACGCCGTTCCTCTCAACATTACCGCAAACCATTCAGGGCCTTTGCGGTAAACACTTACACATCTAGAGCAAAAATCTTGCCAGGATTCAGGATATTCAATGGATCGAGTGCCTTTTTTAAGGCAATCATCACATCAACACCCTCGCCATGCTCCGCAACCAGATAGCGAATCTTACCCTGACCGATACCGTGTTCGCCGCTACAGGTCCCCTCGTACCGTAGTGCCCGCTCGGCCAACCGGTCCAAAAACTCCTGGGCCCGATCCAGTTCCTCCGCCGAGGCGGAATCGATCAGCGGCATCACATGAAAATTGCCGTCCCCCACATGGCCGACAATCGGAGCGATCAGCCCCAGGCGGTCTATGTCCTGCTTCGTTTCCATGACGCAGGCCGCCAGGCCCGAGATCGGTACGCAGACATCGGTCGCAATCAAATCGGTCCTGGGCCGCAGGTCCTTCGCCGCCCAGTAAGCGTCGTGGCGGGCCTGCCATAGCCGACTGCGATCCTCGGGCCGCGCGGCCCATTCCAAGGCGCCGCCGCCCTCGCCTTGCGCGATCTCCGAGAAAATCTCCACTTGCTCTCGCGCGCTAGCCTCGCTCCCATGGAATTCCAAGAACAACGTCGGCTGCTCGGGCAGCGACAGTTTCGAATACGCGTTGCAGCCGCGCACTTGGACCTCATCCAAGAGTTCGATACGGGCGAGCGGCAGTCCCATCTGCAAGGCCGCGATGGTCGCGTTGCAGGCGCCCTCAAGCGTCCGGAATGTCGAAACGCCCGCTAGGATGGTCTCGGGGATACCGAACAGTTTTAGCGTTAGCTCGGTGATGACGCCGAGCGTGCCTTCGGAGCCGACCAGCAACCGCGTGAGGTCGTAGCCGGCGGACGATTTGCGGGCCCGCCCGCCTGTCTTCACGATCCGGCCGTCGGCGAGCACTGCGGTAAGGCCCAGCACCGCATCCCGCATTGTGCCGTAACGCACGGCGTTGGTGCCAGACGCGCGCGTCGCAGCCATGCCACCAAGGCTCGCATCCGCGCCTGGATCTACCGGAAAGAACAGACCGGTATCCCTCAGGTGCTCGTTGAGCTGTTTGCGGGTGACCCCGGCCTGTACCATGCAGTCTAGGTCCTTGTCATGTACGGCAAGAACCCGATTCATGCGGGAGACGTCCAAGGATAGGCCGCCGAATGGCGCATTCAGCTGGCCCTCAAGCGAGCTGCCAACCCCGAAGGGAATCACGGGTATGCCCGCTGCAGCGCAGGCCGCGACGGCATGCGAGACCTCGTCGGTCGTTTCGGCGAACAGAACTGCGTCGGGGGCCTGAATCTTGAGCCAAGTCAGCGTATTGGCATGCTGGTCGCGAAGCGCCTCGCTCCGTGAGAATCGGTCGCCAAAACGCGCAGAAAACCGCGCAAAAAGGGCCTCCATTGCCTCGGAAGAGGCCTGGTCGCAAAGCGGTACGGCGGCTGTGACTGTCGACATTCCCCCAGTCTAAACCGAGATCCTGAACAAATTCAGTCTAGTTCTCGCTCCCAGGAGACCCCAATCCTGCGCATGGGGCTCTCTCGGAGGGGCTTGCTAATTGCCGCAGGCTGTGGCCCCCGCAGTGCACACATAGGGCACCACGACACCCTTCCAGCACTGCGCGTAGGTCTTGCGTGTTACGACGTCGGGCTTCAGCAGCATGTCGGGCGTAACAACAGGACGAACGGCCTTCCAGAACGGGTCGGGCTTCACCCTTCGCGGGCGCATCGTGACGTAGCTCCAGCCCCGACGGCGGCGGACTTGCTCCGCGGTTTGAAGAGCGGTCGCGTAGGCAGCCCTGGCAGCGGCTGCTTTCGACTCGGCGCTGTTGGTGACGCGCACAATTTCGCACCCCGCATCAGCCGGTTCCACGGCCCCAAAGAGCAGCACTGAGAATCCAAGCAATGCGAAGCCCGCCTTCCAAACACGAAGCATCCCGACCTCCAAATTATGGTTAACAAGCGGTGCATCCCATTTGCCACCGCTTTTTCCCGCCCGCAAGTCTCGCGCCGCAACATTTTCGTTACTGTGGCATTTCGTACGCACACGCCCAAAGCACGAACCGCCCCGATCCCCGGTGGACATAGGCACGCACCGGCTGTCGCGGGCTCGGGCAATGCTATAGTGCCCGAACATGGGCAAGATTCGTACAAGCGCCGCCGAAACTACCATTCCGCCGGGCGAAGGTTTCGAAGAGGCATCACAAGCCGTTCCGGCTGACACGCTGCCGATCTCGCAGCGCGCCATGCGGCGTGGCGCGGCGCGCTATCTAGACGCGCTTAACCAGGAGCAGCGCGACGCTGTCGAGACGCTTGACGGGCCGCTCTTGGTCCTGGCCGGGGCAGGCACCGGAAAAACCCGGGTTTTGACGACGCGCATCGCCCACCTGCTCCGCTTGGGACGCGCCCATCCGGGTCAAATCCTGGCCGTCACCTTCACCAACAAGGCGGCGCGCGAGATGAAACAGCGCGTCAGCGAATTGATCGGCGGGGCCGTTGAGGGAATGCCTTGGCTCGGAACGTTCCATGCAATCGGCGTGAAAATCCTTCGCCGCCACGCGGAGCTTGTCGACCTGAAGCCCTCGTTCACCGTGCTCGACACGGATGACCAGATTCGGCTGATCAAGCAGCTCCTGGCGGCGGAGAACATCGATGAGAAAAGATGGCCGGCACGTGTACTCGCCAGCATGATCGATGGCTGGAAGAACCGCGGCCTTAGACCTACGCGCGTTCCCGATGGCGAGAGCTACGGCTTCGCAAACGGCAAGGGGCGCGATCTGTATAAAGCCTACCAGCGGCGCCTGAAGGACTTGAACGCCGTTGATTTCGGCGACCTCTTGATGGAGAACCTGCGCCTATTCCAGGACCATCCGGATGTGCTTTCGCGCTATCAGCAGCGCTTTCGCTATATGCTCGTCGATGAGTATCAAGATACGAATGTTGCCCAGTATCTGTGGCTTCGTCTGCTCGCCCAGCGAGAGGGCGAAGAGCCGCAGAACGTCTGCTGCGTCGGCGACGACGATCAATCCATCTATGGCTGGCGCGGGGCCGAGGTCGATAACATCCTGCGCTTCGAGACCGATTTTCCGGGCGCCAAAGTCATACGGCTCGAACGGAATTACCGCTCCACGGCACATATCCTTGGCGCCGCGTCGGGCCTGATCGCCCACAACCAGGGGCGACTCGGCAAGACCTTGCACACCGACGGTGACGATGGCGAGAAAGTCATCGTGCAAGGCTGCTGGGACGATGAAGAAGAAGCGCGCGCCATTGGCGAAGATATCGAGCAGCTGCAACGCCAAGAACATGCCCTGAATGAAATTGCGATCCTCGTACGCGCGTCATTTCAGATGCGTGCCTTCGAAGACCGGTTCATCACGCTCGGCCTCGATTATCGCGTCATTGGGGGGCCGCGCTTTTATGAGCGCCAGGAAATCCGCGACGCCATCGCCTATCTCGACGTGACTCTCAACCCGTCCAACGATCTCAAGTTCGAGCGCATCGTGAACGTGCCCCGGCGTGGTCTCGGTGAGGCGACGCTGAAGTCGCTGCATCAGCTGGCGCGCGCTAATGAAATCCCGCTGACTCAGGCAGCGCGGCTGATCGTTGAAACCGAGGAGCTAAAGCCCAAACCACGTCGGGCATTGGCCGGGCTGATCGGCGACTTCGACCGCTGGCGCTCAATGGTCGACACGATGCGGCATACGGAGCTGGCGGAACTGATCTTGGATGAGTCTGGCTATACAGGCATGTGGCAGGCAGACCGCTCACAGCAAGCCGAAGGACGTTTGGAGAACTTGAAAGAACTCATCCGCTTCATGGAAGAGTTCGATACGCTCGCGGGATTCATGGAACATGTGTCGCTGGTGATGGACGCGGCGACCGAAGAAGGCACGGACCGAGTCAATCTGATGACGCTGCACTCGGCCAAAGGGCTCGAATTCGACACGGTGTTTCTGCCCGGTTGGGACGAAGGTCTCCTACCCCATCAGCGCAGCCTGGATGAAGCGGGCCGTTCCGGCCTCGAGGAAGAACGACGGCTCGCGCATGTGGGCCTAACCCGCGCGCGCAAGAATGCGAAGATCACATTCGCTCAGAACCGGCGCACTTACGGGATGTGGCAGACCGCCGTTCCCTCACGCTTCATCGACGAGCTGCCGCACGAACATGTCCAAGTGGCGGAGGACGACGGACTGCGTGGTTACGGCCCCAGCCGATTCGACAGCGAGGAGGTGTTCGCGAGCGGTAACTACGAAACACCTGGATGGCGGCGGGCCCGCGCGAACCGTCAGAGGTCCGACAGCTCTCCCCGGCGTGAGCCCATCACGATCGAAGGCACGCTGGTGGCCGCCAGTACAGCGGAAGGCGCCGGTCTCGAGCTTGGTCAGCGGGTTTTTCATCAAAAGTTTGGCTATGGCCGCGTCGCCGCTGTCGATGGCAATAAGCTAACGGTCGACTTCGAGAAGGCTGGCCGCAAGAAGGTGGTCGACACCTTCGTCGAGCGGGTGTGACACGAGCGCTATGTGGCTCTTCGGCTATGGCTCGCTCATGTGGGACGGCTGGGAAGCCGAGTATGGCTGCCTTCAAAGGGTGCACGCCACAGCGCCCGAGCATCGCCGCATCTTCAACAAGAAATCGCTGGAGCGCTGGGGCACCCATGCACAACCCGGCTTAACACTCAACCTCGCGCCTGCGCACGACGGCGCCGAGCCGTGCCGGGGCATCGCCTTCGAGTTTCCCGACACCCACCAGTCAAAGGTCGAGACGTATCTATCGGAACGCGAGACCTGCGAGGCTTCGGACATCACTGTCCGCCTTCCAGATGAAGCCATCACCGCGCGCACCTACATCTACGATGGCCCACGCCTCGTCGAAGACGGCCTGGCGCTCAATGCCCGCGCCGCCATGATCCTGATCGCCGAGGGGATCGCTGGCTCGAGCTACGATTATATCCGCAATGTCCGCGAGCATCTGAACCAGCTCGGGGTCATCGATCCGGCTGTGGATGAGATATGGCATGCCGTCGTCGGCGCTCGAAACGGAGACCGTAATGAGTGAGGATTCGCCTTCACGCACCTATCGCGCGATCGTGGAGGCCGAACCGCGCACCGCCGCGCGCATTGCCGAGCTGCTGGACGAAGCACTCAACGCGGCGGGAGACCCGTTTGCACTCTCCGTCAGCTATTTCGAATGCCCCAACGGGCTGTTTGAGGTTTCCGCGCTCTACGACTCCCCTCCGGATGCGACCCGCCTTCAGGCGCTGATTGATAGCGCAGCCGATGGCACGGAGACCTCGGCCCTACGCGTTGAAGAAGTCCCCGACGCCAATTGGGTGAAGATCAGCCAGGCGCAGCGGGGGCCTGTCCGCGCGGGCCGCTTTGTTATCCATGGCAGTCATGACCGGGAGAGGATCGCGCAAAACCGCTTCACGATTGAGATCGACGCAGACCAGGCCTTTGGGACGGCGCACCACGCCACCACGCGGGGCTGCCTTCTTGCGCTCGACCAACTCGCAAAAAGGGGACGCCCGGATCTGGTTCTGGATATTGGTACCGGAACTGGCATCCTCGCCATCGCCGCTGCGCTCGCATTCGACCGGCCAGTGGTCGCCACGGACAATGACCCCGTCGCCGTCCTCATTGCCGAAGAGAACGCCGCCAAAGCGGGAGTTCGTCAGTCCATCCATCTACTCGTTGCCGAGGGGCTGTCCCACCCGACCCTACTCCGTCTCGCTCCCGATCTGATAATGGCCAATATCCTGGCGCGCCCGCTCTACCAGCTCGCGCCCGACATGGCTCGCATCGTTCAGCCGGGCGGCTATGTCCTTCTGTCCGGGATCACCGGCGCGCAAGCTGCGGCGACTGTGGCGCGATACGCCTCGCTCGGCTTCGTTCTAGAAAAGCGAATCCTTCTCGACGGTTGGGCGACGCTGCTGCTTGGCCGTCGCAACGCAAGCACTTTGTTGGATTGATTGGCGGCGACGCTTCGGCTTACAAAGCTTCGCATGTATCAAGTGTTCGATGAGGCCAGCGCTCCGGCGGCTAGCGGCGACCGGGTCACGGCATTGTTGCGGGAATTGAAGCGGCGGCGGCTCAAAGGCTTTCTCGTTCCCCACAGCGATCAACATCAGAACGAGTTCCTGCCCCCCAGCGAAGAGCGGTTGGCATGGTTGACCGGCTTCACCGGTTCGGCAGGCGTCGCCATCGTTACCGACAGCGGGTCGGCGTTGTTCGTGGACGGGCGCTACATTCTCCAAGCGCCGAAACAGGTCAATACGGACCTTTTCGAGGTTCTTCAGATTCCGAAGGCGAAGCCCTCCGAGTGGTTGAAGGACACGCTCGTCAAAGGCAATGCCGTGGGCTACGACCCGCG
>JASJEH010000060.1 GCA_030064755.1 Methyloceanibacter sp. | reverse complement strand
AAAATGTTAACTGCTAGGGCGCATCGTTAGATCTCAAGTTTCGCGTTCAGCGGCTCTCGTCACTATCACAGGCGCGAGCCGCTTTTTCTTTCACGTCGCTGGATTACTCGCAGTGGTCGCCATCCGGGCAACGCCCCTCCAGTTGATTCAGGCGCATGGCGATTCCGCATCTTCTAACAAGATGGCAGGTTCTTGAAACCGCGCACCGCGAGAAAGTCTTCCTCTCCTATCGAACGACCGCGAACCGCAAAGCGGCGGGTTTAGATGTGCCCAATGTCCGTAAATGGCACTCAACGGACATCGATCCGGAGGCTGAAGATGTCTGCTTACGGGCGGACAGCAGACGTGTCCGATCCGCACACCGATGTCTGCTCATGACCCAAAGCGGACATCGGCCGACTAAATTCGCAGTTCACGATGCCGCCAGGCCGCCTGACGCTACATGACCATTTCTTCGATCAACCTGGTTCTCGCCGGCCCATGGGACAGGTTCGTTTCCTATAGCGGACTGCATCTTGTCAGCATCTTCGTCTGCGTTTTGGCGGTCGCCGCCCTTGCTGGGATCGGCCGTACCCTGTCCGACACCAGCAAAACAGCCTTGCGGCGCGCGCTCAGTGTTTTCGCGATCGCGTATTGGATCGTCTGTTACACCATGTTGTGGTACCGCGATGGGCTGGACCTCCCGTCCGGCCTGCCGCTGCATATCTGCGAACTCAATAGCCTGATCGCGCCGCTTGCGTTGCTTACCCTCAATCGCTGGCTCAGAGCGACGGCTTATTTTTGGACCTTTGCGCTTACTACCCAGGCTTTTGTTCAGCCGACTCTGACGACTGGACCGGCTGGCGCCTTCTTCTGGTTGTTCTGGGCGCAGCACACGATCGTGCTTGCCTGCGCCGTCTATGACCTCGCGGTGGTCGGCTTCCGGCCTAACTGGCAAGACCTCTTGCGCGTCTATGTGGTGAGCGTAATCTATCTCGCGATAGTCGTTCCCCTGAATCTCGAGTTCGGCATGAATTTTGGCTTCCTCGGCAATCCTCCCCCCGCAAGAGTCCCTCCCTTTGTTGACGCGCTCGGCCCCTGGCCCTGGCGCGCACTCACTGTCGTTGCTCTGGCAGCCGCGGGCTTTGCGATCTTGGTTTTGCCATGGCGGGGGCGCACGTCGCATAAGCCGACATGAGCGGCAGCGTATCCGCTTTATGGGATAGAAAGGACAGTCTCAGTCAGCCTGCCAATGTCCGCTTCGGGTTGCCGATTGAACCGATCGCCTCATACAAACTCAACGTATTCAAGAGACCCAAGTCGAGATCGGCAGAGTTTGCTGCGATTGCTCCATGTCAAATCGCGGCGCGGTTGCCTCGATATGATCGCTCACAGAAGCAAGGTCTCAATCTGTCCAGCGGACCATGACCGAACGTCCTCAGTTTTGCAGTAAGTGCGGGAATCCGCTCGGGCCGGATGATCTGTTCTGCGGCAAGTGCGGACAAAAGGTCGTGGAACCCTTCGAGGTGGTTGCGCCGCGACCAAGCTCCATACCTCGGCCTCGCTCGCAGCCCTCGGCTCCGCTTGCCCCGTCCCCAAGACCGCAACCGCCCGAAGTCTCCCCAACAGAGACCGGCCTAGCTTCGGTCAATGCGGAGAAGCGCTCTTCATCTTGGATCCGTGCTGTTTCGTTGCTCGGCCTAAACTGGGGCATTGCGTGGGGCGTTGGGGCCGGCTTGGGAGGCCTCCAGTACGGGATTATCGCACCCGTTGTGCTCGCGGCAGTATCGGGCTTTCTCGGCGGCTGCATCGCCGAAGGCGTGATCATTTCGACCACCGGCCACATCGCCAGATGGACCGTTGTGAGAGGCGGCCTTTCATTCCTATTGTGGGCCTTCCTACTCATTGCGTTGCATGGTTCCTATGGCGCCAATGCCTATGCATTTATCACCTGGGCTGACGTGACCGTTTTTGTCTTAGCGGGGGCACTTCTCGGGTTGGTATTCTCGATCTGGGCAATCTTGCGCGAGCGCGTACAAAAGCGCATCAAGTTCGTGACCATGTCCGTTCTCGGCTGGGCCGTCGGCGCATGGCTGGGTGTGAGCTTACTCTCCCTATAGGTCCGACACGCGCCGTCTCTGGGGCAATGATTTCTTCTTGTAGCGACGGGCCTTCCGCCTTTGCGTCGCGGATTTCTCTCTTTGCCACCTTTATTGAGGCGATACTTGCGCGCCGCAGTGCGTGCAGAACATGTTGCCTTTCTTGATTTCGGCGCCGCACTTCGGGCAGGCATTGACCTTCACGGGCTGAGGTCTTTCCGCAGGTCTGCGAACCGCGGCGCCACAGCGCGTGCAGAATTTGTTCTCCGGCGCAACATAGGCGCCGCAACTGAGGCAGGTTTGTCCTTCTATTGCCGGCCGGCCGAGCTCCTCAAGAAAGTCATTGCCGAGCTCTTCGCCACTCGTCGCTCTTACGAGCACGCCTTCGTCCACGGCATCGAACACCAGTAACAAGGCTTGGCCGAGTTGCACGGCCATCCGGCTTCTCACCGAAACGTCGCCTATCTTGCCCAGATGGACTTCATGCCAATGCATCGCGCGCTCGGGCAGCAGCAAGGGATTGCCGAGCATAACCAGAACGCCCGCTGCCCTATATTGCGTGGCGTCTTGTTCCAACGCCCCCAGGGTTACGAGCCGCCGCAGAATCTGATCGAGATTGCTGGCGGAGATTTGAGCTGTCCGCCCCATGGCCATGGTGGCGTAGAGCCGAAGATCATCGATGCTATTGCCCGCCTCTCTTTCGGCGAGGAATTGCATCAGCTCGTCTTTGTCGAAGTAAAGCTCGGATGGCCCCTCGGGGTCTTCCGGACGTTTGTTCTTGGACCGGATGAGGTCGGCCACCCCGAAGAATGCAGTCGCTGCCAACGGATCCAACAATGCCTGGAACGATTGGCCTGGCACGTCCCCAATGGCCGACAAGAACCAGGTTTGCAGGAGACGGTAGATTTCGGCAGCAGAGACGGGCCACTTCGCTCGGTACCGATCGCGCACGCGGTTCAAAGCCACGCCGCCGCCTTGGGCGGCGCTGCCCGGGAACTGCACGTTGGTCTCCACTTCCGCCACTGGCGTCAGCAGCTTGAGTGTGAGGTTGGTGTGGGGGTTCAGCAGAACATGCGCCGCGGTCTCGAACACCGCGTCAGGCCGCGCACCGGCTTCCTTGTCGGCATGCAACAGCCCGGCTTGCTCGAGAGCTGACCGGTCCAAGGCCGCGAGCTTGTGGGCGTCCCCCATCAGAAGCCGGGGCGACAGGGGTCCCTGTGCCGGCGCCCCCACCAGGTCCAACAGCGGTCCCATCGCTGTCACGGGAATGTCCACGCTTCTTGTTTGGTTTGATGGGTTCATAGTCGGCTTGAATGTCCCTGCCGACCGCACGGCAAACATGAGCCGGCAGCCGCAGTTGTTGTTTGTTGGCTAGTCAATTTGATAAGCGGTGTCCCAATCATAACGTTCGCATGCCTCGTCGAAGCGAACGAAATCCACACCGACGTTGCTGTCTGGATTAACCTCTCGGATCCAAAGGGTCCCCTTGGCATCGGTGTAAGAACCTTGAAGAGAAACCATGTGCGGGCTGTCTTTCAGGCCGATAACCATGTTGCTCCCTTCCAAGCTTTGATGCAGCTGATCGGGGTGAGCCGAAACAGCCGCGTGAATTTCTCCTGGCCGATTGGGTAGGCTATTCAGTTGCTGGGCCAGTTCGGCATATTGGGCGTCGTTATCGGCGGCGCGTGCTTGATTCATCTGTTCCATAATCTCAATGTAAGGTCGTTCTGCCTCGTTCATCGCAGCTATCGGCCGTCTAGGATTCAGCCCTGCGTGCTCGAGGAATCCCTTGATTTGGTTTCCCTTGATCGGAGCGTCGGGATTGTCGGTGTAGCCTGCCAACCACGTCTGAGCTGCCTCTCTCATATCGGAGAGGGAGCGCCCCGTCCTCGTTCCAGCCGCCGCTGCCGCTTCATAGCAACCTTGGCTGCGCTCCTGATTTATTTGGTTGGCTGGAGCCATCCCAGCTCGCAATTCCTGTTGGTGTAAATCATCTGCTCGAGCCTCAATCTGCTGCTCAATTCCGGCAATTCGCTCGTCAACTTCTGCTCGCAGATCCGCGTCAGGCAGTCGATCCCGACCTTCACTGAGCTGCTGAAGCCGTGTCTCGAGGCCTTGGATCTCAGGATCGTTGGGATCATATCCGGGAACATGCTGTGGTTCAGCCGCAGCTTCGCTGGCGAACTGTTGCGCTAGTCCCTCCTCATCCGTATCGGTCGTTGGCTGCTGCGCCATGGCGCCTTCCTCGACATCGGCCCCCGATGATGTCGCTGCAACGGCTTCCTCGGTTTCGGCCTGTGATGATGGCGCTTCCTCGGCCTCGGTCCCTGCACGCGTTGACGTCGCGGCTTCCTCTGGCTCCGCCTCTGCGGATGTTGGCGTTGCGGCTTCCTCCGCCTCAGCCTCTGCAGGTGCTGGCGTTGCGGCTTCCTCCGGCGCGGCCTCCGCGGATGTTGGCGTTGCGGCTTCCTCGGCCTCGGCTCCCGAGGGTGTCGGTGTAGCGCCCTCCTCGGCCTCGGCCCCCGGCGGCGGCGCTGCGGCGCCGTCTTCCGCCTCAGCCGGTCGCGGTGGTGCTGCGGCACCTTCCTCGGTCTCAGCACCCGAAGGAGGCGCCGCGGCGCCTTCCTCCGTGTCGCCTGGCGTTGGCGGTGCTGCTCCGCCTTCCTCCGCTTGTTGGCCCGATGGCGTCCGAGACACCACATCGGAGGTGTGCTCTGCGGCTTCTCCGGCCACGCCGCCACCGGTTCTGCCCGCCGCCCATCCAGCCAGTCCTCCGCGGGCGCCCTCTTCGAAGCTCTCGCCGGACGCGACCGATTGCAGCCCGCCTTCCGTGGCCGCGAGCGTCGCATCAGCCACTGTGCCGCTCACGCCGCGTCCCAGCCCCGCCTCGATGCCCTGCCCGATTGCGCCGCTGACGAATGAGATGGACCCGCGGATTGCAGCCTGCTCGGCGCTTCCGCCCCGGCGCAAATGGTCCACGGCATTGAGCATGCTCTGACCGAAGGCTCCGGCCATCTTCACGCCGGTACCGGCCGAAGGCAGATTGGTCCCGACATACAACGCCCCTTGGGCCGCGCTTATCGTCGCCGCACCCGCCACGTTTTGTACGCCCTCAACGAAGCTGTCACCTCTATGATAGCTCTCGCTTCCCGCCTCGAAGCCACCGACAGCGCCTGTCGCGCCCGCGGCCCAAGCCATGGCGGACGTAACGGCAAAACCGCCGCCAGCCACCATGGCCCCGCCGGTCGCGGCGATTCCGGCTTTCGATGCGTTCTCGATAAACGAGGCAACCTGTTCGGCGCCTTCGTAAAACAGGCTGTCGGCCCGAGCCGCTTCGCTCTCGCCTATGGACCGCTGTTGTTCGGCCTCGAATGTCTGGCTCCGGATGGCAGCGACCGCCTGCGCCAAGGCGGCCGGGTCGTTGCGGTGCCGCTCCAAAAAGTCGTCGAGTTGCTGCGCCCGAACTGGATCGTCCACCATGTGGATCAACCCCTGGCCGCGGTGAAGCAGATCATCAATGCGCTCTTGGCGTGCCTGCTCGTTAGCGCTCTCTTGTTCTGCCTCGACCGCTGCGGCCTCGAGATCGCGCTGGCGCTGCTCGTAGAACCGCTCCGTTTCCCGTTCGAAAGCCGAACGCTCCTGGTCACGCTTATTGACCTCGGCCTGCAAGGCGGCCGCCGCCTCCCGCGCATCGCTCTCGCCCATCCACCGCCAGTCGCCATTGGCGTCCGGCGCCCAGTAGTTGCCCTGTCCGTCGGTCTCGAAGGGGGCACCGTCATAGGGATTGACGAGGCTCGATCGCGTACGGCGCCGGTCTTCGCTGCCAGCGGGCGCTGCTCCGGCTGCGCCCTGTGCCATGGCCTGCGCGCCCAAGAGCCCAAGGCTTGCCAGCATCTGAATGAACGCGACCAAAACAGCGACAATGACGGCATCGTCGCTCAGGCTGTCCCGATCATAGTCGACCGACGTTGACTCATAATCCGGCCAAGCCTCGTCGTCTGGCAACGCCTCGTAATCCCGTGGCGTAACGTCGACTGGTGGCAGCAACTCGTCCGTAGACTGGCTCGGTGGCTTGTACACCCGCTGACACGAGGTCACTGTGAACCGCATCCGCATGTTCTGCAGGTTCATGATAGATGTGCCGGAGCATGACTCGCCGTGCCTTGTCAGGCTCGCCGTGACGTTTACGCCGTTTGTCGGCGAGTAAGAAACGCGGAGGCTGTTTCCCTCTACTTGCGCTCGGACCCGCGCACCTAGCGCCGTCACGTAGGTCCCGTCGGGCTCATCAACGATCACCCAATCTGCGCTCCCAGGACTCCGATCGGGGCCAGTAGAGCGAAGCCTTATGGACCAGCGGCCCGCCCAACCGCTCTCCGAATAAGCCACGCGTAGGACGTCGCCGCGCGCCGCTTCCCCGGCCCGATTGGTTTCATCGATCGCGCCAGCCGGGTGACGCCCAACCGGGACGTGACCGGAGTATGACGAGGCCCGATCGTGCGGCAGCATGGCGAGCGCAGGCAGAAGCGCACCCAACAAGACGAAACCGGCAGTGACTCCACCAGGGGACGCTGGCGGGCCCTGACGCCCCTTCAGCTTCATCAACAAAAGGACTGAGAGCGTCGCCACCATGGCGCTGCTGAGCCCGCTCAGCATCAGGCCGAACCCGGCGATGTCGCGCAGCCCGGCGAGCGCCGAGGCCTGGGTGAAGGCATAGGTCGCGACCCAGACGATCACGTAGAGCGATGTCTTGTGCGCAAAGAGCCGACCGGCTTTTTCGTAGATCTCGTGGCCGCGGCAGAGCAGCCAGCCGAGGCCAATTCCGGCGGCAAACCCGAGCAGCGGCAGCGAGGATCCACCCGCATCGATAAAGGAAAGCTGCAGCCCGTAGCAGACGAGCGCCATGCCACCCGGCAGGAGCGCCGTAAAGCGTGTGAGCGGCGTATCCTGCTGGCTCGACTTGACCACCATGAAGCTTGAATAGGCCAGCATGGCGGCAGCACCGAGCTGCGGACTGATCGCCATTAGGAGGAAGGACGCGACAATGACACCCGCCATAATGGCAAGGGTCTTTGTCAGCGATCGTCCGACCGCGAGGATGGCCTTTCTTGTGACCGACAAGGGACCCTATCTCGCCAAACTGTTGCTGTGCAGCGAGTTAAAGACATTTGTCGATGGGGTGCGTTGTTTTGGATCAAGCCTTTCAAGGGGCTCTTTTTCGACCGCAGCATGACTGCGATGGCTACGGATGAATTTCTATCTCGGTGCCATTGGGCACGGCTCGCCAGATTTCCTCTATTTCTTCGTTGGTTACGGCGATGCAACCGTTCGTCCAGTCGACAAACCGGTGGAGTCTGCCGATCCAGCCCAGGCCGTTCTTCATCCCGTGGATCATGATTGCACCGCCAGGGGAGACACCAAATTGCCTAGCCCGCCGCCGGTCCTCGGCATTCGGATAGGAAACGTGTAGGGCTCGGTAAAAATCGCTGTCCCATTTCCGGTAGTCGATCACATACCGGCCCTCTGGCGTCCTGCCGTCGCCGCGCTGAGTCTTGGGGGCCCTTGGTGAACTGCCGAGGGCGACGCGATAGCTCTTCAGCGTCTCTCCCCCGGCGATGAGCTCAAGGCGCCGGTCACCCTTGAATACGACGATGCGGTCTGCCCTCGCGCCATCCCGTAGAGGCTCGGACGGCCAGAGCCAGAACGCGCCGACAAGAAGAACAACGCCGAGCAGCAGGTAGCAGATCCAACGTAGTGCTCTCATGATCCACCAAGTTCGCGCACAATAAGCCCGCGCTTTGGGTTCTCCGTCAGGACGTGACTAGGCTAGCTCTCCATGGCGGTTGGAGTCTCCTTCGGATTGTCCGCTTTGGGTCACTAGACGACATAGAGAAGCTTCTTGTGCACGTCCAACTTGAACCCAAGAGCCGACATCCTCGGCCTCACGATTGAGGTCTGCTAAGTGCCAAAAGCGAACGCACTTGTACTTCCGTTGTCTGGCGGGCCCCAACGTCGTTCTCGTCTGTCATGGGGGCCCATCTGGGCTCCTCCCGTGCAGACATTTTGTAGGAGACAGAACGTTTGCTTGACTGCGGCTGCTGCCGACCCCTGCACACAATGCGTATCTCAAAGGAGTGGACAGGAGCCGCTGCGCTCGTTCGGCGTCGCCCTTCTTTGAGCGAACTCTCATCCAGGCTTTCTGTTTTGGGAGCCTATCGTGCCTTCTTGAGCTTGTGCCCCCAACGCGTGGTCGCTCGCTGGTAACTCACTTCGCCCGAATTCACGAGGGCAATAACACAATTGCGCGACAAACTCGGCCCGGCTTTGTCCATGCATTTCCGCAGACCCGGATCATCCAGTGCGTAAGTCGAGCAAGAGCGCTTGTAGTCGTTCCTGCACGAGCGCTTCACGACCTCCGAGTACTGAGCTGCAGAAGGCAAAGTCGTCGCGAGAAATGCGGCCACAAAAGTCAGCATAGATAAGACCCTCACGACCATTCGCATCTCCCGGGGTAATCCCACACTGACATGATTTGAGCTCTCCTCATTGGGCGTCCAGCCGCGCAGACTGAGCACAGCAGCCATACATCATTTCGACTTCCACTCCTGAACCAACTTTTGCGCTTCGTCTAACTGTTCTGGAGTCATTATGGACGCTGCTATATCGCGAGCTTTCTCTGCCTCTCGGAAGCCTTTAGCGGCTGCAAGATTGAAGTACATGTGCGCTCGTACAGTGTCCCGCGGCACGCCCCGCCCTTTAGCGTGCAGCAAACCAAGACTGTATTGAGCCATCGGCGCGCCCTGTTCAGCGGCGAGACTAAGCCACTTCACAGCCTCGGCGTAGTCCTGCGGTAAGCCACTACCTTCGGCGTAGCTCATGCCCAGCATGGTTTGACCTCCGGCATGTCCCTGCTCAGC
Source organism: Methyloceanibacter sp. (assembly GCA_030064755.1). Classification (GTDB taxonomy): domain Bacteria; phylum Pseudomonadota; class Alphaproteobacteria; order Rhizobiales; family Methyloligellaceae; genus Methyloceanibacter. The sequence continues at coordinate 5,297 of JASJEH010000060.1, read as the reverse complement.
CGCCCGCCGGTACCACTTCACCGCTTCGGCATCATCCTGGGGCACGCTTGAACCCGCAGCATACATGAGGCCAAGCATAGCTTGGGCATTGGCATCGCCTTGTTGGGCCAGTCGTCGCGTACTTTCCTCTTGCGGCTCGGCAACTGCACCACCCGTCAACATCACGGCGAGAATGATACAGACAATCACATGGCGAATCATCATGCTACTCGCGTTGGCGGGACACTGCATTGCAGACTACAAGATGCCCCAGAGTTTCCGTCAGTCGCGCTTCCCTCATGTAGGCTGATTGCGGTACGCATGGGTCATACTATTCGCATTCTGGAGCGATAGCCGAGTTGGCTGGGGCCGTACGTGTTGAACCAAAATAGAACGGCGCCTATTCATTCTTGAGATGCCCCTATTGGCTAAGTCTAGTGGCGGGTCGCGCAAACAAGCTAACGTTCGGGAGTATGCGTCCAGGTGGTTCGCCTCGCCCGTTGGACGCTGCCTAAACTCAACAGCTGCACACGTGAAGAGGCCCGGCCTATTTGGACGGCAAGCCGAGCGTGCCGACAGCACAAGCATCAATGGCCGTCAAGGTTGAACAGCAATGCCTAACACGGCCCCACCATTAGGTCGCTGCAACGTCTGCTCGCGCTTTGACGAGGATCAATTCACGGCTGTGAGAAAAGAGCTCCCCTGTGCGATAGGACGTCAGAACGTGTTTGCGCGACAACTGAACTTGACAGGCAAATAGACTCGGACATCTCCCGTATCGAGGTCAGCTGAGCGCCAAGAGCGGACATCAAAAACAGTAAGTGTGCGATGGCGTCCGCCGCTAAAGCACCACGCACCTTAGCACACACACCGCGGGACTTGATCGAGGTCATTATTCGTCGGCGATCGGGTGCCTACGGTCGCTCTGGTCCTCGCACCCTGCAGTCTGCTCCCACGAACTCCCGTTGAGCGCTAATGGAGAGAAACCTGCGATCTTTGAGGTCAACGCTTTCCGAAGCCGCTACGCCCGCGCATGCGCGGTTTTTTCTAGCAGCTTTCTTGCTCGTCATATTCGTGCTGCTGCAGCTATGGCCAGTCGCCGCGCCTGTACCAAATGATGCCACTGATTGGCGGGACGATGGTCGTCTCCACGTATTCGTTCACCCCGACTGTCGCCACTGCCACGAGGCACAGGTTTTCCTCCGAACGCAGCCCGAGTTGGACTTTGCCGTACATGATGTCTCAACGCAGGCGGGCTGGAATCTTTACCGCGAAGTTGCGACTGCACTCAATGCCACAGACGGCACGCTCCGCGTCCCGCTATTCGTATTCGGCAATCGTTTCATCTTAGGCTTCGACCAGCCAGAAACGACCGGAGAAGCCCTTATGGCGCTTGTTCAAGCCGAGGGTGACGTGGAACCGGGTATCCCCCTCCAGATTGACCTTCCAGTTTTTGGTACGATCAATCCGGCAGACTACTCATTGCTTGGCTTGACGATTGTTGTGGGCCTCGCAGATGGCTTCAACCCATGCGCAATGTGGGTTCTTGTCTATCTCATCTCTCTGATTGCGTCGCTGCAAGACCGAACCAAGATCTGGTGGCTGGTGGGGACCTTTGTGCTCACGTCGGGCGTACTCTACTTCCTGCTGATGACGGCCTGGCTCAACATGTTTCTCATCGTCGGTTACGTACGGCCTCTGACAGAACTGGTCGCACTTGCTGCCATTGGCTTCGGTATCAGTCAGCTCTACGAGCTCGCGTGGACGCGCGGCGCGGTCGAATGTGAAGTGGGCGACATAGGGCAGCGCCAGCGGACAATGGCTCGAATACGCGATGTCGTCGCTGCCCCCCTCGGGATCGGGAGCTTGTTCTTAGTCGTCGGTCTTGCATTCGCAGTAAACGCTATCGAGTTCGTCTGTTCGGCGGCGCTCCCCGCGATCTACACCCATGTGCTCGCGCTAAGCGACGTAACGACCATAGACTACTATGGATACATCGCACTCTATGTTCTGTTTTTCATGTTGGATGATCTGATCATCTTTGGCCTAGCGGCGTTCGCCGCGGAGAGGATGATCGACTCGCGTTACGCAGCGTTCAGTAGGCTTGCTGGTGGCGTGGTGCTCATTGCTCTGGGAGTTTGGATGTTGGCAAGATAGGCCGTACTCAATACCTGAGCATGCTAGTACGACTGTCCACTCTTGGATTAAGTCATGGGCGGCGTTGGAACGCCACTCTGCACTTTTCGCTTTGGGTCATTAGCGGCTCTTACGCCCGGCCCTCAGCGCGTCCGGCTTCGATCGTTAAGCCGGCATGCCGATCGCATCCTTGAAGTCGGCATCGCGCCAATAACGGACGCACTTGTGCTTGCGTGATCTGGCGCGCCCTAACGTCGTTCTCGTCATGTCGGCGAGTTTCGCCACTCCTCTCAATCATACAGTGGCTCACATTTGAGATAGTCGTGAAACACCCAACCGCTCTTTCCAGGGCCGACTGGTGTGATCCGCGCCCACGGCTTGTCGTTGACCCATATGAGTTTCCAGAGATTGACACTCGTTCCGTTGTGAAGCGCGCCGACGATTGATCCATTTGGCTTGCTACGCACGTTTAGGGGAGTGCCGGTCGGGTCATTGACGGTGCAATTCATTTGCGCCAACGCCGTGGTGTTCGTGACGAGGAGCATGATGGCGGCGGTTATGAGTGCTCGGACCTTCATTCGTGCGTTTATAAGGGCTGGCGCCTGAGACTTCATTGATGACTGTCAAAGCGGGTTGGATGGAGTAAAGCTCCAGCGCACAGACGCTCTTGCAGATAAAGCGCAAGACCCGAATTGGGAAGGCCACTACAGCAAGAGTCCGATGAGCACTAGGATAGCCAAAAAAGCCGTGAGGTAGAGCATCGCCTTCTTGCTGGGCGGAAGGCTATCGCTTGGGGCTCTACAAAGCCACCGCAAGGCAATTCTAGTTGTCTCTCTCGTGTTTGTCGTCTTGACAGCAATGCTCGATGGCATTGGCTTGGTTTCGCTCTCGTTCTTCAAGCTAGCACAGTTGTTTTTGAGGTATTCTGGCCCATCCTAACGCTCGCCGCAGTTCGGAAAGTCGGCGACGCAGACTCAAAACAGATGAGGTAGAGGGCCGTTCTGCGCGACAACGAAAACTGACTGCTAAGCACAACCGCCGCGCCATGTCTGCTTTGAATCATTGGCTGACATCAGAACCCGGCTCAGTTACGACCGCTTTCCACCCGCAAGAATACATCCTCAGCCCCCGGATCGATGTCCGTTAAGTGCCAAAAGCGGACATGTACACCAGAGATTGATTGATCACTTCATAAATCGCAGGCCACCGACTGAGACGTCGGCCTCAAATGGGCGTCCAATGGCTATTATGCCAAGACGTCTTAGACGACGAGTGTTAAGGGCAATGTCAGTTCGATGTGCAACGAACTCCTTGAAAGGAAGTTCAACGGTCCGCCATTCCGGGTCAGCCCTAAAGCTCTGACGGTACGACTGCCACGGACGGTTCAGATCCGCGGTGCGCAGATGTATGGCGTAGGTCTCGCCGTTTCCAAAGACGTCCAGCTCGAGCCCCTTCCAAGAACTGGCATCGACCGGCTCGCCTTCGGGGTCGAGATCAAGAGAGATCTGAACAAAGCCGCCGTTGTTTTCCAGACTGACGTTGCCCCTCATGCGGATAGCCTGTCGGCCAGCGACCATTTCTCGGGACATCGTGCCATTGGACACTCCTCCCATGACCCTGTCTGTGAACACCCGCCAACTCGTGCCTGTCGCCGCCAGGGGTGGCTCACGTCTAAGGTCATCGATAACTGGGGATGTGAGCTGCATTGTTTCGGCTCGCGCATGAGTGCATGCGATGAATCCGTTGCCCGCAAGCACCAAGAATTCCCGTCGATCAAAAATCAAACTCGAACTCACTATTACACGAGTCATGAACGCATTTGGTTATTGCCAGTAATCGTACGGCCTCCCTAGTGCCCCGAAAGTAGTTTCGGCAGTTTAGCAACGTTCGCAGCAATGCAGCGCGCCTCATCGGTCGTCAGAACGTGAGCTATGTCAGCGTCAGCCTTTCTGCCTCTTGCATAGGTGTATGCCAGCGCCCGCCCGTTTGACAGAAGGAAGCCGCCGATCGTTCAGCACTTAGTACTTTTAGCGACGAGCGCGGTGTTTTAGGTCTCGACGCGGTACGCGGTAGACGTAGTAACCGCGTGGACGGTGGTCGCGAGCCCGCGGGACGTAACCTCGCCTGCCTCTCAGGTCGCCATAACCATAGCCAGGACCGGGTCCTACATACGTGCGGACGCCGCCACCCGAGGCGCTTGTGGGAGCAAGTGTCGACAGGAAGAGAGCGACAACGCCTGCAATGAGGACAAATGCTTTTCTCATCGCTTCCTTTCTAGTGGAGTAAAGAACAGATAGCCTAGCTCGTGAACTCAGGCTGTGACTCACGTCAGTGGTCTAGGGCAAGGTCGAGCCTTTCTCAGAGTAAGCTTCTAGGGCGTCGGCTGGGAATGACTCTTGCTTCTCGTCATTACCGTCGAACCAAGTGCACCACACCACCAGTCCCTCGTTGTCGATGGCAGTGACAGTCATTGCGGGACCGCCTGACTTCAAAACAACCGTATCTCCAATATTGAAGTACATTCGATAACCTCTGGTCTCGAAAAACTTGGCGTAGACTTGAAGGTAAATCCTACTTCGTTCGCCCAACGTTCGCCATCCGTAGACAGAAGCGACGATGCGGCAGTTGGCATCGACCACATTTTAGCCGCCCGGTATCTACTGGACCTGCCAAGGTGGTCGAAAACGTCGTGATGTCAGGGAAAGCACTGTCTGAGTGATTTCCCCCGAGCGGGTCGAGTGTAGCGAAGATGGCCACCGCCGAGATACACTGTTCCAATTAGCAAACGAATGGAGGGAATTGTGGATTACTGTGTCGCAACGGGAGGAGGCCCCCAAGAGCTTGAGGAGATCGTCAAGGGGCTTCTCAAGCAGGGGTGGTCGCTCCAAGGAGGCGTTTCGGTTGAACGTTCTCCTGACTTTGTGACGTACGCTCAGGCTTTGACAAAGAACTAACGATGTCGACTGTAACTTAGCGCCAGAAGCCCAATGCCAATGCGGTGGTCCAGCGCCAAGACAAAAAAAGGAAGCCCCGAAGCTTCCACCATGCTTAGGTCAAAAGGGCGGTGCTGACAGGTTTAGGCTAGCCCCGGGGAGACTAGCCGTCCTAGGTCTGAGCAATCATGCCAGGCCATTACAACGGCCCGTATTGAGGGGAGTCAGAACCGACAGCTCTAAGTAGAC
>JASJEH010000012.1 GCA_030064755.1 Methyloceanibacter sp. | reverse complement strand
GGGAGTGGCCGCATGCACGACGACGATGACGATGTCAGTTTTTCCGAAACAGAGACTCGGCTGCTCAGCGACCGGCTCAGCGGCGACGATGTGTTCTTCACCTGGCGCATCAAGCAGGCGCTTGTTGAAAAGAACGCGGACTGGCTTCTCACCCTCGTGGCGCACTGGATGCACTTTCACGGGCTCCGCGTGAGCGACGAAGCGCGTGTGCTGTTCTTACACATCCTGGACAAACTCAATCAGACGACGGAGCATTAGCGGCGTCGAGCACTTCGTCATGCCCGGACTTGATCCGGGCATCCACGTCTTCCAGGCCGCGCTTCACATTCGTGGATGGCCGGGTCAAGCCCGGCCATGACGAGTCAGAGGGTAGAAGCAACTTCTTGCCACGGACTCCGCCCTCATCCTGAGGCGCCCGCAGGAGCCCGCCGCAGGAGGCGGCACGCAAAGCCCCTACGTATTCATCGAGTCGAAGAACTCGTCGTTGTTCTTGGTCTGCTTCAGCTTGTCGACCAGGAACTCGATGGCGTCCATGGTGCCCATGGGGTTCAGGATGCGGCGGAGCACGTACATCTTTTTGAGCTGATCCTTCTCGACCAGCAGCTCTTCTTTGCGGGTGCCGGAGCGGGCGATGTCGATGGCCGGGAACACGCGCTTGTCGGCGACCTTGCGGTCGAGCACGACTTCGGAGTTACCGGTGCCCTTGAACTCTTCGAAGATGACTTCGTCCATGCGGCTTCCCGTGTCGATCAGCGCCGTGGCGATAATCGTCAGTGAACCGCCTTCTTCGATATTGCGCGCGGCGCCGAAGAAACGCTTCGGACGCTGGAGCGCGTTGGCGTCCACACCGCCGGTCAGCACTTTGCCCGACGAGGGAACCACCGTGTTGTAGGCGCGGCCAAGGCGCGTGATCGAATCCAGCAGAATCACCACGTCGCGGCCATGCTCGACCAGGCGTTTGGCTTTTTCGATGACCATCTCGGCCACCTGCACGTGGCGGGCCGCCGGCTCATCGAAGGTGGAGGACACGACCTCGCCCTTCACCGAGCGCTGCATGTCCGTCACTTCTTCCGGGCGTTCGTCGATCAGAAGCACGATCAGATAGCACTCCGGATGGTTCGCCGTGATCGAGTGGGCGATGTTTTGGAGGATGATCGTCTTACCGGTGCGCGGCTGGGCCACGATCAGGCCGCGCTGGCCTTTACCGATGGGCGCGACGATGTCGATGACCCGGCCTGTGTAATCCTTCTTGGTCGGGTCCTCGGTCTCCATCTCCAGCGCTTCGTCCGGATAGAGGGGGGTGAGGTTGTCGAAGTGGATCTTGTGGCGCTGCTTCTCGGGTTCCTCGAAATTGATCGTATTGACCTTGAGGAGCGCGAAGTAGCGTTCGCCGTCCTTGGGGCTGCGAATCTGCCCCTCCACCGTGTCGCCGGTCCGAAGACCAAAGCGCCGGATTTGCGAGGGCGAAACGTAGATGTCGTCAGGGCCGGCCAGATAGTTCGAATCCGGTGACCGTAGGAAGCCGAATCCGTCTTGCAGAACTTCGACAACGCCCTGGCCGGTGATGTCCACCTCGCGGGCGGCGAGTTGCTTTAGGATCGCGAACATCAGTTCCTGCTTGCGCATGGCGTTCGCGTTTTCGACTTCGACCTCCTCGGCGAAGCTCAAAAGCTCCGTCGGCGATTTGGCCTTCAATTCTTGCAGCTTCATTTCCTGCACGCTGCTAACTCCAATGGGAATGAGGGTTGTTGTTTAGATTGCCGCGCGCCTTCCAGCACGCGTACCAAGAGAGAGGATAAGGGGTGATCTATGGCGGGAGGGCGGGGGGGACCGCCCAGCCAGTCCGCGTCAAATGCCGGACTGGAAGTCAGGTCTTTAGACTGGTTTCGAGTCGCTTATAGCAGACGCATCTCCAAGGCGGAATAGACTTGGCTCAAAAGCCGCACAGAATTCGCTTGAATTTGGGCTGAACCGCAATAGGGGCGCAAAAAAACGTAATGAGCCCTAATAGGCCCCTAAAAAGGCCGTACCACCGCCAATATGACAATCGCAATCATGAGAAGGGTCGGGACCTCGTTGACGAACCGATAGAAACGCTGGGTGTGCGTGTTGCGATCCTCGGCAAATGCCCGGGTCCAAACTCCCAGGACGCCTGTGAAGGCCGACATGGCAATGACCAAGAGCAGCTTGACGTGAAACCAGCCGGCCGCGGACCAATTCACGAGGTAGTAGGCAAGGATCAGCCCGAAGATCCAGGAAGCGATCATCGCAGGGATCGTGATTGCCTTCAGAAGGCGCCGCTCCATGATCTTGAAGGTCTCGGACTGCTTCGAGCCGATTTCCGCCTCAGTATGATAGACGAAGAGCCTTGGTAGATAGAGGATCCCGGCCATCCAGGCGATCACCGAGATGATGTGAAACGCCTTGATGTACAGAAGAAACATAGGTTTTTCAGGTCCTTAAGCGGCGTCTTCGCCCTTCACCAGCTGCACGAGCCGTTCCACGTTCGCGATGGGCGTCTCCGGCAAGATGCCATGGCCCAGATTGAAGATGAACGGCTTCTCGCCGAGGACAGCGAGGATCTCCCGCACCCTTGCGTCTAGAGCAGGTCCGCCAGCCACAAGCAGCACGGGGTCGAGATTGCCTTGGACCGGCATCATCGGTTGAAGCGTGTCGCGAATCCATTCAACCGGGAGGCTCGTATCGCAGCCAATGGCATCGATGCCGGTCTCGGCCGCATAGCGTGCCGCCGAGGGCCCTGACCCACGGGGGAAGCCGATGATCGGAACATCCGGCACTTGCGCCTTCACCTTGGTGACGATCTCTCGTGTTGGCGCTATGCACCATTGCGCGAAGGCATCCTCCGGGAGGCTGCCCGACCAGCTATCGAAGATCTGGAGCGCCCGGCAGCCCGCAGCGACCTGTCCTAGAAGATAGCCTACCGACGTCTCAACGATCGTGTCGATCATCGCCTGAAACAGGGTGGGGTCGGCGTAAGCCAAGCCCCGTGCCTTTGCCTGATCCTTACTGCCGGCCCCTTCCACCATATAGGTCGCCACGGTCCAGGGCGCGCCACAGAACCCGATTAGCGGCACATGGTCCGGAAGCCCAGCGACGACCCGTTCCACCGTCTCATAGACGGGAGAGAGCCTTGAGGATGCCTTTGTAGGATCGAGCCGCGCCAGCGCCGCCGCGTCACGAATTGGATCGAGTTTCGGTCCTTCACCCTCGACGAAAGTAACGGACTGCCCGAGTGCATGCGGGACGATGAGAATGTCAGAGAACACGATGGACGCATCAAACGGAAAACGTCGCAAGGGCTGAAGGGTCACCTCAGCCGCAAGCTTTGGCGTGAGGCAGAGATCCAAGAACGACGGAACGTTCTTCCGAATTTCCCGATACTCCGGAAGGTAACGCCCCGCCTGACGCATGAGCCACATTGGGGGCGGCGAACAGGCCTGGCCACTTAAGACCGATAGAAACGGGAGGTTGGGGACAGCCATGCGTCTCTCTAAAACTAATAAGAAGAGTCTTTAAAAGGGTTTTTGTTATTTTTGTTATTGCGTGAATAGCGGACATTCATCTTCATCACCACTCTTTCAACAGGCTACTTAGGCCCGACTCTGACGGTATAGCGATACGCGCACTCCGCTGTGGCTAAGCGTCTGTGATGTTGGAAATAAGCGGCTGAGTCATAAGCGCTTTTTGCGTCGGCTTGGGTCTTGAGAACAGCCCTATGGCTTGTGGGTTTCACCCGCTCGGAGTTGGGGATGAAAAAGGCTATTGTCCCCCCTGCTGATAAACTCCGTCACGATCTAGACACAGACGAATCTGTGAAAAACAAAGCGTATGGTTTCCTGGTTAGCGGGGAGAGCCGAAACGCCGCGTAATGTTGCTCACCTCGCCAGGCCCAGTTATCCAATGGTCGTACAATGGATATCCAACAGCGCACATTTCATCTGCATATGATCTCAGACGCCACGGGCGAGACGCTCGTGACGATCGCGCGGGCCGTTGGCGTGCAGTACGCTGCCGCACGGGCGATCGAGCATCTGCATCCGCTCGTGCGGAGCGAGCGCGAACTGGAGCGCGTCTTGAGAGACGTCGAAGCGGCGCCGGGCATTGTGCTTTACACGCTTTTCAATCGTGACCTGGCAGAGAAGCTGGAACAGGCCTGCAAGCAGCTGAACGTTCCGTATGTCGCTCCGCTCCTGAATGTCCTCAAAGTCTTTGAGAGCTATCTGGGTATGGCGTCGACCCCCACAGTTGGCGGTCAGCACCAGCTGGATGCCGATTACTTCAAACGTATTGAAGCGTTGAACTTCACCATGATGCATGACGACGGTCATCTGCCGGACAATTTGGACGATGCCGACATCATTCTGCTCGGCATTAGCCGAACCTCGAAGACCCCGACCAGCATCTATCTTGCCAATCGCGGGCTCAAGACAGCCAATGTCCCATTGGTTCCCGGCGTGCCGATCCCACCGCAGCTCGAAGATGATACGAGCGCCTTTGTTGTCGCGCTTGTCGCGAGCCCGGAGCGGATCTCCCAGGTGCGCCATAACCGGGTCATCGAGCAGGCCCATGGTCACCTGGATGACTATGTTGATCGCGACGCCATTGCCGCCGAGATCGCACAAACCCGCCAGCTCTGTGCGCGCCGCGGCTGGCCCATTATCGATGTCACCCGGCGATCGATCGAGGAGACGGCTGCCGCGATCATTCGCCTGTATGACGATCGCGATGCGCCGGCATTAGACTCATGAGTACATTTCTCCAAGAAGGTTGCCGGCCCCTAGTCCTTGCGTCCGCCAGCTTGCCCCGGCGCAAGCTTCTCGAAGGCGCCGGGCTCTCCTTTACTACAAAGGCCGCGGGCCTCGACGAGGGCGCCATGCGTACAGCGATGGGTCTCGAAGGTACCGTCGAACCAAGCGATGTTGCCGAGGTCTTGGCACGTGCGAAAGCTGAGGCTGTGAGTGCAGGGGCTGGGGGCTCGTTCGTCATCGGGGCGGATCAGATCATGGCCGTTGGCGACAAGATCTACGGGAAGCCGTCGTCTCTCGAAGAAGCGCGCGGCCGGCTTCTCGACCTGAGCGGCAAGAGCCACCAACTGCATACTGCCGTGGTCGTGGCCACCGGAGGCGCAACCGTCTGGGCGCATACCGATGTCGCAACGCTGACCATGCGGCCTTTGTCGCCGGAATTTGTCGGCCGCTACCTTGCCACGGCTGGCCAAGGTGTATTGGCGGCAGTGGGCGCCTATCAAGTCGAATCCCTCGGAATCCAGCTTTTCGAGAAGATAGACGGCGACTACTTCTCGATCCTCGGCCTGCCGCTCCTCCCGCTTCTCGACGCGTTGCGGCGCGAAGGTGCGATCCAAGGATGACGGGACAATGAGCGACACGCCGCGCGCCTGCGTGATTGGCTGGCCGGTCGAGCACTCTCGCTCACCTGTGATTCATGGCTATTGGCTCGAGCATTACCGCATTGACGGCGCCTATGTGAAGGAAGCCGTGACCCCGGAGGATATCGGCGGTTTTCTCCGCAGCCTGTCGGCGCACGGCTATGTTGGCGCCAATGTCACCTTGCCCCACAAGGAGGCCGCGTTGCGTGCCGTCGATCACGCGGACGACGCGGCGCAGGCGATCGGTGCGGTCAACACCGTGTGGCTTGATGAGAGGGGTGCGCTCCAGGGCAGCAACACGGATGCCTACGGATTCATGACCAATCTTGATACGCTGGCCCCTACTTGGTGCGATGGCGCGGACGTGGCCATGGTGCTTGGGGCCGGTGGGGCTGCGCGCGCGATCATCCATGGCCTCGTCGAGTCCGGCGTTCCCCGGATCCTTCTGACCAATCGCACGGTGGCGAAGGCCGAGGCACTAGCACGCGAGTTTGGCGGACCCGTCGAAGTCATTCCCTGGGAGACGAAAAATGCCGCACTGTCAGCGTGCGGGCTCCTGGTCAATTCAACGAGCCTTGGCATGACTGGACAACCGCCCCTGGACATCATGGTGTCCGCGCTTCCCGCCAGCGCTGTGGTGACGGACATCGTCTATGTGCCCCTGGAAACGCCGCTGCTCGAGGCTGCGCGCGCACGCGGGCTCGTAGCGGTCGACGGCTTGGGCATGCTGTTGCACCAGGCCGTACCGGGATTCGAGCGCTGGTTTGGCGTTCGCCCTGCTGTGACACCTGAGCTGCGGGCCCGGGTGGTTGCCACATTGGAGGCCGGCTAATGCTGGTAATCGGCCTCACGGGCGGCATCGGCATGGGTAAGAGCTCCGCCGCGGCGCATTTCAAACGGCATGGCGTGCCCGTGTTCGATGCGGACGCGTATGTGCACCAGCTCTACGAGGGGGAAGCCGTCCCGCTCATTGAGGCCGCGTTTCCGGGCACGACACGCGATGGCCGTGTAGACCGGGGTCTTCTTGTCAAGGAAGTCGCCGGCCAGCCCGAGCGGCTCAAGGCGCTTGAGGGCATCGTCCACCCGCTGGTCACCCAAGCGGAGATCGATTTTCTGTGCGACCAGGAAGCGGCCGGCGCGAGCATGGCCGTTCTCGAAATTCCGCTTCTCTTCGAGACGGGCGCCGAGGGCCGCGTGGACGTCACCGTTACCGCGAGTGCGCCGGAGAAGGTGCAGCGGACCCGCGTTTTGGAGCGCGACGGCATGACGGTCCAGAAGTTCGAGGCGCTGCGCGCCCGGCAGCTCGACGATGCCGACCGCAGGGCGCGGGCTGATCATGTGCTCGACAGCGGGTCTACTTTGGAAAACCTGCAGGCCCAGCTCGATCAGCTGATCGAATCACTTAAGCTGCAAGACGGAACGGTCATGGAGCGCCTGCGTGCGCAAGGACAACAACAAAGCGGAGGCTCCTAAAGGCTCGTGCGCGAGATCATTCTCGATACGGAAACGACAGGTCTGGATCCCAAGGAGGGCCATCGGATCGTCGAGATCGGCTGCGTAGAGCTGGTGAACTCCATCCCAACGGGCCGGACCTGGCATTGCTACTTGAATCCTGAGCGCGACATGCCCGAACAGGCTTTTGCGGTCCATGGGCTGTCCACCGACTTTCTGAGCGACAAGCCGCTCTTCGTGGACAAGGCCGACGAGTTCCTCGAATTCGTCGAGAGCGCCATGTTGGTCATCCATAACGCCAAATTCGACTATGGCTTCTTGAATGCAGAGCTCGAATGGGCCTCGAAGCCAGTTCTGGCTTGGGACAGGATCGTCGATACGCTGGCGCTCGCGCGGCGGCGTCATCCCGGCGCGCCCGCAAGCCTTGATGCGCTGTGCCGCCGCTACGGCATTGATCTCAGCGAGCGCGATCTACACGGTGCGCTCCTCGACTGCCGTCTTCTTGCATCGGTCTATGTGGAGCTTGTGGGCGGCAAGCAGGCCCGGCTGGAACTCGCTGCAAACAGCGTTCAACAAATTGACACGCCCGGAAGCACCGTCGCGGTGTCCCCGCGTGCGGATCCGCTCCCATCGCGCCTGTCGCCCGAGGAGCGCGAGGCGCATCGCGCCTTCGTCGCAACACTGGGCGAACAAGCGGTCTGGCGCCGCTACGAGTAAGCGGCGCTGCGATGTCCGTGGCTTAGTCGGGATGCCCCGTTAGAGGCTGAGAGGTTCTAGTTGGGCTGGCCGGAGGGGGCGTCGCCGCCCTTCGATAGGTTCTGCGCATACAGCCGGCCGAAGTCGATGGGATCGAGCATGAGCGGCGGGAACCCGCCATCCCGGACCACGTCGGCGATCGCTCTGCGCAGGAATGGGAACAACAGCGTCGGGCAATCTACAAACAAGACCGGCTGCAGCATGTTCTCAGGAACATTCTTGATTCGGAACAGCCCCCCATAGTCGAGCTCGACGTTGTAGATGACACCGGCATCGCTCTTGGCATGGGCTTCGAGATGCACCACGGTCTCGTAGATGTCGTCTCCCCGGGGGCCAGCATTTACATTGACGCCGATCTGGAGCTGCGGGTTTTCACCAGGGCCTTGCAGTGTTTGCGGTGCCCCCGGGCTTTCAAACGATAAATCCTTCACGTATTGCGCGAGCACGTTGAGCTGGGCCTTGCTGCCGTCCTCAGCGCCCGCCGGCGCGTCGCCGTTGCTCCCTTTCGGGATGTTTTCCTTATCATTCTCGGCCATGTGGTCCTCCCTGGGCGCAATCTGCGACCGCTGGCTAACACGGGAAACGAGTTGTGTGCAATTCGTCAAAGCGCTTCCGGGAGTCCAAGGCGGCGCTATGCCTCGTTTGGGGTTGGCGTCTAGAAGGGGAATGACGTAAGTTGAGTGTGCATTGCAGCGATCTCGACGTGAAAAATGCGCTGCGGTGGGCTTTGACCGCTAGAAAACCTCTGGTCGCACGACGATATAGAGCGCAAAGTCGGAAAAGCCGGAGACACACAATGCCGCAGAAAGAGACCACTTGGCATTCCGCATAGGACCGGATCGGTCCAGAACTGGATGGCAGCAAGACTATGAGTGAAGCTTTCGATATCTATACATTGCTGTTCCTGGTTCTCGCGGTGGTGATCTTTATCAGGCTGCGCAGCGTGCTTGGCCGCCGGACCGGCAACGAACGCCCGCCCTACGATCCTTATTCCAGCCGCGAGGCTAAGCAGACGTCGTCTGACGGAACCGTCGTCGCGTTGCCCCGCGGCCGGAACGCCGACACGTCTGGCGCTGATGAGGCGGGCCCCTCGGCTGAGGACATCCAGGAGCGGCTGGGGCGCTTCGCTAAAGCCGATAGCCCTCTGGGCAAGTCGCTCACGGCGCTTATCAAGGCCGATCCCGATTTCGATCCAGCGCAATTCATCGATGGCGCAAAGATGGCTTACGAGATGATCGTCGCCGCTTTTGCGGAGGGCGACGAAAAAACCCTGAATCAGCTTCTGGGCGAAGATGTTCTCGACGGCTTCAGCCGGGCGATTGCAGAGCGCGAGGGACGCGGGGAGACCCATCACTCGACGCTGGTTGGCATTGACAAGGCCGACATCATTGAAGCGGAGCTTAAAAACAAACAAGCCTACGTTACGGTGAAGTTTGTGAGCGAGCTAATCTCGGTCACCCGCGACGCGGCAGGCGAGATCGTCGATGGCGATCCAAAGAAAGTGCGTGAAGTGACCGATATCTGGACCTTTGCGCGCGACACGGCCTCCCGCAATCCGAACTGGAAGCTCGTGGCCACGGAAGCTGCGAACTAGCAGCGGTCCTTGGCAGGCCCCAGCTACGCAAAACAGAAGCGCTTCGCGGACCTGGACGGCTGGTCCGAGGACGACCAGGCAGCAGCGCTGCGTGCGCTTGCGAACTCCATGCCGCGTCATGCGGACGCCTTCGCTTCGGAGACGGATGCTCGCACATTCTTTGAGACGGCGTTTGACGCGTTTGCTCTAGACACTGAAACGCCTGGCTTCGTGACGGGGTACTACGAACCGGTCTTGCGCGGGTCTCGAACAAGGTCGCCGCAGTACTCCATCCCAATTCATGGGCGCCCGGACGATCTAATCACCACAATTGGCGAGACGGAACGCGCCGCCCACAACGAACACGTCACTGGCTTTCGTGAGACGGCAGATGGCCCAGTCCCGTACTATGCGCGCGCCGAGATTGACGACGGCGCGCTGGCTGGGCGTGGTCTCGAAGTACTCTTCACGGACGACCCGATCGATCTCTTCTTCATGCATGTACAAGGCTCTGGACTTGTGCATCTCGATGATGGCACGTCTGTACGGCTTACCTTTGCGGGAAAGAACGGTCGTCCGTATACGTCCATCGCGCGCGCTCTCATCGACCGCGGCGAACTTGACCCGGACGACATCGACATGGATTCGGTCAAGGCTTGGCTTCGCGTAGACGCGACGCGGGGCCGCGAACTCATGGAGCGAAACGAGTCCTACATCTTTTTCGCCGAACTGCCCTGGGCCAAGGATACAATAGGCCCGCGGGGCGCGGAGGGTGTGCCGCTGACGCCGGGCCGTAGCCTCGCCGTGGACCCGTCATTCATTCCGCTGGGCACACCTGTGTTTGTCACGGTCCCGGGCCTCGAGGACACAAACCGCCGACCCTTCCGCCGTCTGATGATCGCCCAGGATGTTGGGTCGGCCATTCGTGGTCCTCAGCGCGGTGACATCTTCTTTGGAACCGGCGAAGCCGCAGGAATGCAAGCGGGTCGCACGCGTCATGCGGCGCAGTTCCATGTGTTGATGCGGAAGCGTTAAGGCCCTTTGCGTTAAACTGACCGCATGACCAAGGACAAACCCGGCAGTAAGGCGTCGAACAAGAAGGACGCTGGCGCAAATCGTCTCGAAGACGATGCGGCGCTTTGGGCCCGGGTGGCGGACACGGCGGACCCACTCACAAAAAAAAACCGGTTCATCGATCTCGAGGCCCCGCTCAACCCGCTGAGACGGGCGTCCCAGGCCAAGCCGCCCCTGCGTGGCGCGGCGCCCCTGGACCCCGCGACGCAAAGGGCGCTTCCCAAGAGTTCAAGCGGCAAGGTCGCGGTCAAGAAGGCACCGTCACCCAAGGCTGGGCTCGACCGACAGACCGCGCGCAAACTCGACAAGGGCAATCTCGCGATCGAGGCGCGGATCGATCTGCACGGGATGCGTCAACGCGAGGCCCATAGTGCCTTGCGGAAGTTTCTGCATTGGGCGCGGGGCAAAGACTATCGCCACGTGCTCGTCATCACGGGCAAGGGGTCATTTCGCGCCGAGGCACGAAGCTTCTATGAAGAAGATGAGCGCGGCGTGCTGCGCCAGGCCGTGCCGCACTGGCTATCCCACGGTGATCTGGCCCCGATGATCGTGAGCTTCTCTGAAGCCCCACGCCGCCTCGGCGGCGAGGGGGCGCTATACGTGCGGCTGCGGAAGGCCGATCACGCACGGCGTAAAAGTTAGAGAATGAACTTCGAGAGGTCCGCGTTTTTGGCGAGATCGCCAATATGCTCGCGCACATAGGCCGCATCGATGGTGATGGCCTCGCCGGCTTTGTCGGCGGCATCGAATGAGATGTCGTCGAGAATGCGTTCCATCACCGTCATGAGCCGCCGCGCGCCGATATTCTCGACGGAGGTGTTCACCTCCACGGCGATGTCGGCAATGGCGTCGATGGCGTCTTCGGTGAAGTCCAGCGCCACACCCTCAGTCTTCATCAGCGCGACGTATTGGTTGATCAGGCAGGCTTTGGGCTCTGTCAGGATGCGGCGGAAATCCTCGCCGTTCAGCGCGCGCAGCTCCACACGAATGGGCAAGCGCCCCTGTAGTTCAGGCAGCAGATCGGCAGGCTTGGCGATATGGAACGCACCCGACGCAATAAAAAGGATGTGGTCCGTTTTGACGGGCCCGTACTTGGTGCCAACCGTCGTGCCTTCGATGAGTGGCAGGAGATCGCGCTGCACGCCTTCGCGCGACACGTCGGCCCCGGCGCGGTCCGAACGGGCGCAGATCTTGTCGATCTCGTCCAAGAAGACGATGCCGTTGTTCTCCACGTTCCGGATCGCCTCTTGGATCATCATGTCGTCGTCGATGAGCTTATCGGATTCCTCCGCCATCAGAATTTCGAAGGAGTCCTCAACTGTGACGGTGCGCGATCGCGTGCGCTGACCGAGGGCTTTGCCCAGCATGTCGGAAAGATTGATCATGCCCACTTGGCTGCCGGGCATGCCGGGTATCTCGAAAGACGGCATGCCGCCCGTGTCCGCCACCTGAATCTCGATCTCTTTGTCGTTCAGCTCGTTGGACCGGAGTTTCTTCCGGAACGACTCGCGGGTAGAGCTGCCCGCGCCAGGGCCGACGAGCGCATCTAGCACGCGCTCCTCCGCGTTGATCTGCGCCCGTGCGGAAACCTCTTTGCGCTTGGCATCGCGCACGAGACCGATCCCAGCTTCAACCAGATCACGAACGATCTGTTCGACATCGCGCCCCACATAGCCGACCTCGGTGAACTTGGTCGCTTCGATCTTGATAAAGGGCGCATTGGCGAGCCTGGCCAAGCGGCGGGAAATCTCCGTCTTGCCGACGCCAGTCGGGCCGATCATCAGAATGTTCTTCGGCAGAACCTCCTCGCGCATATCCTCGTCCAGCTGCTGACGCCGCCAGCGATTACGCAAGGCGATGGCCACGGCGCGCTTGGCGTCGCTTTGGCCGACGATGTGGCGGTCGAGTTCTGAAACGATTTCGCGAGGGGAGAAGGCGGTCATGCGCGGTACGGTCGGTTGAAAACTAGCTGGCGGTCGTGTCGAGCGTTTCGACGGTCAATGAGTCATTGGTGTAGACGCAGATCTGGGCGGCAATGGCCATGGCCTTACGCGCGATTTGTTCGGCGTCGAGATCGGAGTCGAGCAGCGCTTTGGCTGCGGCGAGGGCGTACATGCCGCCCGAGCCGATGCCCATCACCGCATCGTCCGGCTCTAGCACGTCGCCGGTGCCGGTAAGCACCAGACTTTCATTCGGGTCCGCTACAATCATCATGGCTTCCAAGCGGCGCAAGTACCGGTCGGTCCGCCAGTCTTTGGCGAGTTCCACGCAGGCGCGCTTCAACTGGTCGGGAAAGCGCTCCAGCTTGGTCTCGAGGCGCTCGAACAGGGTGAAAGCATCGGCCGTGGATCCCGCAAACCCGGCGATAACAGGCCCGGCGCCGACACGGCGCACCTTCTTCGCGGTGCCTTTGATGATTGTTTGGCCCAAGGAGACCTGACCATCTCCAGCCACCACCACCTTGCCACCCTTTCGGACGGTGAGAATGGTCGTGCCATGCCAGGTGCTAGGCGCTGTCTCGGGCGAGGAGGAGGGCGAACTCATAACTGCCCTGCGATATCGGCCCTGACGTCCCGTTCGTCAAGCGCCATGCCGATCAGCCGCACCCTTGCCGCTGCCCTTGCCCCCGCTCCTGCCAAATCGGCGCAGCGCTAGTTTACGCTAGGGACGATGGACTTCAGGGGCGGCAGCTCCACGTCTGTTACACGCCAGCGGATGCCCTCCAAGGTCATATCGGCCCTAATGGTGGGCGCGTCGGCCCTATTCGGGTCCTTAAAGTCCAGCTGGAATGTGGTTGGCCCGGAGAAGAAGGCATAGGTCACATAGTCCCCAAAGCCCTCGTCCTTTTCCCGGTGTTCAACGACGGTCGGGTTGTTCAGCAGGGCTTCCGGGGTCACCAAGCTATCCACGGTGCCGCCAATCACCGACGGCCCCAAAAGGTTCGTCAGCGCCGTCCCGATATCGCCCAGAACGGGCCGTTTTTCGCCCAATTGCTCGGATTTCTCCAAGAGACCCCCCTCGACTTGGGACTTCATGCCTGCCCGGATCGCCGGGAAATCGACAATCCTCTTAACGGCTTCGGCATTGTTGGAGAGAAGCGCCTGCTCAAATCGGTAAAGTGTCCAGTATGGATAGGCGAGGTAGACGGCCAGCAGGATGAGAATCAGCAGAAACAGGCGGCGCATTTACGAATCCCCTCAAATTGTGACAGCCGCCCATAGCATGGCTCCATGACGGGGCGTATAAGCGCTTTCGTGATGGAAGCGAATTGCTAAGGGCCTTTGGGTTAGGCTGTCAGACATGCAACAGCGAAGCAAATCTGCGGCGTCAGCGCCCCGCACGGCGTCAGTCGACCGCCACACCAAGGAAACGAACATCAGCGCATCCGTCAATCTCGATGGGACGGGGGCGTATGACGTCGCCACGGGTGTCGGGTTTCTCGATCACATGCTGGAGCAACTCGCACGACACGGGCTATTCGACATCACGTTGAAGGCCGACGGCGACCTTCACATCGATCAGCACCACACGACCGAGGATTCCGGCATTGTTTTGGGGCAGGCCTTTGCCAGGGCGCTTGGCGACAAGGCGGGCATCACCCGCTATGGCTCCTGCTATCTGCCCATGGACGAGACGCTGACCCGCGTCGCGCTCGATGTTTCGGGGCGGCCGTTCCTCGTGTGGAAGGTCGATTTCAGCCGCTCCAAGATTGGTGAGATGGACACCGAACTCTTCCGCGAGTGGTTTCAGGCCTTCGCGCAGAATGCGGGCATCACGCTGCACGTGGAGAATCTCTACGGCGAGAACAATCACCACGTGGCCGAGACCTGCTATAAGGCGCTTGCAAGGGCGTTGCGCCAAGCGGTCGCCGTCGATGCCCGGCAGAGCGGGCGCGTGCCCTCCACCAAGGGGCAGCTATAGCGTTCAGCCTGGCGCGCGCCGGTGCTGACGCCTGATGGAAGTTGAGCGTAGCGAATCGTGACTGTCTATTCCGTGTATGAGCCCGCCGCCGACGCCGACCTTGAGGCGCGGGCGGCCAAGGTTGCCCTCGTGAAGGAGGGCATTGCCTGGCTCGCGCTGATCGTTCCAATTCTCTGGCTGATCTATCATCGCATGTGGCTGGAGCTGGTTGTGTTCCTCGCCATCTTCCTGTCGTTGCCGCTGATCTTTGGGTCCGGCCCGGCAGGCCAGGAACTGGCGGGATGGGCCTCACTCGGCCTCACGGTTCTGTTCGCCTTCGAGGCCAACGATCTGCGCAGCTGGGCCTTGCGCCGCCGTGGGTTTACGTTTGCTGGAACCACCTGGGGCCGTGATCGGGTCGAGGCTGAAACGCGCTTCTTTTCGCGGTGGCTCCCAGACCAGAAAAGCCCTGCGGAGCAGGGGGCGCCCGTGACGCCAAGACCTGCCAAGGGCCCAGCGATTGTCCCGACGCGCCCGTTGGGGGCCGACGAAGTGATCGGCTCATTTCCGCGGAGCTAACCTGATGCATGTCGCTATCATTGACTATGGCTCCGGAAATCTTCATTCCGCCGCCAAAGCCTTCGAACGCGCCGCCAGCGAACAAGGTTTACCGCTGGAGATCAAGGTCACGGCGGAGCCGGAAGAGGTGCTGGGCGCCGATCGCATCGTCTTGCCCGGCGTCGGCGCGTTCGCCGACTGCAAGGCGGGGCTTGCCGCGGTACCCGGCATGGTCGAGGCGCTCGGCGAAGCGGTCATCGAGCGCGGGGCGCCATTTCTTGGGATCTGCGTCGGTCTGCAGCTGATGGCCAGCCGTGGATTGGAGCATGGGGTGACGCCAGGCCTCGATTGGATCGGCGGCGAGGTGCGTGCGATCGAACCGGATGACGTTTCCTTGAAGATTCCCCATATGGGGTGGAACACGCTCAAGCTCGACCGGCACCATGTGCTCTTCGACGGCATCCCAACGGGGCCGGACGGTCTGCATGCTTATTTCGTGCACTCCTATCACTTCGTCCCGGCGTCTGCGGAACACCGCGTCGCGACGACGGATTATGGAGGCACGGTGAGCGCCTTCCTGGCCCGGGACAACGTCGCCGGGAGCCAGTTCCACCCGGAGAAGAGCCAGAAACTGGGATTGGCGCTGATCGCCAATTTCCTTAAGTGGAAGCCATAGCGAGACCTGATTCATGATTCTCTTTCCCGCCATCGACCTGAAGGACGGACAATGCGTGCGTTTGCGCCAAGGCGAGATGGACCAGGCCACGGTCTTCAATGCCGATCCTGCGGCACAGGCCCGCGCGTTCGAGGACCAGGGCTTCGAATGGCTGCACGTTGTCGATCTCAATGGTGCGTTTGAAGGCAAGCCCGTGAACGGCCCGGCAGTCGAGGCAATCTTCGATGCGATCCATTTGCCTATCCAGCTTGGGGGTGGCATCCGAGACATCGACACAATCGCCATGTGGCTCGACAAAGGCATTGACCGCGTGATTCTGGGGACGGCCGCCGTCCGCGATCCCGATCTCGTGCGGGAGGCGGCGCGCGACTTCCCTGGCTGCGTCGCCGTGGGCATCGACGCTCGCGACGGCAAGGTCGCTATCGAAGGTTGGGCAGAGACCTCGGAGATGACGGCGCTCGATCTGGCGCGGCGCTTCGAGGACGCGGGCGTCGCCGCGATCATTCATACGGACATCTCACGGGATGGCTTGCTCGAAGGTCTCAATCTGGAGGCCACGGTCGAACTAGCGGATGCTGTGTCGATTCCCGTGATTGCGAGCGGAGGCCTTGCCTCTATCGACGATATCAAGCGTCTTGTGGAACCACGTTGCGCCAAGCTCGACGGCGCTATTGCCGGGCGCGCCCTCTATGACGGTCGGCTCGACGCTACCGAAGCGCTTGCGATCATCGCCGCCAAATACGGCCACCACGGCGTGACAGGACAGTACTGATCAATGCTCAAAGTCAGAGTCATTCCTTGTCTCGATGTGAAGGACGGCCGGGTCGTTAAGGGCGTCAACTTTGTCGATCTGATCGACGCCGGTGACCCTGTGGAAGCCGCGGCCGCCTACGATGAAGCGGGCGCCGACGAGCTGTGCTTTCTCGACATCACGGCGAGCCACGAGAAGCGCGGAACGATCCTCGACATCGTCTGCCGTACCGCCGAGCGATGCTTCATGCCGCTGACGGTGGGCGGTGGTGTGCGGTCGACGGAGGACGTCCGGGCGCTGCTGGAGGCGGGCGCGGACAAGGTGTCGATCAATACGGCGGCGGTTCGCGACCGGCAGCTTGTGCGCCGCGCGGCGGAAAAATTTGGAGCCCAGTGCATCGTCGTTGCCATTGACGCCAAGCGTGTCGGCGCCAACGGAAAGGCACCGCGCTTTGAGATTTTCACCCATGGCGGCCGAGAACCGACAGGGATCGACGCAATCGAGTACGCGGAGGAGGTCGTTTCACTTGGCGCTGGCGAAATCCTGCTGACCTCTATGGACCGGGACGGCACGCGCGTGGGGTTCGACAATGAGCTCACACGCGCGATTGCGGATGCGGTCTCCGTACCCGTCATTGCCTCCGGCGGGGTTGGCAATTTGCAGCACCTCGTGGACGGCGTGCGTGACGGTCATGCCTCGGCGGTCCTGGCGGCCTCGATCTTCCACTTCGGCGAGCACTCGATCGGCGAGGCAAAGCGCTTCATGGCCCAGGCGGGCCTACCAATACGGCTGGACCCTTGAACCTTTAGCATAAGCCTTTGCACCTATTCCCAGCAGCGGCGGCACGGTGTATGAGCCACGGCATGAGCAAGGATGCACTGGAGAGGCTCGCCGCCACGATCCGCGAACGCCGGACCGAGACGGCCGACAAGTCCTATACAAGGCAGCTTCTGGACGACCCGATTAAGTCGGCCAAGAAGGTGGGCGAGGAAGGCGTCGAAGTCGCGATTGCCGCGACGGCGCAGGACAGGGCTGCGCTTCTGTCTGAGAGCGCAGATCTGCTCTATCACTTCCTCGTTCTGCTGGAGTCTCGTGACATCACATTCGAGGAGGTCTGCGCTGTGCTTGAAGAGCGTATGGGGACTTCGGGCCTTGCGCGTCGAAAGGGACCGGCCGGCTAGCCTTCTAGAGCACGGGTTCTGATGGAATCAGAACCCATGCTCGAGTGTTTTGATATCGCATCGTTGCTTGCGAAAAACCGGTATCCACTTTTTCGCACGATGCTCCAACGGGCTTATCGAGATGGACACTATCACCGCCGTCGGCTTCTCCCCCTACACGATCTACTCTCGTAAGGAGTGGTCCCGCCTGCGCGAGGATACACCCCTCACGCTGACCGAGGCGGATATCGAGAATCTGTCTGGCGTCACCGAACGGGTATCGACCGATGAGGTTGTGGATGTCTATCTGCCGCTGAGCCGGCTGCTCAATCTGTATGTCGAGGCGTCGCAAGGCCTGCATGGGATCACCGAGGAGTTCCTGCGGAAAGGCAACGGCAAGATTCCCTTCGTCATCGGGCTCGCGGGCAGTGTCGCCGCAGGCAAGAGCACATCGGCTCGCGTGCTTCAGGCACTTCTGGCGCGTTGGCCGAGCCATCCCAACGTGGCGCTCGTGCCGACGGACGGTTTTCTGTTCCCCAATGCGGTTCTGGAGAGCCGTGGTCTGATGACCCGCAAAGGGTTTCCGGAGAGCTACAATCTACCCGCGCTGCTCAACTTCCTGGGCGAGGTGAAGTCCGGCAAGGGCCGGGTCGATGCACCCGTCTATTCGCACGTGGTCTATGACGTGCTTCAGGGCCATACATTGCGTGTCGAGAAACCCGATATTGTGATTGTGGAAGGCTTGAACGTGCTCCAACCCGCCATTCTTCCCAAGGACGGCGAAGCAATCCCGTTCGTTTCCGACTTCTTCGACTTCTCCATTTATGTGGATGCTGCCGAACACCTCGTGGAGCGCTGGTATGTGGAGCGCTTCTTGCGTTTGCGCCAAACCGCTTTCCGCGACCCAGCCGCCTATTTCCATCGCTTTGCGATGCTCTCAGAGGACGAAGCGCGCGAGGTCGCGTTGTCGCTATGGAACACGATCAACCTGGTCAACCTGCACGAGAATATCTTGCCGACGAGGCAGCGCGCCGATCTCATTCTGAGCAAGGGCGAACGCCACGCCGTCGAAAACGTGGCGCTGCGGAAGCTCTAGAAACCAACCCTACGAAAGCAGCCCTCGCTCCTTGGCCAGCGCCACAAGATCGGCCTCGGGCCGTGCACCGATATGAGAGATCGCCTCTGCCGCCGCCATGCTGCCGAGGCGTCCGCAATCGGCGATGGGCAGGCCGCGCGAAAGGCCGAAGAGGAAACCAGCCGCGTATAGATCGCCGGCGCCTGTAGCATCCACGACCTTGTCCACGGGCTCTGCTGCAACCTCCGTCGCCTCGCCGCCACCGACGATCAACGACCCAGCCTCGGACCGCGTCAGAACAGCCATCTCGCAGTCTTGCAGCGCCGCGTCCGCAGCTTCCAGAAACGTGTTGGTCTCGTAGAGGGACGTGATCTCCTTCTCGTTGGCGAACACGATGTCAGCCCCGTGCTTGACGAGTTCCCGGAAATCCTCCCGGTGGCGATCGACGCAGAAGGGATCCGATAGTGACAACACGACCTTGGCACCGGCCTCCGTCGCGAGCTTGGCCGCCTGGCGGAAGGCAGACTTCGCCGCGTCCTTGTCGAAGAGATAGCCTTCCAAGTAGACGTATTTGGCGGCGGCGATTAGGTCGGCGTCGATGTCCGCGTCCGTAAGGTCCACGCTCGCGCCCAGAAACGTGTTCATCGTGCGCTCGCCGTCGGGCGTTACCAAGACGAGGCACCGGGCCGTCGGTGTGCCATCCGTGGCCGGCTCCGTGTCGAAGGCGATACCAAGAGAGCGAATGTCGTGACCAAAGACACCGCCAAACTGATCGGCGGCCACTCGGCCGATAAAGCCGCAACGGGCGCCGAGCGACGCGAGCCCGGCGATCGAGTTCGCGACCGACCCGCCCGAACGCTCCGTGGCCGGACCCATCTCCTCGTAGAGCGCCGCTGCTTCACTTGAGTCGACCAAGCGCATAAAGCCCTTGTCGAGGCTGCGCTTGGAGAGAAATGCATCGTCGCAACGCGCAATGATGTCCACGATGGCATTTCCGATGCCAACCACGTCATAGGTCTTTTCGGCCATAGTCTCGTCAGGTCTCCCGTTCAGCGCTTGTCCGTCTCGTGAGGCTGCTGGTTTGGTGCTCTTGAATCGCTATAGTCCACGCAGCAAACAGACGCAGGACAACGTCATGCTTAGCGCAGCACGTCAAGCCTTCGAGGAACTCTTCTCGCCACCTTTTCGCGCGGTCATGCTGAAGTGTGTCGGCTTCACGCTAGCCTTGCTGATTGGGTTGACGGTCGCTGTTCAGTGGTCGTTTTCCTACTTCGTCGCCTGGCCCGATTGGATCGAGACTGCGGTTCAGGTACTGGGCGGCTTGGCGTTGGTCGCGGCCTCGATCTTTCTCATCCCACCGGTCACCTCACTCATCGCCGGATTGTACCTAGACAACATCGCAGGCGTCGTGGAACGGGAGTCGTTTCCGAGCGATCCACCCGGCCAGGATCTCCCGGCCGCACGGTCCATAGGGTTCGCCATTCGCTTCTTCTTCGTTGTGCTGGCCGTCAACCTTATCGCGCTTTTGCTCTTGCTCGTGCCGGGGGTAAACCTCGTCGCTTTCTATGTCGGCAATGGATACTTGCTGGGCCGCGAGTATTTCGAGCTGGCGGCCATGCGCCATGTGAGCGTGCGAGAGGCCAAGCGGATCCGTAAGGAGAACCGTAAGACCGTGCTGTTGTGCGGGCTGGTCATCGCGGCCGTGGCGTCCGTGCCGATCCTCAACCTCGTCACGCCTCTTTTTGCCACCGGCTTCATGGTTCGCATGTGGAAGCGCGTTGCCGCAAAGAGCCAAGCGAGTTTGGCAGGACCTGGAGGATCGCCCGCCGCGCGTGATCCTATTCCGCAGTCGACACGGGTTTAAGCTGGCGCCGCCGACTTATCCTTGAAAGCGCAGAGATCGCTGATATGGCAACGCCAGCATTCGGGCTTCCGCGCCTTGCAGACATAGCGTCCGTGAAGGATCAGCCAGTGATGCGCATGAAGTTTGTACTTTTCGGGAATCACACGATCGAGTGCCTGCTCGACCTCCAGGGGTGTCTTCCCAGGCGCTAGTCCCGTGCGGTTCGAGACCCGGAAAATGTGTGTATCGATTGCGATGGTCGGCTGACCAAAGGCGACATTCAGTACGACATTTGCGGTCTTGCGCCCGACCCCCGGCAAGGACTCCAGGTCCTCACGGCGTTCGGGCACCTGGCCAGCATGTTCGGTGACGATCTTTTGCGATAGCGCGATAACGTTCTTGGCCTTGTTGCGAAAGAGTCCGATGGTCTTAATCCGCTCACGGACGTCCTCCTCCGCGAGCGTCGCCATTTTTTCCGGTGTGTCGGCCAGTTCGAACAGAGCCGGCGTGGCAAGGTTTACCGACGTGTCGGTTGCTTGGGCAGACAGAACGACTGCGACGAGAAGCGTGAAGGGATCGCGGAACTTCAATTCCGTCTGCGGCTCGGGATCGAGGGTCTCGAAGCGTGCGAACATATCTTCGATCTGGGCAGGGGTCAGTCGTGTGCGTGCACGGCGCCGCTTTGATCGCCGCTTCCGCCCCTCAGTCGTTTTTTCATGATCGGCCACTTGCGCTTCGCCACCCTTCCCGGCTGTACTAGAGCCTGCCAGGGCAAGGTCGATTCACTCCAGCCCTGACAGGCTCTAGGCACAACGCTATGACAGAGACGCTGACCCAATCGCAAGGGCCTGAAGGCCCTGATGCCCGATTTCAAGCGGTCCTCTCGCCGCATCGATCTCTGGGGCCGCGCGGATTCGTGATCTTTATGCTCGCCGTCAGCGTGATTGCGTTCGGCGCGGGGCTCATGTTTTTCATGATGGGGGCTTGGCCCGTACTTGGCTTTATGGGCCTTGACGTGCTGCTCATCTATGTGGCGTTCCGGATCAATTTCCGTGCCTTGCGGGTCTACGAGACGGTAGCGCTCACGGACGATGCGCTCACGGTGACGCGGGTCGCGCCAAACGGCAAGGAGCAGTCGTGGCGCTTCAACCCATATTGGGTGCGTGTCCATGTGGACGAGCGGGTCGGGCTTTCGTCCGAACTGTCTCTTGCCAGCCATGGAAAGCGGCTCGTGTTCGGCGCTTTTCTGACTGATCCGGAACGGGAGGATTTTGCGGCTGCGCTCAAGGCGGCGTTGCGCGAGGCCCGTGCGCCCACAGTCGAGGGTGAAGCGCACGCGTAGTTTTACGCCGCGAGACTGCGCTTCTCGGTCAGCGTGCCGTCAGCCTTGACGCGGTAGATGACCGGCGTTGCGGTCGCGAGCGAGTAGTGCTGCACTTCTTCTGGCGTGAGCTTGTCCAGTTCCATGATCAGCGACCGCAGCGAATTGCCGTGGGCAACGACAATCACATTCTTCCCGGACTGTAGCTCGGGCACGATCCAACGATCGAAAAATGGACAGACGCGCGCGGCCGTGTCCTTGAGGGACTCTCCGCCCGGCGGCGCGACATCGTAAGAGCGCTGCCAGATCTGCACCTTTTTGGCGCCAAAGCGCTTCCGGGCTTCTTCCTTGTTGATCCCGACGAGGTCCCCATAGTCGCGCTCGCAGAGCGCGGCGGCCTTAACAATCGGGAGCTTACCCTGGTCCACCTCGTCGAGGATGATGTCGAGTGTGTTATGGGCGCGTTTCAGGGTAGAGGCGAAGGCGCTGTCGAAGACCAGCCCTTCTTCTTTGAGTCGCTGGCCCGCCCGATGGGCTTCGGACACGCCCTCCTCACTGAGGCCGACATCCTTCCAGCCCGTAAACATGTTCAGGCGGTTCCACTCACTTTGGCCGTGCCGGACCAAAACAAGAACATTGTCTGAGTCCTGCGGTCTGTCGCTGGTCTTTTTAAGCATGTCCCCTGAATGACACCCTGTCATCGTTTACTCAATTGGCCCTTCGTTGCATGCCCGGCCTCGCCTTGCGGGCAACCATAGTTCCATCCGGTTAAGAGCCATGTCCACTATTGGTGCCCAATGGGGTGACTTTTTGGCTGCAAGGATAACAAGGCCTTAGCTGCCCACAGTTGTCTCCCATTCTCCTATCATTGCGTTGTTACAGTCCCAGCACATCGGCCATCGAGTATAGGCCGGGTGGCCGGCCTCGTGCCCACAGCGCGCCCCGCACGGCGCCACGAGCGAAGATGCCACGGTCTGACGCGATATGGGTCAGCTCGAAGCGTTCGCCAGGCCCGGCAAAAATCACGCTGTGCTCGCCCACCACGTCGCCGCCCCGGAGCGCGGCAAACCCTATGTCCCCCTCTGCGCGCGGGCCAGTATCGCCATCGCGGGTCCGAACAGCCTTGTCGGCCAAGGAGACCGCCCGCCCTTGTGCCGCTGCCTCGCCGAGCATTAGCGAGGTACCGGACGGTGCATCGCGCTTGTGGCGGTGATGCATTTCCAGAATCTCGATATCGAATTCGGGGCCGAGGATCTCGGCGACCCGCTTCGTGAGCGCCGCCATGAGGTTGACGCCCATGCTCATATTACCGGCTTTGACGATCGTTGCGTGGCGCGAGGCCGCATCGATCTTCGCGAGCTGCTCGCCTGTGAAGCCGGTGGTGCCAATGACGTGGACGATACGCGCCTGGGCCGAGAGCGCCACGAATTCGGTCGTCGCGGGCGGCAGGGTGAAGTCCAGAACGGCTTCGACGTGCGCAAAAAGGGCATGGGCGTCGTCTGTAATCGAGACGCCGATCGGATCGAGCCCAGCGACCTCGCCTATATCTAGGCCGAGGGCTGACGAACCGGCGGTCTCCAAGCCGCCAGCGATCTCACAGCCCGGTGTTGCGTGCAGAGCCCGTGTCAATGCCTGGCCCATGCGTCCGGCAGCGCCAAGAACCGCGATCCTCATGTCGCTCATCGTGCGTGGAGACTCCGATGCGTTCGTTATGCCGGCGTGGTAGTACCGCAATCGGCCAATTCGTGCGCTGCCGTTGTATGACGGTCAGGCGTTTGCCACAAGCCTGGCATCGGATTAAGACAACGAACCGAAGTCGGGCGACGACGCCGGTGACTGGAACCTCGATACGCTCCCTGACCGCTGTCGCCAGCATCGCCGTGCTGCTCACTGCGCTGGCCCCGATCGCGCGCCCGCATGCGGCGTGGACGGCCAACCGATCGACTAGACTTGTCGACGACGCCCGGGAAACCTAGGCCACAATTGTTCTTGCTAGGCTACGTTGCGATCGAGGGGCAGCTCTTCGAGCGGGTCTTCGGGCACCTCGGCCTCGGGCCGGCCATAGTAGTACCCTTGGACCTGATCGCAGCCCCAGTGCTTCAGCATGGCCGCCTGGCCCTCAGTTTCGACACCCTCGGCCGTAATCGTAACGTCAAGCGATTGCCCCAGACCGACAATGCTGGACACGATGGCGCTGGTTTGCGGGTTTGTACCAAGCGTACCGATGAAAGAACGGTCGATCTTGATCTTCTTGACCGGGAAACGCGTGAGGTAGGACAAGCTCGAATAACCCGTTCCGAAGTCGTCCATAGCGATGGAGACGCCGAGCGCGTCTAGCTTGGTCAGCGTTTCGATGACGGCTTCGGTGTTTTGCAGAATGGTGCCTTCCGTGATCTCAAGCTCAAGACGTTCCGGCCCAAGGCCGGTCTCCACCAGTACGCGGCGCACGAGCTCAAACACATCCTGCGTCTTGAACTGGGCCGCCGACAGGTTCACGGCAAGCCTCGTGTCGTCGGGCCATCCCAGGGCGTAGGTGCAGGCCGTCTTGAGGATCCATTCGCCCAGCGGCACGATGAGGCCCGTTTCTTCGGCGATGGGAACGAAGGTCGATGGCGGAATATCGCCTTCCGATGGGTGCCACCAGCGCACCAACGCTTCGTATCCGGTAAGCTCGCCTTCATTGAGCCCGAACTGCGGCTGGTAATCGAGATAGAGCTGGTTCTTGCGGATCGCATTGCGCAAGTCATGCTCTAAGCGGCGCCTTCTTTGCAGGGCGGCGTCCATGGCGGGCTCGAAGAAGCGGAACGCGTTGCGACCATCCTGCTTTGCACGGTAGAGCGCCAAGTCGGCGTTCTTCATCAAGATGTCGACGGGCTGGTTGGCTACGGGGCCGAGGGCGATCCCGACGCTTGTGGAGGTGGTGACCTCGTGACCGTTGACCTTGTATGGAGCACCAAGGGCGTCGCAGATCCGTTGTGCCAGGGTCATCGCGTCCTCGGGCAAGTTAATGTTCTCGGCGACGACGGCGAACTCGTCGCCGCCCATCCGTCCAACCACGTCGCTTTCTCGGATCGTCTCAACGAGGCGCGCAGCTACCTCCTCAAGCAGCGCGTCGCCGGTCGCGTGGCCCAGCGTGTCATTGACGTTCTTGAACCGGTCAAGGTCCAGGCCGAGCACCGCGATCTTGGTATTGTGACGCTTGGCACGAGCGATTGCCTGTTCGAGATGCTGCCTGAACTGCAGTCGGTTTGGCAATCCGGTGAGAGAATCGTGCATGGCGAGATAACGAATCTTGTCCTCGGCCTGCCAGCGCTCGCGAATGCGGCGTGAGGCAATGGCGGCTGGCACGGAGAATCCCATGACGATCAGCAGACTTGTGGTTACGGTCACGACCACAAGAGCGAGGTTCGTTAGCGCAGCTGCCGAGCTCTGGTCGACCTCAAAGGCATAGAGGTAGGCCACTTCTCCGTCTTCCGTGACCGGCACAAAGGCAATGCTCTTGCGGTCTTGCTCGGGCAGCGCGGCGACCGTGACCTCTTTCGTGTCGATCGCTTCGGCAAACGCGGACTTGAGCGCGTTGGTCTCCAGCGCGTGCGATAGGCTGGTTTGTTTCAGCGTACCGCCCAAAGCTAAAGTCTTGCCGCTTGGGCTCAGCACGGCAAAGCCGTCCATGTTGCTGACGGCATCGTCGCCGGACCGTCCAGGGTCGGCGCTGAGGAGGCCGCCGGAGAGCCACCGAAGGCGCTCGGCGAAGTTACGATGACTTTGATTGACCGCCACTGTTGGCGCGCGGTCGGATTTGATCCCGTCTGGCTCTAAGTGCTGGCGCAGGCCTGCGGGATCGATGATGTCCAGGGCGGTTTCGGAGGGCGACGCCACCAAGCCGTCGACCTCGGTGCGGAGCCGCTTGTCGATCTTGGCGCCCCATGCATGGGCGGCGTTACTCGCTTCGACCTCCAGAGCGTAATTGATTGCTGATCCACCTGACAGAACAGCAGCCATGACTGTGGCCAGGCCTAGTACCACCAGACCGCCCATGACCCAACGGTCACGCGAATCGAACTCTGACATGTCGAAATTCCTAGCGTCCCAATCCCAGCGCAGGACATTAGCGGTGGGGTCGTTAAGGCGGACCGAATGGTTACGGTTAACGAGTCGTTAAGGACACTTGCCTCATCAGCGCCAAACGAAGGCGATCTTGCGCAAACTCGTTCCGCTGAAGCCCTCGGCACCCTCGGCGATTGGCTTGCCGCCGAGCCGCAGGTAGAAGTCGCAAGCCGCCTCATTGTCGGCGAGGGCCCAAATCAACAGCCCATTCAAACGCCATTCGCGAAGCTTTTGTCGCGCGCCGGCAAACAGCTTGGTACCGAGGCCCAGTCCCTGATAGGTGGGGCAGAGATAGAGCTCGAATATCTCCCCCTGGTAGGGGCCACGTCCGATGCGGCAGCGCCCGAAGGTCACGTAGCCAGCAACCTGCCCACCAAAGTCCAGCACTAGGACCGACGCGCGCCGCTGCAACACCCGCTCCCACCAGCGCGGACCCCGGCGTGCAATCATTCGCTCCAGATCGAGATGTGGAATGATGCCCTGGTACGCCCCCCGCCAAGCCTCTTCGTGGGCGGCCGCGAGGGCGCTTGCATCTTTAGGCCGTGCCGGCCTCACTTGAGCGACATCGACGGACATAACGCGAGCCTAGCCCAATTTGCGCCGCGCGGGCAAAGGCCGCTTTCACGTTATCCAAGGATCAGGTTATCGACGGGTCTAGCGCGCCCCGCGCACAGGGCTAAGCGGCGTTCTCCGCATCGCGCTG
The DNA here is from genome assembly GCA_030064755.1 of Methyloceanibacter sp. Taxonomy (GTDB): domain Bacteria; phylum Pseudomonadota; class Alphaproteobacteria; order Rhizobiales; family Methyloligellaceae; genus Methyloceanibacter. The sequence goes on along the minus strand of JASJEH010000012.1, from coordinate 20,216 downwards.
ACGCTCGGCCTTCTTGCGGTCGTTCGGGTCGAGATGCCGTTTGCGGAGACGGATCGATTCGGGCGTCACTTCAACCAACTCGTCGTCTTGTATGTAAGACAGGGCCTTCTCCAGGATCATCCGGATGGGCGGCGTGAGACGAACCGCTTCGTCCTTCGACGTGGTGCGGATGTTGGTTAGCTTTTTACCCTTCAACACGTTGACGTCGAGGTCGTTTCCGCGCGTGTGTTCGCCGACGATCATTCCTTGATAAACCCGCGCCCCCGGCTCGATCATCATCGGGCCGCGGTCTTCCAGATTAAAGAGGGCGTAAGCCACGGCTTCGCCTTGATCAGTGGAGATCAGGACGCCATTGCGGCGCCCCTGAATGGCGCCTTTGTGCGGGGCATAGCCGTGAAAGAGACGATTGATGATTCCTGTGCCGCGCGTGTCGGTCAGAAGCTCGCTCTGATAGCCGATGAGGCCACGCGTCGGCGCGTGGAAGACGAGACGTATCCGCCCACCGCCGGACGGCTTCATCTCGATCAAGTCCGCCTTTCGCTCTGACAGCTTCTGGACAACCGCGCCTTGATGCTCCTCATCGAGGTCGATCACGACCTCCTCGATCGGCTCGAGCAACTTACCGGATGCGTCTCGGGTCAAGAGCACGCGCGGCCGCGACACGGAGAGCTCGAAGCCCTCCCGGCGCATGGTCTCGATGAGAATGCCAAGCTGCAACTCTCCCCGGCCGGCGACGATCATCGAGTCCTTCTCATCGGATTCCGAGACCTTCAACGCCACGTTCCCTTCCGCCTCCTGCAACAGCCGATCGCGGATCATGCGGCCCGTCACCTTGGAGCCCTCCGTCCCGGCGAGCGGGGAATCGTTCACCCGAAACGTCATGGACAGGGTCGGCGGATCGATGGGCTGGGCCGGTAGTGCCGCATTGATCTCCGGCGCACAAATCGTGTGTGCCACCGTCGCGTTGGGCAGGCCCGCGATTGAGACGATGTCGCCGGCGGATGCTTCGTCGAGTGCCGCGCGCTCAAGACCGCGGAACGCCAGCACTTTGGAGACGCGCCCCTGCTCGACCAGGTTTCCTTCGTGATCGAGCACCTTGACGGTCTCGTTCGGTCTAATCCTGCCGGATGTGATGCGACCGGTGACGATGCGGCCAAGGTAAGGATTGGCCTCCAGGATCGTTCCGAGCAACTGGAACGGCGCGTCCTCGACTTTGGGTGCGGGCACATGGCGGAGGACGAGCTCGAAAAGCGGGGTCATGTCCTGGTCCTTCGGCCCCTCCGGGCTCTCGGCCATCCAGCCCTCCTTGGCCGAGCCGTAGAGGACCGGGAAGTCGAGTTGCTCGTCATTGGCGTCGAGCGCCGCGAACAGATCAAAGATCTCGTTCAGAACCTCGTCGGGCCTGGCGTCAGGCCGGTCTACTTTGTTGATGACCACGATTGGCTTGAGGCCCATTTTGAGGGCCTTCGACACGACGAACTTCGTCTGGGGCAGCGGTCCTTCCGCTGCGTCAACGAGGACGAGTGCCCCGTCGACCATGTTGAGAATGCGCTCCACCTCGCCGCCGAAATCCGCGTGGCCCGGCGTGTCGACAACGTTGATGCGCGTGCCCTGCCAGACGATGGAGGTCGCCTTGGCGAGGATCGTGATCCCGCGCTCCTTCTCCAAATCGTTGGAGTCCATGGCGCGTTCGTCGACACGTTGATTGGTCCTGACGGCGCCGGACTGCTGCAGCAGGCGGTCGACAAGGGTGGTCTTGCCATGGTCGACATGCGCGATGATGGCGATGTTGCGTAACGTCATGTCTTGGTGAGTCTTTCGGCTAGGCACGTGCGTCTGCCCAGCAGCTGTTGTTGCGGCGCAATATAGGGATTCTGCCGCCATCCGCAATGGCAACGGTGGGACCGCTAGGCCCAGACCCGCCCGGGGCGCGGCGCATCGATGGTGTAGTCCGCGGCGTGGCGCTCAAACAGGTGCTGTCCTAAAGAACGGGCGCGCAACAGGGGTTGGCTCGGGTCGTTCTCAACCTCTCCTCGGGCGTTGCCGATGCCGTGAACCGCACCAACGAACGTGGACTCGGTGTAGCGGCAATACTCGTGAAGTTGATGCACGATGCCTGCGGCGACGGTCGGGTAGGTCTCCTCGGAGGTGCTAATCAGCCCGATGCGCTTTCCGGTCAGGTCCCGCACGACGCGTTCGGCGCCAGGATAGGACGCCGCCACATAGCAGAACATGCGATCGAAAAAGGCCTTCAGCTGCGCCGACATACCGTACCAGTAGACCGGTGTGGCGAAGATGATGCCGTCCGCCGGTAGGAAGGAATCAAGGAATGCGCGGCGAAATCCATCGCCGATGGCGCATTCCCCGTTGTCCTTCCGGCACGTCCGGCAATCGCGCAAGAAGCCATTCATTACATCGCTCACGTCGACGATCTCGCATGTGTGGCCGGCGTCGCTCAGCCCTTCGGCGGCTGACTTCGCCAATAATGCAGAGTTCCCATTCCGCCTGGGGCTTCCTGTAACGACGAGCGCTCTCATGCCAATCCGCACTGTTTGCTTCAATCGAGTGCGATATTGGCTTATGAGTACCAAAGGACAAGTACGCACCTTTGGGTAACCATCCATGAACGAAACTAAGAAACCGAGCGTGTTCGATGCGGAGTGCTCCGCCCGGCACGCACTTGAGCTAATTGCGAGCAAGTGGGCAATCCTGATTCTGACAGCGCTTGCCGACGGGCCGATGCGCAATGGTGCGCTGTTGCGCAAGATCGGTGGGGTTTCTCAGAAGATGCTGACGCAGACGCTGCGCGACCTTGAGTGCAACGGGCTGATCGCGCGCAAGGACCTGCAGACGGTCCCGCCGCATGTGGAATACAGGCTCACACCGCTCGGCAAGTCGCTGAGCCGCGCGCTCGGTGGTCTTGACCGTTGGGCCGAACGGAACTTCCCGCGTCTCGACGCGGCACGGAGCGCGTACCTTGCTGCGCGCCCGGGCCGGAGCGGCTAACTCCGGAGCTTGCGCAGCGTCCGCAGACGGAGGGCGTTGAGCTTGATGAAGCCCTCGGCGTCCTTCTGATCGTAGGCGCCCTGGTCGTCCTCGAACGTCACGATTTCATCCGAGTACAGAGATTTATCGCTCTGGCGGCCGATGACGATGACATTGCCCTTGTAGAGCTTGAGGGTCACCTCGCCCTCAACATGCTCTTGGCTCTTGTCAATTAGGGCCTGGAGCATCTCCCGCTCTGGCGCGAACCAGAAGCCGTAATAGACCAGCTCCGCGTAACGTGGCATGAGCTGATCTTTCAGATGCATCGCTTCCCTGTCGAGGGTCAGCGATTCGATGGCCCGGTGTGCGGCGAGCAGAATGGTGCCGCCGGGCGTCTCATAGATGCCGCGCGACTTCATACCGACGAAACGGTTCTCGACGAGATCGACCCGCCCGATACCGTTGTCGTGGCCGAGCTGATTGAGCTTTGTGAGCAGTGCCGCCGGCGACAAGGCCGTGCCGTCGATGGACACGGGGTCGCCCCTCTCGAAGCCGACGGTGACGATCGTTGGCTCGTCCGGTGCATCTTCCGGGGCGACCGTGCGCTGGAAGACATATGCGGGCGGCTCCACATTCGGATCCTCAAGCACTTTTCCTTCCGAGGAGGAGTGCAACAGGTTCGCGTCGACCGAGAACGGCGCTTCGCCGCGCTTGTCCTTGGCCACGGGGATCTGGTGTTTCTCGGCGAACTCGATCAGATCGGACCGGGACTTGAAGTCCCAATCGCGCCAGGGCGCGATGACTTTGATGTCCGGGTTGAGCGCGTAATAGCCCAGTTCAAACCGCACCTGGTCATTGCCCTTGCCAGTCGCCCCGTGGCAGACGGCATCAGCACCCGTCTCCTTGGCGATCTCGATCTGCCGCTTGGCGATCAATGGCCGCGCGATGGACGTTCCCAAGAGGTAGACGCCCTCGTAAAGCGCGTTGGCGCGGAACATCGGGAACACGTAGTCCCGCACGAACTCCTCGCGCAGATCCTCGATGAAGATCTCCTTGATGCCGAGCATTTCCGCCTTTTTGCGGGCAGGCTCGAGCTCCTCACCCTGACCGAGATCGGCCGTAAACGTTACGACATCGCAGGCGTAGGTTTCCTGGAGCCATTTGAGGATGATGGAGGTGTCGAGGCCGCCGGAATAGGCGAGCACGACCTTCTTGATGTCAGTCATGTGAGGTCCTGGAGAAGCGCCGATCGGCGCGGCGATTGCAGAATTGGCCGGGACTATAGGCGCGCCGCGCGCGGGCGCAAGAGGCCCCTGTTCGCTAATCTGAATCGGCGCGTCGCAGCAGCTTATGGCCCGAATGGCGCAGCCCCGCGCCCACACGCGCTAGACCGGTGCCGATGCCAGCAAGCAGCGCGGCGATGCCGCGATGCAGGGCGAAAGCGATTTTGTCGAGCCTTGCCTCAAGCGCGGGATCGTTACGGCGTCCGGGGGCGAGCAGCAGGTAGTAGAACAGCAAGATCATGCCGACCGTGAAGATGCCTGCGAACAGAACGTCGCTCAGGAAGTGGCGGCCAAAGCCGACGCGCAGGCTGCCGACAGTGAGCCCATAGAGCACGGCGGCGCCCATGGTGAATGGCCGCGCTGCTGGCGGTGCCAGCATGGCCGGCGCCACGGTCCAAAAGGCAAGGCTTCCTTCACCTGACACAAACGAGCAATTGCGGTGGCACGCGCCGCCTGGCCGCCACCACGGTTCGAAATCGGCCTTGCCGCCAAACTGCTCGACCTGATGGGGCCGGGGCCGCCCCCAATTATCTTTCAGGACCATATTCGTGAGGATTCCCGGTCCAGCGATGAATGTACCAACCAGAAAGAGCGCCACTGACGGTGCGATAATCATCCTTGTGCGGGGAAAGACGAATTTGCGGATCAGAACGAAGAGAGATGGGGCGACGAGGAGATAGGGGACCCAATAGGCGAGGTTGCGGAGGGCCTCCCAGTCCTCGCTGCGCGCCATGGGGAACTTGCCGGTCTCCGGATCATAGAACAGTGATGCGGCCCAAAGATCGATCCCCGGAAACACCGCGAAAACCAACCCCACGAGCAATCCAACAGCCAGAGTTGCGAGCAACCAGCGGCGCGCCACGCGTGTCTCCTTACAAGTGAACCTGCTGCGGAGACGAGGCTGCCGACGCGGTTCGTAGGACCAAAATCAGGGCTTTATGGCGTAGCCTGCGCGCAATGCCAACCACGGCTTGTTCGTCTCGTAAACCCTCGTTTACATGACGTTTATATGATTGTTGCGCAAACGGCCGGAACCTCACAGACTGAGCCATCGTTGATTCTTCGGGGGGCCCGAAGGAGTGCGTTGATGACGAAAGACACGATCACCGAAAACACTGCGTCGGCGCGTTCGCGTGCGGCGCTGCTTCGCGAACTTGGTTTTGCTTGGCGCCGCCGTGGCGGCCAGGGCAAGCGGTCGTGGCGCGAGACGGTGACACTCTTCAAGCCGGAGCCGTGGCTCGTCGCGCTGGCCCAAAACAAGGCGCGGACAAAGGTCAGGCTCCGCGACCTGCCAGAAGCCAGTAAATAAGGCCTCCGGCAAACCCTGCCGTCGCAAAGATCGTCATGTACTCGCTTGCAGGGAGCGCTTGCGCCTCCGCCGTGGCACCCGCCAGGAGCGGTATGGCGGCGAGCGCGGCACCCCCGGCCAACACATAGTACATCCACGACCGGACGCGCAGCACCTCACCGGCGATGGCCGCGGCGAAGGCCGGTAAGGCGGTTAGCGCCGGGCCGACTGTCCCGATGAAGACGACCGCGCCGAAAGCCATGGCCAAGCTCTGCAGCACGGCTGGGTCCTGAAAGACGGGATCGCTCCGGATGAAGGCTTGAAACTGAGGGTCCTCAGCCGCGATGGTCCGCAACTCATCGCCCACCCAAATAGACCCCAGTGCGAACAAGAGGGCGAGCGCGACCCCGGCCACGACCAGGAACGAAACGACCACCACAAACCCCCGCCATATGAAATGTCCGACCATACAGCCTCTTGAACGGTTCACGCCGTGACGCCCGCACCCGGCGGGACTATAGAAGATGCGTCACAGCGTGGGGCCCGGAACATGAAGACGATCGATTTTTGGTACGAGTTCGCCAGCACCTATTCTTACGTCTCGGCCATGCGCATCGCGCGTGTTGCGGCGGATGCCGGCGTGGCCGTGCGGTGGCGCCCTTTTCTGCTGGGTCCGATCTTCAAGGAGCTTGGCTGGAACGACTCGCCCTTCAACATCTACCCCGCCAAGGGGCGCTATATGTGGCGCGATTTCACGCGGGTTTGCGACCAGGCGGGCCTGCCGTTGGAGCTCCCGCCGGTACGGTTCCCACAAAACGGTCTGAAGGCGGCACGGCTTGCCCTGGCCGGCCAGCAGGCGGGGTGGTCGGCGGACTTCACGCGGGCGGTGTTCATGGCGAACTACGCGGAGCGGCGCGACATTTCCGATGATGCGACGCTGCGTGAACTCTTGGACCGGTGCGATGTCGATCCGGATGGCGCGTTCGAGGCCGCCAATGCGCCGGCCAACAAGGAGGCGCTGTTCGTGCAGACCGAAGAAGCCAAGGCAAAGGGCATCTTCGGGGCGCCGTCCTTCACCGTCGGCAAGGAACTCTTCTGGGGAAACGACCGGCTGGAGACGGCGATCGCTTGGGCAAAGGGCTAGCCGCGGCTCTCGAGCCAAGCGACAACTTCACTAGCGCTCTCGGTCGGCGGGAACACGGGATAGAACACGTGCTCGATGGCGTTGTCTTGCACGATGAGCGTCAGCCGCTTGATGAGGCGCATGCCACCCACCGTGAACGTTGGAAGACCCATTGCGTCGGAAAACGCGAACTGCGCGTCGCTCAATATCTCGAACGGGAGATGCAATCGCTCCGCCATTTCGCGTTGATACGCGGTGCTCTGGCTACTCAGGCCATAGACCTGCGCGCCGAGCCGCGCCAAGTCCGCCGCGTGGTCGCGGAAGGCACAGGCTTGAGGCGTGCAGCCGCGCGCGCCGGGAATTGCGTCCCAGCCGTCGGGCAAGGCTTCGCCAGGCACACCCGTGCGCGGATAGCAATAGAGGACTGTGCGGCCGCGCCCCAGCGCAGCCAGATTGACGTCGCGTCCCTTGGTCGAGGGCAGGACGACATCCGGCATCGTCATCCCGGTGAGATGATCGCAGGCGCCATCGTCGACGGGGCGCGGGAGATCGTCGGGCAGGTCTTGGAGGTTACTCAAGCCTGGGCCCCGGCCAGCCGCTCACTCGCGCGCTGCTTCACGCTTGCGCTTTTGAGCTGGCCGCAGGCGGCCATAATGTCCCGGCCGCGCGGGCTGCGGACCGGGCTTGCATAGCCGGCGCGGTTCACGACCTCGGCGAATTTCTCGATCTGCTCCCAGTCCGAGCACTCATAGGCTGAGCCGGGCCATGGGTTGAAGGGAATGAGATTGATCTTGGCGGGGATCCTTTTGAGCAAGCGCACGAGCGCCTTGGCGTCCTCGATGGAGTCGTTCACACCCTTGAGCATCACATATTCGAACGTGATGCGCTTCGCATTGGAGAGGCCTGGATAGGCGCGGCATGCCTCCAGCAGCTCCGCAATAGGCCATTTGCGGTTGATGGGCACCAGCTCGTCACGCAGTTCGTCGCGCACCGCATGCAGCGAGATTGCCAGCATGGTGCCGGCCTCATCACCCCAGCGCGGTATCTCCGGAACGATGCCGGAGGTCGACAGGGTGATGCGCCGCTTAGAGATCGACAGACCTTCACCGTCGGCGGCAATGGCGCAGGCATCGCGCACATTGTCGAAATTGTAGAGTGGCTCGCCCATGCCCATGAGCACCACATTGGTGATCTTGCGCTCGCCAGACGGCAGCCCCGTGGGATCTTCCGCAATCGCGCCGGGCCAATCGCCGATGCGATCTCGCGCCAGCAGAATCTGTCCAACGATCTCCTGCGCGGTCAGATTGCGCACAAGCCGCTGCGTGCCTGTATGGCAGAAAGTGCAGGTGAGGGTGCAACCGATCTGGCTTGAGATGCACAGCGTACCGCGGTCCTCTTCCGGGATATAGACGGTCTCAATGTCTTTGCCGTCGGGAAGTCGCAAGAGCCATTTGCGCGTGCCGTCAACGGAGACCTGCTCCGTGACGATCTGCGGCCGATCGAGCGCGTAGCGTTCCGCGAGCGTCGCCCGAAGATCCTTGGCCACGTCGGTCATGACATCGAAGGCGGTGGCGCCGCGCACATAGATCCAGCCCCAGAGCTGATTGACGCGCATACGCAGCTGCCGCTCCGGAATGCCGATCTCCGCCAGCCGGTCGCGCAGCGCCTCTCGGCCAAGCCCGGCGAGGCTCGCCTGCGCGCTTGCCCTGGCTGTTTTTGGCCCCTGGGCCTCTTGAATCGTGGCGGTTGTGGTCATGCTGTGTTGCGTTCTCGGCCCCTCATATCATGAGGCGGACCGGAAATGCCAAGATGCAGCAAGGGAAAGAAGCCCGCTAGCGTTGCAGCGCTCCAAGGTCTTTCACCCCAAAACGGACAGTGCTGGAAGTCCGTAAGGGCCTAACCCTCTTCGGGGGCGCATTCCGTGGCCATGCGTTCCAACGCCCCAGACGTGCCGCTCAGGGAGTACTCGTCGGTGGTGTTCGTGCCGCGCGCCGACCGCCCCTTAACCGTCATGGCGCTGCCCGCCTTCAATGCCTCGACGAGCTTGGTTTCATCCTCAGGCTTCTCGACGAAGGCCCCTTCGTCCTTCGTAAAGAGCTCGAAGGAATCTCTGCCGATTGTCACGGTGACCTTGCCGCCAGGTGGAAAGGGGTACCCCATCTTCACACTGATCTCGCCGGCAATCTTGTCGGCCGGATAGTCGGACACGTAGAAATAAATCGGGCCACGCCGCACGTTCCGCGGTAACGACTTACGCGGTTGAGAGACGGCGAAGCAGACCTTAGGACTGCCCTGCGAAACATAGGCGGCCCAGTCGTTGAATTTCTGAAGAAGTTTGACTTCCTGCGCGACAACTGGCGTTGCACTTAACGCCACCACCGCACAAGCCGCTACAACGGCTCGGCGCATCTCCCCGTCCCCGTGTCGTGAGCAGTCCCTACGCATGAATGACCGCAGTCTTCCCTAGTTATGGCCCAAAGGTCAACCCTGACGCTGGCCTTGACGGCGCCGCTTCGGTTGGCCCTGAACGTGCGGCGCAAGTTCCGGCGCAGCTGTTCTCTCGCTGACCGGTCGTGGGGCAAAGCGACCCACGGCTCGAAGCCGGTCATACATGACGATCGCCCCGGCTGTCGCCACATTCAATGAGAAATTGGTCGGAATGCGAACGACCTGATCGCATCGCGCGAGCAGATCTGCGCTCAGTGCACCGCGTTCAGGCCCGAGTACGTAGGCGCATTGCAGGGGATGCGGGAAACTCGGCAGGTCTTGGGCCTCGTCTAGAATCTCGATGCCGACCAGGCTGCATCCCTTCGGCAACTGTATCTCGTCCACGGTCCGCCAGTGAAACACGGGCAGGTGGGTGTCGGCCTTGGACGTGTCCGAGCGCATCTCGAAGGCGCGGTCGTCCGCGCCCACGGTAAAGGCGAAGCTCGCGCCGAAGGCATTCGCCGACCGCAGCAGGCCACCGAGATTGACCGACTTAGAAATGCTCTCCGCGCCGATGCCGAAATAGCCTCGGCAGCTCGGGGGGTTCGGTTTCACGGGTCTTGTTTGGCATATGGGGCGAATTAGAGGAAGCCGGTCTGGCAACCGGCCCGTTTGCTTGGTTGCTTGGCTGTACGGCCTTGCGGTGGACGCTGACACGGGGCAAACCTTGGGGCCCAATGCCGCCGACGGTTCTTCGCGGCTAGCCCTCTTCGACCCCACCCGAGACGCCTGGGAGCCAATCTATGCGTGCCGTTCAGTTCAGCGAGTTTTCTGGGATCGATGCCCTCAAGCTTGTGGAGGTCGCGGACCCTGAACCCAAGGCCGCGGAGGTAGTGGTCAAGGTCACCGCGGCGGGGCTGAACTTCTTCGACACGCTGGTCCTACGCGATCGATACCAGTTCACGCCGAGACTGCCTGCATCGCCCGGCGGCGAGATCGCGGGGGTCGTCGAGGCGCTGGGTGCGGAGGTGAAAGACCTGGCCGTCGGCCAGCGGGTCATGGCCCATGTGGGTGGTGGGGGGTGTCAGGAGCGGCTCGCCGTTAAGGCCGAGAGAGTCATCCCGATTCCGGACGGGGTGAGCGACGACGTGGCCGCCGGCATCTCGATCACGTACGGAACAGCCATGCATGGCTTCAAGGACCGTGCGAATCTGCAACCAGGCGAGAGCGTCGCCGTGCTGGGGGCCGCGGGCGGGGCAGGTCTCGCAGCCGTCGAGATTGCCAAGCTTATGGGCGCACGCGTTATCGCCGTGGCCTCATCGGAAGAGAAGATCGCCCTCGCGGCCCGATATGGGGCGGACGAGGGCATCGACTACCGGACCTGCGACCTTAAGGAGACGCTGAAGGAGCGCACGGCACCCAACGGGCTTGACGTTGTCTATGATTGCGTCGGTGGCGACGCGGCCGAGCTGTCGCTGCGCGCGCTCGGTTGGAAGGGGCGGCTTCTCGTCATTGGATTTGCGTCCGGCGACATCCCTCGCATACCCCTCAACCTGGTGCTCTTGAAGGGGTGCGACATTCTCGGTGTGTTCTGGACCGCGTTCGTTGACCGTGAGCCCGAGGCTCATCGCGCAAATACCCTGCAGATCTTGAACTGGTGCCAGCAGGGGCGGCTTCAGCCGCATATCCATGGCAGCTTTCCGCTGAGCGAAACCGCGGACGCGCTGAGGATCATCCAAGAGCGCAAAGCCAGCGGCAAGGTGATCGTTCACCCACAGGAATAGCAGGCGGCCAGACGGTCCTCGCTAGCCGTGGGCGCTCGCGCCCACGTCCGGCAGTTCCTTGTCCAATGCACGCGCAGCGGCGGCCCGATGGACAGGGGTAATGTTCGCAGAGACGAGACCGATCACGGCCGTCAGAAGCGCCATGTCGTCGGCGAAGCCGAGGCCCGCGACGATGTCCGGGACAAGATCAAAGGGCATGATGAAATAGGCGAGCGCCGCGAGCAGCATGCCGCGCACCCGCATGGGCGTTGCGGGATCCATGGCGCAGTAGTACGCCGCCACCAAATCCTCGACGAAGGGGACGTGGCCGGCCACGCGCTTTAGCTTGCCCCAGAAGTCGCGGCGTACTTTTTGCTCACGCTTGAGCATCGTTTCGACAGATACCTCCCGTCCCATCGCGGCCTCACGGAGATCGGCTGCGTCTTCGAATGCGGTCATGGTCAACCACCTCTCCGTCTGATGTTTGCGGGCATAATTCCTTCAACATATGGGGTGCGTGAGGCCTGTTCTCAAGTTCGGCGTACCGTCGTGGCGCGTGTGCCTTGCGCGGGCAAAGTACTCGTGCGAAGCAGCGCCATGGCTGACAAAGACACGAACAACAACGCCGAGACGGTTCGGCATCGCCTGCTGTTTGCGTGCCTCGGCAATATTTGCCGGTCGCCCATGGCGGAGGGGGTTTTCCGGCGCGTTGCCGACGAGGAGGGGCTGCTCCATCTCTTCGAGATCGACTCCGCCGGGATGGGCGATTGGCACAAGGGCCAGGCGCCGGACCCGCGCGCTCAAAAGGCCGCCTTGGCGCGTGGCGTCGATATCTCGGCGCAGTCCGCGCGCAAGGTGGAGCTGGAGGATTTCGAGGTCTTTGACCTGATCCTCGCCATGGACGGGTCTAATATCTCGGACCTGCACGACATCGCGCCCCTGGCGGGCCGGCACAAGATCCGCCGCTTTCTCGACTTCGCTCCGCACCTAGAGGAGGACGACGTGCCCGACCCCTATTTTGGGGGCGAGGCAGGCTTCGACCACGCACTCGATCTCATCGAAGCTGCTTCAAGGGGACTGCTTGCGGCGCTGGTGCGCGAGAACGAACCAGAGAGTACGCACGCAGCGCCTAAGGCATAGCGCCTCTTGGAGGCCAGACTTCCGCGAGCCGCTTAGCGGTCGATCCCGAACAGTGGTGGCTGGTCGAAATCGTACCCCCCGCAGTAGTCGTCCTCGTCATCGTCGAGGTCGTAGGCCGCTTCGACGACATAAGGGCCCCCACCCACCGAATCGCGCGACGAGTACAGGACGAACCGCGTCACGGTGAACGCCTCCGAGACCAGGCCCACATTCTGCATATAGGCGGCGACCGCCTCGGGGCGCGTGCCGCGCAATCGTGCGACCGTCACGTGGGGCTTGAAGTTCCGCCGCTCCGGGGGCATCCCCGCCAGCCGCGCGGCGGCGTCGCACGCGTAGTGAAGGGCCTCGAGTTCCGGCGACGGTTCGGCGCTTGCGAAAATCGCCCGCGGCTTGTTGCCGCCGAAGCTGTCGAGACCGTTCAGTTTCAGCCGGAAGGGAACCGCCAGAATGTCGCCGAGCGCATCCGTGAAGTGGCGGGCGGTCGCTCCGTCCACGTCGCCGATAAAGCGCAAAGTGAGGTGGTAGTTCTCCGGGTCAATCCAGCGGGCGCCGGAAAGGCCGGCACGAAGCATCGACAAACGATCGGCGATGCTCCTCGGTATCTCTATTGCGGTGAATAGCCTGGGCATAACCGAATCAACATGTTGTTGCGATTCAGAGTCTCACGGACAAGGATTAGGGTAGTCAAGGTGGACTTTGTCAATGTCCTCAAAAACCGCCTCGGAGAGCTCAAGTGTCGCAGCCCCAATATCGGTCTTAAGCTGATCCATGGTCGTTGCGCCGATAATGACGGAGGTCATGAAGGGCCGGGATAGAGCGTAGGCAATCGCCATTTGCGAAGGGTCTAGTCCGTGTTTTCGGGCAAGGGCTACATAGGTCGAGATCGCGCGCGGGCCATTCCCTTGCTCGTAGCGGCCGAGCCGGTTGAACAGCGTCTTGCGGGCGCCGGCCGGGAGCGCACCGTCTTCGTACTTCCCGGTCAGATAGCCTTGGCCAAGTGGCGAGTAGCCCAAGAGGCCAACCTGCTCCTCATAGCTGATCTCGGAAAGGCCGACCTCATAGGAGCGGTTGACGAGATTGAACGCATTCTGGATTGAGACCACACGCGGCAGATTGTGCTGCTCGGCGAGCTTGAGGAACTGCATCACGCCCCAAGGGGTCTCATTCGACAGGCCGAGAAAGCGCACCTTACCGCTGGTGACGAACTCACCGAGCACTTCGAGGATTTCGTGGATGTTGTGGGCGTCGTCGCCGAAGCGCTGAAACTCTAGGCCCTCGAAAACCCGGATGGGGCGGTCTGGCCAATGGAGCTGGTAAAGGTCCACATAGTCTGTCTGGAGCCTCTTGAGGCTCTTGTGGAGCGCGTCGCGCATCTGTTCGGGCGTTTGGCGCGAGAGGGTCGGCTCGTCGCGTAGCCAGTCGATGACGGAACTGCGCCCCGCCACCTTCGTGGCGATCAAGACTTTGTCCCGCGCTTTTCGCGACGTGAGCCAGGTCCCGACGATCTCCTCGGTCGCGCCCTGGGTCGCGGCCTTGGGCGGGATGGGATAGATCTCCGCGGCGTCGAAGAGGTTGATGCCCTGGTCGAGGGCGTAGTCCATCTGCTCGTGGCCTTCCGCCTCTGTATTCTGCTCGCCGAACGTCATGGTGCCCAGCGTGAGAGCGCTCACCTTGTGTCCTGTGCGTCCGAGTTCCCGATACTCCATGAAATCTCCGTTCCGCTGGTCTCGATCTCAATATTTCACAAAGGATTACAGTCTGTTAGAGAATGCTGCCCTAATCCAGTTGTTAAGGACTTTTGGCTTAGATGGGAAGACCCAGCTGGCTCCACTGAAGGTCCGCGTTCATGGCGCCGGCCACAACGAATGGGTTGAGTAGCTTATGGTGCGAATCGCCGCATGCCCCACAAGAACGACGCGTAAAGGTGATTGGACCGCGCCCTTGCAGCGACACCTGAAACAGTTCGTATCCACCTCGTCGCTCCTCTCGCTCGCGCGGGTTGCCGGTGCGGCTGCCGGCTTTGCGACGCAGATCCTGCTCGCCCGCACATTGCAGGCCTCAGGACTCGGCGTCTTTTACTCCGCTACCAGCCTTGCGGCTGTCATGGGCGTGGTTGCGGCGCTCGGATATCCCGAGATTGCGCCGCGCTTCGTATCCCGTTACCGCGAGAAGGGCCCCAAAGGGCTGCTGCAGGCGTTCGTTGCTCATGCGCGCAAGACAACCGCGGTCTGTGCTGCAATCGCCACGGCGGTCGTACTTGCGTTTGCCGCGCTCTGGCCCGGACTCCCGGTTGAGGTGAGGCTAGCAACCACCGCGGCGGCTCTTGCCATCCCCGCGAACGCCGCGCTCCGGTTGAATGGAGCGCTCGCGGCATCCGTCCGACAGTTTGCGGTGGCCTATCTGCCAGATACTTGCATCCGGCCATTTCTACTGCTCGCCTGTCTGCTTCTCCTGGTTGCGATCGGCGCGCCACTGACCGCCTCCATTGCGACCGGGCTTCTGACGCTCATCTTAATCGTTCTCGCGGTTGTGCAGTATCGGTTGCTGTCGAAGGCGGTCCGGCAACAGGAAGAGCGCATCGTAGCAACCTCGCCCCGCTACGTTCGGACTTGGCGCCGCGAGGCCCCGCCCCTGATTCTCGTCGCGCTCTACACAAACTTTTTTGCCGATGTGGCTATCCTCTTGGTCACGCCGCTTCTGCCGAGTGCGGAGACCGCGATCGTCGGCCTGTGTCTGAAGCTCGCTCTCCTCGTCGGCTTCGCGGTCCAAGTGGCCCATCAGGTGACGGTCCCAGACCTCGCGGACGCTCACGCCCGCAAGGAGCACCATGCCATTCACGCCATCGTTCTGCGCTCGATTGGATTCCCACTCGCCGCGACGCTTAGCGCGTTGCTCGTTATCGCACTATGGGGCGAAACCATCTTGATGCTGTTCGGGCCGGAGTTCACGGGCGCGAAGGTCCCGCTGCTCATCCTGCTCGCCTGTCAGCTGCTCCGCGTCCTCTTCGGACCGAATGTCTCGCTGCTGTCGGTCATTGGAGCCCAGCGTCAGAACGCAATACTCGCGGTCATTGCCCTGGCTGTCTTGGCGGCAGCCAACATTGTGCTTGTACCGACGTGGGGTGTTGTCGGCGCGGCACTCGCTGTCGCAGTGGCAACGGTGGTCTGGCTTGGCGCTTGCGCAGTCGTTCTCTCTCGTGTGAGTGGGCTCAGGACCGACGTGCTGTACCTGGCCGCCCATGCCGCTGCACAGCGCCGGTAGCAGACTTCTCCGACTAGCTTGCTAAGCAAGGACGGCGGTTGCACAAGGCAAGGTGCCGACCTGTTCCGCTTCCACCGCCGCTTCCTCGGTTGCGAACATGTAGGTAAAGATCAGCCACAGAACGAGTGCGGCAACGACGAGGAGTGCAACGGCTTTGCCGAAAGGACCGAAGGATAGGGGCATAAATGTCGTCTCGATATATGTTTGACTTGCTACGATTGTCTTGCCAGGAACTTCTTGCGCGGCGACCCTAGCGCAGCAGGCGGATGGGGATCAACGACGTTGAAAAACGGACTTGAGTGGCCGAGCATACTGTCGGACACATACTCGCCAAGACATGCTTGCCGAAGACGTGCGACGACAATCCGTCCACGGCATTGGCGTTGAGGGTGTTGCCTTATGAGCGAAAAGCCGAAGGATCTGATCGCGGCGCTTGATGATTTGGAAGAGGTCGTTGAGCGGCGGCAGGCGCCGCCCGATTCTCTTCTGTCGGAGCTTGCGACGCTCCTCTTGGGGTTCCCCCGCGATTCTGTCCAGCGTCCGCGGGCGCACCGCATGCTTGGCGTCGTCTACAGCCAGATGGGACGGGAGCCCGACGCACTCAAGGAACTGCACGAGGCGCGCGCCCTCGCCGCAGCCTTGGCGCCGCCCAACTACCGCGAGCTCGGCAATGTCGCGCGGGCGCTATCGTCGATGTATGCGGCGACGGGCGACGACCGGCTCGCCAGGGATGAGCTCGTTGCGGCATTGACCTTCACGGCAATCGGCGGCACGCCGGACGAGGTTGTGCGGTTGATCGCCGATGTCGCCCATGATGAGCTTGGCGCGCGGCGCTTCGAGAACAGCGCGCTCTTGTTCGACTTTCTTCTCAGCGGCAATGATGTGTTGGATATACCCGACTACGCCGCGCAGAGCGCCCGTATCGGTCTCGTGCAGGCGCTCAACGCAATGGGGCGGCATGGCGAGGTCGCGCCCCACGTCAAGGTCTCACATACCACCTTGAGCGAAGACGACAGGCGGCTGCGGTTCCTGACTCAGCTTGAGGCGGCTCGCGCCAGCGCGGGTCTTGGCCGTCACGACGAAGCCGAAGGCGCGCTGCTCGTGGCGGAGAACTTCCTCCCCGAAGCCGCCATTGAGATCGACCATTCCGAGTTTGTGGAAGCGGTCACAGAGCTACAGGAAGTCCGTACCGGTGAGTCGGCTGTCGAGAGCCTCAAGCATCTCGTTTCACAGTATACAGAGCATGATCAGGCGGAGCGTGTTGTTGTTGCGTGCCGCGCGCTTGCCCATGCGCTGTTGAAGCGCGGCGATGTGCCGGGTGCTCTTGCCGCGCTTGGCCGCGGGCTCCGGGCCGCGCTCGACGCCAAACTCGACGTGGCCGGCGCCTTGCGGACGGAGATTCTAAAGCGGGCCGGCGCCGACCGTCTTGTCGATCTTGCCGGCTCGAAGAGCCTCATCGGGCTCGATGACGAACACGATTTGCGCTTTGTGAGGCTTCGCGCGCTGGGTCACGGTAGTGCTGGCGAGAGCGTGCTCGTATTGGATATGGGCGATGGCGCAGAGCTGTCGTTGCGAACACTGGACCTCAGCAGCCTTGGAGAGAAGCAACGCGAGGCGGTGTTGGCGGGCGAACGGCGGGCCTATGCCACGGTGGCAACCCTGCACGATGACCGCATCGCGAAGGTTCGCGATATGCGGCTTGCGCCGGACGGCATGCTCTACACGCTTCAGCTTCGTCCCGAAGGACCGACCCTGCGCGACCTCTATCTCGCGGGAGCGGAGCCTACGCGTGTGCTCTCGCTTCTAGCCGGAACAGCGGGCGCGCTGAGCGTGCTCCACCGGCGCGAGCTGATCCATCGGGATCTCACGCCGGATCATGTGGTCATCGCGCGTGACAACCAGGGCCGGGAGTTGCCGGTTCTCGTCGAACTGGGATTGGCACCTGTGACCGTGGAGGCCGGTCTTCCAGTCTATGCGGGCTTGCCGCCCTACGTGGCTCCGGAGCAAGTGGCTGGTGAGGAGGTCGACACCAGCGCCGATATCCATGCGCTTGGTCAGATGATCGCGGAGCTTTGGGGCGGCCGGGTTCCATCGCGGGCGAATTTGGGGCGCTTGTGGAAGCGGGACGAAGGAGATCAAATGCCGCGTGACATTGGCGATCTCGTGCGAGCCATGACGGCGGCAGAGCCGTCCCGCCGCACCACGGATCTCGGGGATATTGTCGAGGTTCTGAAGTCTCAGCGGGATGAGGTGGGAGAGGACAACTCCTAGTGTTCAGTCGCAGCCGCCTCATGTCCAAGAGAGTATTCAACCTAGAAAATGAGGCTCCTGGAGCCCCTCAAGGCCCCGCCCTGGGGTTGTGCTGAGCCGTATACCTGGGTAATCCGAGTAGCTGGAACATAAACCCCTAAATCGAGTTATGCCGCTCGCACGGCGGCTTTCCTACGACGCTTCTAGGGAGACCGAGACAGAGCGCTTCGCTGAGATGGAATGCACACTAGATGAATGATCCAACTTTCTGCGGACTAAGGCGAGGTGTCGGGGAGCTTCGGCGATGAAGGCAGTGGTCCACATTGGCGTGAGCAAGGCCGGATCAACAACAATCCAAAGGAACACGTTTGCTCACCGCGATGCCCTCATACAGAGCGGTATCCTCGTCCCGACCCGCGAGGAGCGCTTCATTAGGCCTATTGATTTCGCCGAGGAGGTACTCGGGAGGGGTCAGACTGACCAGATCCGTTCTGCAATTGAGGCGGACATTGCAAAGCATAAGCCCCGCTTCGTCTTTCTTTCGAGCGAATATCTTTACTACCAGAAAGGTGCCCCCGAGGCGTTGGAGGTGTTCGTCGCGCCGTGGGCGGACGAGATAGAGGTCGTTCTTCTCGTCCGGGAGCCCGCGGGACGTTACGTCTCCGCGTGCCAACAACGCCTCCGGGGCCAATACAGATTGGTTAGTCCTGCCGAATGGAGAAGCAACTACCGCTCCTTAGTGGAGAGCTGGCGACGCCAATTTGGGAGCCAGCTCACGGTCTTGCCCTTTCAGAGGTCTGCCTTTCCTCAAGGCTTGGTGAATAGCCTATTCTACCGCTTCTTTCCAGATGTGTTCGATAGTCTCCCGAACCTCGACGATCAGGTCGCCAATCCGTCCGACTCGAGTGAAGTCACACGACTTCTAGAGATGTACTTTGGATTTTTCTATCCTGAAGCGACGCGGAAATCTCGCTATGATGTCACTCTGCTTCGAAATCACCTGAAGCAGACCGCGTTGGATATTGGGCTAGGCGCGAAGCCGACTTTGCGACCAGAGGTGCGCGAATTGGTCATGCGCAATCATTCGGAGGACCTGGCCTGGCTTGCGGCTGAGGAGGGGATTGTCTTTGATGGCGTTGGTGCTGCGTTTACGGGGGCGGAACCGCACAGAAGGCCGAGCCTCGATACAGTCTCGTGGTCTGATATCGTGTTCGTTGACAATCAAGAGGTCAAAAAGTTAGCCCTGTACGCAGCCAGTCGGGCCGCGGCTCAGCTAGCAACTTGGCCGTTCCGAAAGCTGGGCGTTTCGTGGCGCCGCCTTCTGGGCAGCGCGTCTTAGCGCGGCATTGGCAGCGCGCCATTAGCCGCTTCGTCAAGTCGCCGGCCATGCAAAATGACACTTCAATTTGATTTGGTTCCGAGAGTTCGATGAACGCGCCGCCGACTGTCACAATCATAACGCCGTGCCTGAACCGAGCGGGCATGATCGCCGTCGCGATCGACAGCGTGCAAGAACAGCACTTCGAGGGCACCATCGAGCACATCGTGATGGATGGCGGTTCGACCGATGGCACTCTCGATGTGTTGAGCCGCTACCCTAGAATCACTGTGGTTTCCGAACCGGATAGCGGTCTCTACGATGCACTCAATAAGGGTATCGCCCGAGCCCAGGGCGACATTGTTGGTCTGCTGAATTCCGACGACGCCTATCGGCACGACGCGATACGAAAGGCTGTCGAGGCGTTTGCTGTACAGCCCGACGCCGACATGATCTGTGGCGGTGCCGAGGTAGTGGAGGGCACCGAAACCGAGAGACCGGTCATCCGACAATATGATACCCTACAGAACAGAAGCCTTCAGCCTGAGGACGTTCTTCTCGGTGTCCCGACCATAAATGCCCGCTTCTTTCGCCGCGCCGTGTTCGAAACCTTTGGTCCGTTCGACACAAGATACAAGGTCGTCGCGGATCGCGACTTTCTGCTTCGGGCGACCTTGGCAGGCGCCGTCGCAGTGCCGATCGAAGGTGTGGTCTATGCGTATAGCTCTCACGGCGGATCGCTAACCATCGGGGGATTGGGCGCGCGCCGCCGGATCGCGGAGGAGACAATTGTGATGGCCGAGGACTGGCTTCGGCGCTCGCCGCCAGTCTCGAGCGATGTGAGCCGCAGCATGAAACGTCTCCATGCGCAATGCATGCTGGTCTGTATCGCCGACTGCCTGCGGCAGGGAGATCTTGGCGGCGCAGGCCGATGGGGCGCCCGCGCGTCGAAGCTGAACGGAATGTGGCCGGTCGATGCCGTCGCTGCCGTTGGAGCGTGGGCACAACGGCGCATGCGCTAGGGCGGATCTAGGCATGTCGAAGCAAGGCCGCGTCACCGCAATCATTCCTGCCTATAACCGCAGCCACTGCATCGGCAGGGCACTCGAAAGTGTCTTTGCGCAAACGCTCCCTCCCGACGAGACGATTGTGGTTGATGATGCGTCCACAGACGACCTTGCTGCCGCCTTGGCGCCGTTCGGAGACAGGATCAGGCGTGTCCGCCACGAGAGCAACCAGGGAGCCGCCGCGGCACGAAACACGGGGCTTCAAGCGGCCACGGGCGACTGGGTTGCATTTCTCGACAGCGATGACGTTTGGCATCGGGACAAGCAGGCACGTCAACTGGCCCACATGGCGCGTGAAGATCTGATTGCGA
>JASJEH010000062.1 GCA_030064755.1 Methyloceanibacter sp. | reverse complement strand
GCCTTTGTCCGCGCGGCTAGCCCCTACTTATCGCCAAGCGCTGCCAACGACTTAACCGGAGTCGGCCAATCTTTCCACGCCCCAGTTTCCAATGGCTTTGCTGCGCTATGGGTCTTCTATGGACCTTGGGGCTGGCGAAGGGGCGAATTTTGCGACAAAAAGCCGGACAAGGAGCTCTCTCCAAGGGTTCACGTAGGGCGGTCGCGGGCCGGCAGGTAAGTCACAGCTCTGACCGGCGGCACAGCATAAAGAGGATGACGGGAATGGCGGATCAAATTCGCACGGCTGTGGTGGGTACCGGGTATTTCGGCCGGTTCCACGCCAATCACTATACGAAGAACCCCGATGCGAAGCTGGTTGCCGTCGTCGACGCCAACCCGGAGAGGGCCCAGGCGATGGCCGAGGAATTCGGCGCAGAGGCTGTGACAGACTACCGGGATATCTACGGCAAGGTGGATGCGGCAAGTGTGGCTGTGCCAACTCCATTCCATTTCGACGTCGCGCGCGACCTGATCGAGGCAGGGCTGCACGTTAATATCGAGAAGCCTATCACGGAGACAGTTGAGCAGGCGCGCGTTTTGACGAAGCTGGCCGAGGAGCGCGGGACAGTGCTGCAGGTTGGCCATATCGAACGTTACTCCGCAGCCTATCGCGTTATCTCGGAGAAGATCGATCGCCCGCTTTATCTTGAGAGCTATCGCATTGCGCCTTGGAAGGCGCGTGGCGTTGACGTGGACGTTATTCTCGATCTCATGATCCACGACATCGACATGATCATCGGCCTGGTCGGTTCGCCGGTCTCGAGCGTAGACGCGGTCGGTACCGGGGTCATGGGCCGCAAGGTCGATATCGCCAATGCACGGATAAATTTCGAATCCGGTTGTGTTGCGAACGTCACCACCAGCCGGATCAGCTACAAGACAGAGCGCCGTTTGCGCGTCTTCTCACACAGCCAATATCTGAATTGCGATTTGGGAGAGCGGAAGATCTTTGGCTATAGCCTGCGTGGAGATCCGGCGACGGAAGGGCTTGCGGCCATCGCCACCGATACGGTGGACATTCCGCAGGAAGATAGCCTCGGCAACGAGATCGCCTCCTTTTTGGACTGCGTACGGACAGGAAAGAAGCCGTTTGTGGACGGTTATGCCGGTTCGGAGGCCTTGCGCGTTGCTGTGATGATCAATGAGAGCATCGACGCGCAACTCAAGAAGGTTCAGTCTTGGCTCACCCCGGGTTCGCCTGTCACCGTGACAGCCAAGGGTTAGTCACAGGCAACGGATAGCCACAGCTAAGGGTTAGTCTGCACGCGACGACCCGGCGTTTTCGATCAGGTCGAGCACGACTTTGGCGGCGCGCTCGCTGGGCGGAGGATCGGCGTCCCCAAGAACACGCAAGACTTCGGCGAAGCCCTCTTGCTGCTCGGCACGTGCCTCGGGCGACCCGAGCAGAGTCCCGACCTTTTCGGCTACGGCTTCGGCGGTGCAATCCTCTTGCAGAAGCTCTGGCACGACCTCGCGTTCGGCAAGAAGATTGACGAGCGAGGCGTATTGCACGGCGATGGGCATGCGGCGCACGATAAAGGCGGTGAGGGCGCTTACGCGGTAGGCCACCGCCATAGGCACGCGCGCGAGACCAAGCTCCAGAGTCACCGTGCCGGACTTCGCCATCGCCACGTCACTCGCTGCAAAAGCGTCGAACCGTTCTGCGGGGTTCGTCACATGCAGGACTGGCAGCGGCCAGCCGCGCGTCTGCGCCTCCACCGTCTCGGCGACGTTGGGTGCGACGGGTATGACAATCTGAAGGTCGCGATAGCGTTCCGACAGGGTCTCCACGGCTTCGGCAAAGACGGGCAGCATGCGCCGGACTTCGCTATTTCGGCTGCCTGGGACCACGCAGAGAAGGGGTGCTGTATCGGCAATGCCATGGGACTTGCGGAAGGATGGGCCGTCTCCAGCCAGCGCAGATTCTATCGCAGGGTGCCCGACATAGGTGGTGGGCAGGCCGTGTTCAGCAAAGAATGGAACTTCGAACGGGAGCAGCGCCATGAGATGGTTCACCCGATGGCCAAGTGTCTTGGCGCGGCCGGCCCGCCACGCCCAGGCTTGCGGCGCCACATAGTGCACGATCGGGATGCCCGATCCGCGCAGTTTGTTGGCGACGCGCAAGGTGAAACTTGGGGCATCGACCGTCACAACGATGTCGGGCTTCATCTCGCGGATGGTCGCGGCGGTTTGGCTCATCCGCTTGAGAAGGCGAGGCAGGTGGGGCACCACCTCGGCAATGCCGATCAGAGCCAGCTCGCGCATAGGGAAGAGGCTCTTGAGCCCCTGTGCTTCGCTTTGGGGACCTCCGACACCGGCAATGCGGATGCGGCCGCTCGTCATCGTCCTTAAGGCGCCGATTAGCCGTCCGGCCAGATTGTCGCCGGATGGTTCGCCCGCAATGATAAAGACCAGCGGCTCCTGCCCGCTCATTCGCAGCTCCCGTTCGGGTTTGTGGACGTAGGAATTAGTGCACTTAGGGGCGGCTTGTCTCAGAAAAACTGTACCGGGCTTGTGCCGTATCCCCGACAGGTTCCAGGCGCCGGTTACGCCTTGTCGAGGCGAATACGGAACTTGGCGCTGAACGTATCGCCGGGGGAGACGAGACGTAAGCCGTCTCCGCTGATCAGCGCGTTTGCCGGAGCGGTCATGGGTTCGAACGCAATGTAGTTCTGATCGTGCGGGGCATAGACTTGCGTGTGCGTATAGCCGTCGAGCAAATCCACCGCGATTTGGTGGCCGCTATAGGCGATCGAGAGTGTGGCTTGCGGTTCCAAGAGCGCAAAGCCGTCGTCGAAACTGCGGATTCCAAGCGTATCGTTAAGACCAGGATAGGGCTCCGACGCGCCGGTCGGGATTTGCCGTGCGTCCAGTTTGAGGTGGCGCATCTTCGGCAAGCGCACATGCCAGTTGGCTCGATCCCCTCCAAGACCGAAATAGGGATGGAAGCCAAAGCTCACCGGCACGTCGATGTCTCCCGTTGCCTTCAGAGAGGTTTCGATCATCAGGCTGCCTGCCTCGATGCTGGCGCGCAAGGTCAATTGGCAGGGGTAGGGGAACACGGCGAGACCCTGCGGATGGGACCAATCGAGCTGTGCTGAGACTGCGGACTCTGTGCTCTCCACAAGGCTCCATTTCAGGTGGGGCCACATCATACCGTGCATAGGCAATCCGTTTCCGTCGTAACGCAGCACGAGCGAGTGCGGTGGCAGTCTCACGCCGCGCCCAGCGGCCTCGTACTGGAAATCCGCGAGCCGGTTGGCAAAGGGAAACAGAAAAGGGATGCCGACGGTGCGATTGGCGGCAGCAGCCACGATTAGGTTATCCACGCGCCTCAGCGCCTCGACACCGTCCTTCTTCAACGAAACACCGATCATCCCGAAGCTCGGTAGAAAGATCGCATCGGTGTCGCCAGCGGAAACGCGCACGGCGTGCGGGTCGCCGAGTAGGTTGGGTATGGGCGTCTGGGTCACATGCGTCTCCTTTGATGCCGACCCGCTCGCTTGTTTCGTGCGATCAGCGGACTGTCAGCGTACCGCTCATTACAGGAACGCACTGTCCGCCGACCTTTGTCGCTGTCACGATACCATTCCGCTTCGCCGCCATGGCCTCCACCAAGCTCGGCCGGCCCATATCCACGCCTTGGCCAATGCGTGCCTTCAACACTAAGTCCGGCTTGCTGTTAAGATGCGCCAAAAGCCCGATCAACGCTACATTGGCCGAACCCGTAGCCGGGTCCTCCGGAATGCCATGGAGCGGCGCGAACATGCGGGCCTGAATGGGCGGATCGCTCTTGGGCTCGCGCACATACAGTAACAGGCCTGCAGCGACGTCGCGCGGAAGATGCTCCGCGAAGGCGGCTTCATTCGGCGTCGCTGCGCTCAATACGGCGCGGTCTTTTAGCTGCGTGAAGAGAAACGGATTGCCAGCACTTGCGATCAGCGGCAGGTGGCGGCTCTGTTCGATGCCGTGGGTCGAAATTCCACTCAATGCTGCGACGATACCCGGGGCCATGCCGGAGCCAACACTAAGGGGTTGCGGTGCCGCCACGTGGGCGCCGATGATTCCCGCACTGTTTCGCAATAAGTTGACGGTCACCAAACCGCCGAGCTCCTCGAACCGTAGCGTATCGCCCTCATAGGCGCGGCCCCGCCGAGCGGCTTCTGCTGCCAGCACGTAAGCGGTGCCCACATTGGGATGTCCGGCGAACGGGAGTTCCGCGCGTGGCGTGAAAATGCGGATGCGCGCCGTGTTCCCTGCGTGTTGCGGACGCAGGACAAATGTCGTCTCCGATAGGTTGAACTCGGCCGCGATCGACTGCATTTGCTCCGTTGTCAGCATATCGGCGCCATGGACCACCGCAAGAGGATTGCCGCCGAACTGGCGTTCGGCAAACACATCCACTGTGTTGAATCGAAGCAATGTCATGTCAGCGCAGTCCCATAAAGATCCGTGCGGCGGTCCCTAAAGAATCCCCAATCGGCGCGGTAGGCAGCAATCTCGTCGAGATCGAACTCCGCGGTAATCACGCCCTCTGCGGAGTCCCCTAAGTCGGCGACGATTTCTCCCGTGTGATCGGCGGCGAAAGAGTGCCCATAGTAGCGCTGGTGTATGCCACCATTGTCTTCATCGCCTACACGATTCGCGGCTACGATCGGTACGGCGTTGGCGACTGCATGACCTTGCATCACTCTGCGCCAGCGTGCGCGCGTGTCGAGTGTGGCGTCATGCGGCTCGGAGCCGATCGCGGTCGGGTAGACAAGAATCTCCGCGCCCTGAAGCACCATGGCCCTAGCGGCTTCTGGGTACCATTGGTCCCAGCAAATCCCAACGCCAATCGTGCCGTGTTTTGTGCGCCAAGCCCTGAAGCCGGTGTCGCCGGGCCGGAAATAGTACTTCTCCTGATAGCCCGGGCCATCTGGGATGTGGCTCTTGCGGTACACGCCTAGGATCGCGCCATCGGCGTCGGCCATGGCCACGCTGTTATAGTAGTGTGGGCCGTCCTTTTCGAAGAAGGAGATGGGGATCACAACGTTCAATTCCTTCGCAAGAGTGCTCAGCGCACTGACGCAAGGGTGTTCGGACGCGGCGAAGGCCATATCAAACCACTCTGGATCCTGGCGGGTCGGGAAGTAGATGCCCTGAAAGAGCTCGGGCACGACCACGACCTGAGCGCCTCGGTCTACTGCCTCGCGAACCAGAGCTGCGACGCGCGCGATATTCGCGGCCATGTCATGGCCGAGGCTGGTTTGAATCGCAGCAACTGTTACTTGGCGCGTCATGTCCGCTTTGACTGCCCTGTTCCGCCCATTCTGACCTGATGGCTCCCTTAGTGGGTTGAGAGACACTCGCGATCGAAGTCTGGTTCCTCGCGGGTGATGCAATGGAATGCGCCGCCCCCGGCGCCGCCGCTTCCCAAGATGCCGAGAGCAGGAAGCCCTACAACCTTGCGGCTCGGGAACACCGCTTGCAAGCGCCTCAACGCATCCGCCTGCGAACTTGTGCCGAATACCGGCACGACAACAATGCGGTTTGCAATGGTAAAGTTAAGGTGCGACGCGGGCGCCACGTGGCCAAACGCGTCGAGAATGCGGCCGGGACTTGGAACTGGCACAATCTCGATTGAGCGGCCAGATGCGTCTGTTACCCCCCGAAGCTGTTGCGCGGCCGCGGCCAGTACAGCTGCGTTCGGGTCGTCCGGTCCTGCGGGCTCTTGAATGGCGATCCGTCCCGGCCCGACAAATCTTGCGACATTGTCCACGTGGCCGTCCGTGTGGTCACCGTCGATCCCTGCGTCGAGCCACACGATCTTGCGCGCGCCGAGGGCGGCGGCCAATGCGTTTTCCGCCTGTGTTTGTGACCAGCCGTTCCGGTTCTCGTTCAGGAGTACCTGCTTTGTTGTCAGGACCGTTCCCGCCCCGTCGTGATCTATGGCGCCGCCTTCGAGCACGAAGTCGTAGTGCTGCGTCACAAGACCTGCTTGCTCGGCAATGTCATCCCCAACAGTGTCATCCCCGGGCAGTATGAACTTGCCGCCCCAACCATTGGTGTGGAAGCGCAGCGCACGGGCCCCGTCCGGGCTTGCTGCAAACAGTGGTCCCGTGTCACGCACCCAGATATCTCCATACCGGGCGGCGACAATATCCGCGACATGTCCCACCTCGCGCTCGGCCGAACGCTGCGCCTCCGCTCCCTTGACGAGCAGGCGGACATGGTTGGCGGGCGCAAGTGCGTTTATCAGCGCGGCAACATCGCGGCGCGGGGGCTCAAGGTCACCATTCCATTCATCGGAGGACGCGGGCCAGGCCGTCCAAATGGCCCGCTGCGGCGCCCATTCGGGCAGCAGGCGCAGTTCGACCGCAGGGCTGTATGTCGTTGATGGCGGCAAGGGTTGAGCGATAGGGATTGCTGCGGAAGGGGGAGGCGCCGTCGCGGGCCGGCATGTTTGGCCACAATGTTAGGAGCGTGAGAGTCCGCTGGGCAAGGGGCTAATTGGTAGCCTGTCGAAGGAGACGGTCGCGGGGCCGACCTCATTGCTCGGGCTCGGGCGCAACGTGGCGCGCGGGCCCTCCCGGCGCGCCAAGCGCTCGTTTGAACCTGCCAATGCGTATCCCTAGGCCGAAGCCACCCAAACGCCGGCCACGTAGCCGAATGCGACCGCATCTGGATTCTTCTTTGCCGCCAACAAGAGCTGATCCTCGGCGTCCACCTTCATATGGTGATTGCCAAGCCGGTGAGCCTCACCAGTGCCCTTGATATCGTCCTTGCAGTAGCCACTGAGAAGAATGACCTGCTTGCCGCGAACGACAATCTTGGGGAGTGCCATACCCGCCTCCAACTGCGCCATCTTCGAGATGCGCTCCGATCATTCAAGCGTCGGAGACGTTTTCATTCTCGTAGACAGCGATTCCACTACGGCGACCCCCACGTCAGCCAATTGTTACTATACGCGGAGATTGCGACGTTGGTAAGACGCATGTCCCAAAAAGTACTTAAAAATCCGCATGTTGCGCGGTGCAACATCGACGCGGTGCAACATCTTCTCCAGTCTTAGTTAACCGGGTGTTTGCGCGGCGAGCGCGGCGAGGCCTTGTTGCGTCGCAACAGGAGGCGCCCAGTCCAGCGCACGCAGAGCGGCCGTATCTGCGACTAGCGAGTTGAAAAGCGGCCCAGTCTCGATTGGAGGCCCGACGGTGGCGCTCACAGCGGCGAGCGTGGCTTTGAGCAGGGCGGGCGGCACGTAGAACAACCCAGCTCTGCGGCCGAGACCCTGACGTAAGGCGCCGATGATTTCGGCCACGGTAACCGGCGCGGGATCGGCGACGATGAGGGGCCGATTGAGGGGGGCGGGGGCCTCCAGCACCCGGTCCACGGCCTCGACAAGGTTGTCGAGTCCAAGCAGGGAATGACGCGCCTTTAGGCCGGCGATCGGTAGCGGATAGGGCGCGCGGGCGAGCTTCATAAGCTTGGCGATGTTGCCGCCTGCGCCAGGCCCATAGACAAGGGCGAGGCGCAACGCGGCCCAGTCGAGTCCCGTTTCGGCCAGTCCCTTTTCCGCCTCGAGCTTCGACCGGCCATAGGCATCCGTGGGCCTTGCGTCTTGCTCTTCAGTTAGCACGCCGGATGCGGTAGGTCCCGACTGGGCTCGGATCGACGACAGGAAGAGGAAGCGCTTCACGCGAGCGCGCTTGGCCGCCTTGGCGAACTGTACCGTCGCGTCGGTGTTAAAGAGGCGATAGTCGTCCTCTGGGAGGCCTGTCATCGCCCGAGGAATACCGGCCGAATGGATCACAGCGTCGACCTCAGCGAGGGCCTCGGACATATTGTAGGGCTTGGCGATGTCACCGATGAGCACGCTGGCGCAGGACTTAGGCAGCTGCACGGGACGTCGCAACAAAACACGGACGCGGTAGCCGCGCGCGGTGAGGCCTCTCAGAAGATGCTGGCCGATAAAGCCCGTCGCGCCGGTGAGAGCCACCAGCGGCTTCCGGCCCGGCGGTTGAGCCTGTGCGCTCGACATTTCGTTCCACGCTCTGCGACGGGCTGTTGCCCGTCCTTCAGAACACGAAGTTCACCGCCACAATGGGGCCAGAGCAAGCCCTGTGGCCGGCCGGACCGGTTCTTTGGCTAGTTTGCGGGGCCCCCCAGGGGAATGGTGACCGTCGCATAACCCGCGTCACCCTCCAGCCGGTTCTTGACGTCGAACTCTCGGAAGTACTTGAGATTGGTCAAAACGGGGATCTGGCCAAGCTGGAAGTTCCAATTCACGACGGGACCGATGGCCGAGACCCGGCCCACGAAGGAGCCAAGCCGGGCGCCAGGTCCACTGTCGCCTGTGACTTGGTCGTAGTAGTACCCGTTCACGCCCACCCCAAATTGCCTCGAGAAGTTCTGAACCACCGCGTATTCGAGATGGAACTCGGTACCGCTCTTGTACTGCGTTGTCGGGTTCTCCCAGTTGTAGGTGATGCCCGCCATTGCCGAGACCTCCAGGCCAATATCTGGATCCAGCCAGGTGAAGGCGGCGGCGTTGTCGATGGCCCAGCGATTGAAGCCGGCATTCGCCAGATTGCCGCGTTCCCAAAAACCGGTCGGCGTGTTGACCAGCATATGGGTTTTGAAGTGCCAGTCTCCAAAGTGCCAGCCGAGCATGAAGCCCGGCACAAGATCGCCGAACCGTGTTTCCTGATCGCCGATGTTCCGGGAAATCGTCACGCCAAACGGGGGCGGCAGGGACAGGCTGGCGCCCGCGTCCACGTCTTTGTGGATGATCGGGATGAGCATGAGGAAGCCGATATTGGCGCCGAGCACCTTTCCCGGGGCGACCCATAGCGGCGCGGGGACATTTCCGTAGACGCCGCCTTCCACGCCGCCATCTAGAATCAGCCCGGCGCTGTCGAAGGCAAAATCAGTGCTGCCGGAGTAAAAGTAATTGTAGTTAATCACATAGGTGCCAGGCGGCGGCAAAACGCCTGCGCTCGTTGTTGTGGATCCAAGCAGGTAAAATCCGTAACCGCCCTCTACCGCCGCCGCCCTGTCCAGCGGTGCGATCATAAAGCCCATGAGGGCCATCGCAGCGGCTGTTAAGCGCATCCCCATCGCCAGCCTCCCTTGAAACTCGGTCCATGTGTTTTGGTGTGGACTCGTTTGACCAGAGGATACTCTCGTTGGGGTAGCTCCGGTGTGGCTTTGGGGACACAGTTGGGGGAGCGTCTTCGGCGCTTTATGCGCGGGGTTTCCGAGCCTGGGTCCGCGCGGCGCTGCGTGGCAATGTAAGTGGATTGCAAGTAAGAACGCGCCTAGGGGCGTACGCAGCGTCTTGTGGTCTGCTACGCTTTCTTGACACGGCGGTCACCGCGGAAGGGCACTCGGGATGTCAATTGGCAACGCGTTGTTTGTGATGGTTGCGATCATGGCGGCTTCGGGCACCGCGCATGCGGATGATGCGCCCGATCCTCTGCCATCCTGGAACGAGGGCGGTGTGAAAGCCGCGATACTCGACTACGTCGCACGGGTTACAACGGAGGGCAGCCCGGACTTCGTGCCGAAACCCGAGCGGATTGCAACGTTCGACAACGATGGCACGTTGTGGGTCGAGCAGCCGCTGTATACGCAATTTGTTTTTGTCGTAGACCGCGTGAAGGCTGTGTCGAACCAACATCCTGACTGGAAGAACAAAGAGCCATTCAAGTCAGCGCTCGACGGAAACAAGAAAAAGCTTCTCAGTTACGGTGAGAAGGGCCTCATGGTGCTGCTGACAGCCACGCATAGCGGCATGACCACGGTGGATTTCAATGACATTGTTTCCGCCTGGCTCAAGACCGCGAAGCACCCGCGTTTCGACCGTCTGTACACCGATCTGACCTACGCACCGATGATCGAACTCTTGGAGTATCTGCGCGCCAACGGCTTCACCACCTTTATTGTCTCAGGCGGCGGCACGGCTTTTATGCGTGCGTACACGGAGCAGTGTTACGGCATTCCGCCTTGGCAAGTTGTAGGGTCTTCTGGCGAGACGGAGTTTCGCTATTGGGACTCCAGTCCGACCCTGGTGAAGCTGCCGGACCTCTTGTTCTTCGACGATGGCCCGGGGAAAGCCGAGGGCATAAACCATTACATCGGGCGGCAGCCGATCTTTGCGTTCGGGAACTCCACAGGCGACAAGGAAATGTTGGAATGGACCGCCAACTGTAAGCGCCTTTGCTTCATGGGCTTGGTGCATCACGACGACGCTAAGCGGGAGTACGACTACGGCCCTGACTCTGAAGTGGGCACGTTTCCGCCTGAACTCATGGAGTTTGCGTTGGCCAACGGCTGGAACGTGGTCAGCATGAAAGACGATTGGAACCAGATATTCGCCTGGGAACAGCCAGAGAAAGCGTCACCCGAACCGAGTACGGCTCAATGAGCGGTAGCGAACACCCGATGACGCCTTGGCTGGTTTTAGTCTCGGGCTGGATTGAAGTCTTGTTCGGTGCCTCGGCGATGCTCGCGCCATCCATGGTGGTGGCCGCCGTCGGGGGCTCCGACCTGGACGGCCCCGCGATGGTGCTCGTGCAAGTCTTGGGCGTCGCAACGTTCGCGATAGGTGTCGGCGCGCTGCTCGGGCGGAATTGGTCCGCGGCCACCGACGGCCAGAAAACCGCCTATGGTTTTGGCTCTTATGCGGCGATCTCCCTGGCAATCTACAACATCCTGGCTGCACCGCCCCTGATCCTTGGGGCCGTTCAGTCCGGTGGCGCCGGACTTTGGGGCGCCGCCTTGCTACACTTTATCATTGCAGTTCTCTTCATCTACGCGTTTGCGATGCGGCGCTGAAAAGTCAGCCTGCTGCTGAAGAGATGATGCACCACCCTAGAAAACGCAGACCGGTCTACGGTAGTGTGTTGTGGTTGAAGGAAAAACGCGCGCATCCACGCGGTTTCCTTGGGGGGCATCTTGGGTAAGCTACGTTTCGCGTATGCCGTATGGCCGATTGGCCGGCTGCTCGCGCTTCTCACGGCCGGCGCGCTGCTGGCGAGTTGTGCAGCTGTCGGCGCTCGCAAGGCCGTCCCACTTGCGCTTGAGGACAATGCGCAGGTTTCCGGTATGCAGGCGGAGACAATCCGTTTTTGGGGTGACGAACTACCGCCCAACACTGCCCAATTCCGTGCGAAACGCGCGGCCCAGCTGACGCGCAGCCGATCGGATCTGCGCGGCGGGGGCCGCCGGCCCGTCATGAACTCCTTGGCGCTGTCCGGCGGCGGGCCATTGGGAGCCTATGGCGCAGGCGTTCTCGCGGGATGGACGGCCGCGGGCACGAGACCCAAGTTTGACATTGTCACGGGGGTATCAGCCGGCGCGTTGACGGCTCCGTTCGCTTTCCTCGGACCGAAATACGATCCAGCGCTGAAGCACGTATTCACTGAGTCGCACACGAACGATATCGCGGTTCTAACGCCGGTCAGAGGCCTCCTGGGTGGAAGCGCGATGTCCAGCAACGCGCCCCTTGCGAAGATTATTGCACGCTATGTGACGCCGTCCTTCCTAGCCGAAGTTGCGGCGGAGCATCGCAAAGGCCGCCGGCTTTTGATTGGCACGACCAATCTCGATGCAGGCCGCCCTGTGATTTGGGACATGGGAGAGATTGCGTCGAGCGGCCGTCCCGGATCCGTCGAATTATTCCGCGAAGTGCTTTTGGCCTCGGCGGCCATTCCGGCGGCTTTTCCACCTAGCTTCATCAAGGTGACCGCTGACGGCTATAGCTACGAAGAAATGCACGTTGACGGCGGTACGACGCGCTCGGTTTTCCTCGCACCGACACAGCTGACCTTGTCGGGAACAGACGCCGCGCTGGGTGTCAGACCGGTAAGGCGCTTCTACATCATCATGAATGGCTGGGTTACGCCCCAACACGACGTCGTAAAACCGCGCACCATGGCCATTGCGGGCCGCGCTGTGTCGACCCTTCTCAAGAACCAAGGCGTAGGTGATCTTTATCGCCTCTACGAGTTCTGCAAGCGGAACGGTATTGACTACAATCTGGCCTATATTCCCGGTGACATACAGGACACAAGCACTGCACCGTTCGACCCGGTCTTCATGACCGAGCTTTACAAGGCGGGCTATGAGATGGCTCGCCGTGGCTACCCGTGGCAGAAGCAGCCGCCGGAGCTATAGCCGCACTCTCAGCGGACCGGACTTAATCCAGGAAGGCCGAGCTAAAGGATCAATTCTTGGCTTGTCCCCCGCGCGCTGTCATGGCTTATGGGCGCTAGAGCCTGTCAAGGCTGAAATTCTTGCGTGATAGGGAGATAACGAGATGGACCTCGCGGCCTTGAACAAAGTCGCCACCGCTATGACTCAGCCGGGCAAGGGGATCCTTGCGGCGGACGAATCGAGCGGGACGATCAAGAAACGTTTCGACGCGATTGGCGTGGAGTCGACCGAGGAAAACCGCCGCGATTACCGCGAACTTCTGTTCCGGACCGAGCCAGCGATGAAGGATCGGATCTCCGGCGTGATCTTGTTCGACGAGACGATCCGGCAAAAGGCTGCTGACGGGACGCCCCTCGTCAAGATCATCGAAGACGCAGGCACCATCCCTGGCATCAAGGTGGATGCAGGTGCCAAGCCATTGGCGTTTTGCCCCGGCGAAACCATCACCGAAGGCCTCGACGGACTACGCGACCGGCTGATCGAGTATCGGGAGCTTGGCGCCAAGTTCTGCAAATGGCGTGCGGTGATCAATATCGGCGAGGACATACCGAGCCACGACGCCATCAATTCCAACGCCCACGCACTCGCCCGCTACGCGGCGTTGTGCCAGGAGCAACGCCTCGTTCCCATCGTGGAGCCTGAGGTCCTAATGGACGGCGACCACACGATCGACCGCTGTGAAGCCGTCACGACATGGACGCTGAAGACTGTGTTCATGGAGCTTTACTACGCCAAGGTGCAGCTAGAGGGCATGGTGCTGAAGCCCAATATGATCGTGCCGGGCATGAAATGCTCGACCCAGGTTTCGGACGAGGAAATTGCCGTCAAGACCATCAAGGTTCTGAAGGACTGCGTACCCTCCGCGGTGCCCGGTATCGCGTTTCTGTCCGGCGGTCAGGAAGACGTAGAGGCTACCGCGCGCCTGGATGCCATGAACCGCATTGGCGGTTGCCCCTGGCATCTCACTTTCTCTTATGGCCGCGCGTTGCAGCACGCCCCGCAAGTGGCCTGGTCCGGCAAAGCGGACAACGTGCCGGCAGCACAAGCCGCCTTTGAGCATCGGGCGGAGATGAACGGCCTGGCAACACTTGGTGAGTGGTCGGAAGCAATCGAGAAGAAGGCCGCTTGAGCGCGGGCTTTGAGCTTTCAGTGAGTTAAGAGAGGCGGGGGCTTGGCTCCCGCCTTTTTATTGGGCCATTTCTGACACGGTGTGTTCTTCAAGTGTTGCGCGGTCGCGTGAAGAGCCCAAAAACTGCCTTCTCAAGTTCCACGACGATCAGCAAAGCAACCCCGACACCGATAATCAGCAACCCATCGAGGGGCGCGATAGGCTCGGTCGCAAACACGGACTGCAGGGCGGGAAGGTAGGTGAGGGCGAATTGTGCGAGCACGGTAATCGCTATGCCCGCCCAAAATGCAGGCGTTCCCAGCAAGCCGCGTAAGGTCAGCGAGCGGCCGTGCAAAAACCGCACGCTGAAGAGATAGGCAATCTCCATCACCACGATCGTATTGACGACCATGGTCCGCGCCATGTCGATGCTCTGTCCACGGTCTATGGCGTAGAAGAAGACTCCAAAAGCACCGGCAACAAACAAACACGATACAAACAGGACGCGCCAGACCAGCGTGCCCGAAAGAAGTGACTCGTTGGACCTGCGGGGCGGTCTTGCCATGGTTCCCGCTTCTGTCGGCTCAAAAGCAAGAGTAAGGCCAAGGGCCACCCCGGTGACCATATTGATCCATAGGATTTGAATGGCGGTGATGGGTAGCGTCAGGCCGAACGCGATGGCACCGATCAGCGCGGCACTTTCGCCGCCATTTGTCGGCAGCGTCCAAGCGATCACCTTGCGAATGTTGTCGTAGACCGTGCGGCCTTCACGTACTGCAGCGACGATAGAGGCGAAGTTGTCGTCGGCGAGCACAATCTCCGCGGCTTCCTTTGCGGCGTCCGTTCCTTTCTTGCCCATCGCGACACCCACATCGGCCTGTTTGAGGGCCGGGGCATCGTTGACTCCGTCGCCGGTCATCGCCGTCACGGCTTGCTGCTGTTGCAGAGCCCGTACAAGGCGTAGCTTGTGTGCTGGTGTGGTGCGCGCAAAAACGGTCGTCGCGCGCACGACCGCTGGCAAGTCGGCATCCTCGATGTCGTCGAGTTGCTCTCCTGACAGGCATCTCTGTTCAGGCGCGAGCGCGAGTTCCCGCGCGATGGCGGTCGCAGTGGCGGCGTGATCGCCCGTGATCATCTTGATGTCGATGCCAGCCGAACGGCATTCCCGAATTGCAGGGAGTACCTCCTCGCGCGGCGGATCGATGAAGCCGACTAGGCCAACGAATGTCGCGCCCTCGGCAATGTCCGATACGCGCAGGTCCTGCTTTCCGTCGGCGAACCGCTTCAGCGCCAGTCCAAGCATGCGCTGGCCCCGGCGAGCCGACTCGTCGGTTGCTTCGCGCCAAAACTCGGCGTTTAGCGGCTCGTCTTGACCTTGGCTAAGCTGCCGGTCGCACATCTCTAAGATCTGTTCTGGCGCGCCCTTGATGAAGGCTATGCTGCCCCCGTCTTCATGACCGTGATGCAGCGTCGCCATGAAACGGTGCGCAGTGTCAAAAGGGATCTCGTCAGTCCTCGGCATTTGCTTTCTCAGAAGAGCGGGGTCGGATCCCGCTTTCATGCCAAGACACACCAGCGCTCCTTCCATGGGATCGCCGTTCACCGACCAGTCACCATTGTCATGCTGCAAGTCGGCGTCATTGCAGAGGATGGCTGCGCGCGCCGCTTCCGTGAGTGCCTCGCTCCCACCAGGATCCACGGGCGTGCCGTTTGCGGTAAAGCTTCCCCGTGGCTGGTATCCGCTGCCAGACACATGGAATGCGCCGTCAGTGGTGATCAGCTGCCTGACGGTCATTTCATTGCGGGTGAGCGTCCCCGTTTTGTCGGAACAGATCACAGAGACTGATCCGAGCGTTTCGACAGCGGGCAGCCGGCGGATGATGGCATTTCTTGCAGCCATGCGCTGTACGCCGACGGCCAGAGCAATTGTCATGACGGCGGGCAGACCTTCCGGGATCGCGGCGACCGCAATGCCGATAACAACGGTGAATGCGTCAGGCCACGCGTAGTCGCGCCCATAGACCGCAAAGAGCAGGATGACAGCACTAACAGCAAGGATAATGACGGTGAGCAGGCGGGCGAATCGATTCATCTGCCTGATTAGCGGCGTGGTGAGGCTTTGGACCGTTCTCACAAGCGTGCTGATGCGGCCCAACTCGCTTTGCGGTCCGGTGGCTACCGTGACGCCAATGGCCGTGCCATTGGCGACAAAGGTCCCGGTGAAGGCCATGGACGTACGGTCGGCGAGTGCAGCCCCGGCTGCAACGGGATCGGTGCGCTTGTCGACAGGGAGCGACTCGCCTGTCAGCGCAGCCTCGTCAATGCGCAGGTTGCGGGCCCGCACGAGACGAAGGTCGGCCGGAACGCGCGTTCCAGGCTCGAGCAGGACGAGATCGCCGGGTACGATGTCCGATGCGGCTATGTCTTGGCGTTGCCCGTCTCGCACCACGGCCGCGTGTGGATCGATCATGCCACGGATTGCCTCAAGCGCTCGTTCCGCACGCCCCTCTTGGATGAAGCCGACAATCGCGTTGAGGATGACGACGCCGAGGATCACGGCAGCGTCCACCGGATGGCCGATCGCGGTGGCTAGTGCCGCCGCGGCGAGCAGGACGTAGATGAGGAGATTGTGGAACTGCAGCAAAAAGCGCCTGAGGGGCCCTCGGCGCTCTACGTCCGGAAGCCGGTTGGGACCGTAGCGCTCAAGGCGTGCAGTTGCCTCGCCCGAACTGAGGCCGCGATCGAGATCGACATTTTCGGCAGCCAGAACGTCCGCCGCGCTTTGCGCGAAGGTCTGGCGCTCATCCGCCGGTGGCGCATCAGTACGTTTTGCCGGTGTTCGTGCCAATGGTCCTGCCCGCGGGTGTTGGGCCCTGATGTGGCCGGCGCCGTCTCGTAGCGCGGTTCCTTGCCACTCTGAGCACACTCAAGTCTAGCTTGGCGTTACTGCGTTGACCTAGATCATGAGCTGGCCTGTTTCGCAGGGCATGTTCAGCGCTACTGCGCAGCCGTGTCCGGCTCTGGCGGTAAAGGGACATCTCCGAAGTCATCCGGCCCATCCGCAGGCAGCGAGTCGGTGGTGGCCCTATCGTCGGGCGCCACGTCCGGCGCGGGTACAGAGGCCAGCGTTTCGGTGGTCCAGTCGAGTATGCCGCGTGCGATCTCCTGAAAGGCGGCGCGAATGGCTTCCACATAGTCCTCCGCTTCGCTGCCGTCGGGGCGCGCGGTTGCGTCGAATTTTCTGGACGCGATCACGCTACCATCCGGGCCCTGGAGCTTGGCTAGGATGACGATGTTCGCCTTCGGATCTCCGTCCGTCGCAACATCGAAGCGCCGGATGTCAATCGAGAGCTGGTCGCTATTCGGGAAGTCGCCGAGCGTGCGCGTGACATCGTTCGTGTAGCCTGCGTTCTCGAAGGTCTCGATCAGCTTGGCCTGCACCAAGATGGGCAGGCTGTCGCTCCAGCGCGGTCCTTCCAAAGGCTTGCTTTCGTCGGGCCCGGGCCGCGTCATGATCTTGTCCGTGTTGTAGGCGAGCAGCGTGGTTGGCTCGGGCAGCGTGAGCTTCCAACTCGGTGGGGTGGCCGGGGCCGGCGGCAGGTCGGCGGCAGGCTTCAGCGAGTAGAAGAGGGCAGCGTCCTTGCCGCCGCCCGTCATGCGCTCGATGCCTGCGAGAATACCGTCGACCTTGTCCGAGTTGCGGGCCAACGCATCGGTGAACACCTCAATGTTCTTGATAGCCTCTTGGACCGGAACCCGGTTCTCGTCCAAGATCGCCTCGACTTCCTGAAACGCATCGCGCGCGCTCTGCGTCCAATCGCGGCCCACATTGGGTGGGGCAACAAGCGTCGCAAGGTTGCCGTTCGCCGTTAGTGGTTCATTGGACGTACCGCCGGTTAGCGTGACAGCGACGCCGCCAGTCAGTCCCTGTTGTTCCACGTTAACGGCTGTGTCTTGGCGGATGGGCGTGTCTTTCATTACCGAGATCGTTGCCAGCACTTGCTGGGGCTGGGCCGGATTGAGGCCGACACTTGTCACATCGCCGACGCGGATGCCGTTGAAGAGGACGGCGGAACCCACATACAGACCGGGCACCGCGCTCTCGAATTGGATCCGGTAAGTCTGTCGCTCGCCAAAGCCACCTTTGTTCTCAAGCCAGTAGACAAAGCCGAAGGCCGCGCCGAATACGGCGAGGATGAAAAATCCGATCAAGGCATAACGGGCACGGGTTTCCATCGATCAGCGTCCTTCTCGTTCAGTCGCGCGTCTATTGCACCAGCTCGCGGTCCGCGAGGCTGCTGCCCCGCTTTCCTTGGAAGTAGGTCTTTACCCAGGGGTGCTCGGATTCCAACATCGCGGAGATCGGTCCTTCCGCGGCAAGCTTGCCGTCGGCCAGCACAGCGATTCTGTCACACGCTGTGTAGAGGCTCTCAAGGTCATGGGTCACCATGAAAACAGTGATTCCCAAAGTCTGTTGCAGCGTCCGGATCAGTTCATCGAAGTCGCCGGCCGAAATCGGGTCTAGGCCCGACGTAGGCTCGTCGAGAAACACAATTTCCGGGTCGAGGGCCAAGGCCCGGGCAAGCGCAACGCGCTTCGTCATGCCGCCGGAAAGCTCCGATGGAAATTTGTCACCATCTCGAGGTGACAGTCCAACCATCTCAAGCTTGGCATAGGCCATCTCGTTCATCAGGCGTTGCGAGATCTCGAGGTTCTCGCGCATGGGAAACTGAATATTCTGCTTGACCGTAAGCGAGGAGAACAGAGCGCCTTGTTGGAACAGCACGCCCCAGCGGCGCTCCAGCGCTCGCCGCTCCCCCTCATCCACTTTTTCGAGATCCTTGCCCAAAACCTCGATTGAGCCCTGACGCCGTGGGATTAGCCCGATAATCGTGCGCAAAAGGACCGACTTGCCTGCGCCGGAAGCGCCGACAACGCCCAGGATTTCAGAGGGCCGCACGTCCATGTCCAAGTGATCGAGGACGGTCTGTGTGCCGAATCCGACGACGAGATCGCGCACCTTTATGACCGGCGTTTTGTCGCTCATGTCCGGGTCACATTCCAATCGAGGCGAAGAAGATTGCGAACAGACCGTCGAGCACGATCACCAAGAAGATCGACTCGACCACGGACTTTGTCGTCTGGATGCCGAGCGATTCCGCGCTTCCCTTCACGCGCAGCCCCTCCGCGCACGCCACGAGGCCAATGACCAGGCCCATGAACGGCGCCTTGATCATGCCGACCTGAAAGTGGGTGAGCGAGATCGCATCGGTGAGCCGGGCAATGTAGATGTCGGGGCTCATGCCGCCATAGAGCCAAGCGACGAGTCCGCCGCCATAGAGCGCCGACATGCATCCGAGGAATGTCAACGCGGGCATCGCGATTATCAGCACGATGATGCGCGGAAGGACCAAGACCTCGACAGGATCGAATCCCATTGTGCGCAACGCGTCGAGTTCCTCGCGCATCTTCATGGAACCGAGTTCGGCAGTGTAGGAGCTGCCGGAGCGACCCGCGACCATAATGGCGACGATGAGCACGCCGATTTCCCGCAAGACGAGAATGCCTACCAGGTCGACGGCGTAGAGTTCCGCGCCGAACTTGCGGAAATGGAAGATGCCCTGTTGGGCGACAATGGCGCCTATCAGAAAAGTAATGAGCAGGATAATGGGAACGGCCTGCAGAGCGACCCTGTCGAACTGATGGACCGTTGACGTGAGCCGGTACTCGCTCGGTCGAAACAAGACCCTAGCTGCGGCGATGCCCGTTTCGCCTAGCATTTGCGCGAAGGTATGGAAGCTCCCGGCAAATCCTGTGGTGCCGCGCCCGACGGCGGCGAAAAAGGAGACGATTGGGTTCTTGTGCTCCGGCCGCGGGGGAACCTCGCGGTTGACGCCGTGCATTTCCTCGACGAGGTCGGCGCCGTGCTGAGGCAAGCCAGTCACGACCGCGTCGCGGCCCACATTGGTCCACTGGCGGGTCAGCCGTTCGAGCAGCCAGGCGCCAAACGTATCAAGCTCCCGAACGCCGGCCATGTCGATGGCAACGTCCGTCGCCTTCGTGGGTTTCGCGCCGGATGACCCTCCGGCGATTCGATTGACCTCAGCCTCAAGCTCTGCCGCATGCGGGGCGGTCCAGAAGCCTCTTGCGGTTAGCTCCAGCCTGTCGCCTACCAGCTTCTGCGAAAGTAATGCCTCGCTCATGGCAGTCTACTCCTCGTTCCCCAATCCGCCCCGTCCAGCCTATCGAGTAAGAGGCCCCGAATAGGAGCCTCTGAACGCAGTAAACTATAGGGAAACTTGGAAGGCGATAGCCGGGCGTTAGCCGCTGCGGTTCAACGCCATCGAAACGCCTCGCAATGACGTACCCGTTGTGGAGATCGAGACGTTTTGCCGTGACTTCGTGAAGTTCACCGTCATGCTGCCGCTTACTGTGCCGGAAATCCGAATGCTAAGCCGGCCCGGAGTCAGCGAGCCAGACGCGCTGCCGGCCGCATTGAAGGTGCGTTCTTCCCAACTGCCTGAGACCCTAGAGCCGCTCACGCGAAGATTACTCCGGATGTGCACCTTGGAGCTCGGCGAATTGCAGATAACGGAGAGCCCAAGGCTCGATCCGCCGCCCCGATAGTAAGCATTGCAACTAAGGCGCTCGGACCCAGACGTGTACCTAGCTGTGCCACCGCCCCGCCATGACCCGAGAAGACCATCGACCGCGCTGGCCGAGGCTATCTTCGACGGGGTGAACATGAACGCTCCCGCAAGCGCCGCGGTGGCGAGCAGAACAGGGGCAGCTTTGCGAATCAAAGGTTTCATGTAGTCAATATTCCCGCAGTTTTGACGTCCGAAGCAAGTCAGGATGACGTTATCAGGCGACGATGGGGTGAGGCAGTCACTCACCGAAACGAATTCACTGGGACAGCGTTGTTGCGCAGACGTGACAACTCCCCTTGAAATCGCCTTCTAACCTGTAACCAATTGCCAGCATGGTTTCCCAGGAATGCGGCTGGAATCGGTCTCGGGACGCAGTCTACAGTCTCTTTAACGCGCGTGCATCCTCTTGGGGAGAATACTATGGCCACGCCCAGCCCACATATTGAAATTACATACTGCCGATTGTGCAAATGGATGCTCCGCGCGGCCTGGATGGGGCAGGAGCTTTTGTCGACTTTCGCCGAAGAGGTGGGCTCGCTCACCCTGATTCCCGATAATACCGGTGGCGTATTCGAAGTCCGGATCGATGGGGCTCTTGTGTGGTCCCGGACCCAAAAGGGCCGGTTTCCCGAAATCACCGAGCTCAAACAGATCGTTCGGGATCGCATCGCGCCCGACCACGGGCTCGGTCATGCCGATCGTCAGCCGCCGGCCCCGGAATCTGCTTAAACCTCTGCCTTAATTGAGTTCTTTATGACGTGCGGAGCGTTTGGCGGCTAGGTCTTTGGGCGTACTTCCGCGACAGCCTTCGCCACCGCGCGGAGCAGTGGCTGGTCGTCCAAAGCCTCGATCGGGACGGCAATCTTGCGCCGCCAATTAGGGTGCTCATCGACGGTTCCCGGAACGTTGGCCTGTTCGACAACGCCGAGTGCATCGTCCAACTGGACCGCCAGGAGCCGGCACGGTGTGGCTGCCAGAAAGCGGTGCACCGCGATGATGACATCATCGGGCATCTCGCTTGCTTTGGCGTAGGACGGGTCTGGTTTGAGCGCCTGGGCGCCCATCAGTGCATCCAGGAGGCGCTTGCGGTCGAGCTTGCGGTCTTGTCGTTGAATCACCGCCTCGGTCTCTGTCGCGCGCGCGCATTTGACGCGCCAGTTGATGTCGTTGCTGATCCACCAGCCGCGGAGCGTTGGCAGGTCATGGGTGGACGCGCAGACCATGGCTTCGCGGCGGTAAGCGTGGGGCGGTCGCCAGACGCCGTTCTCCTCGCTGAAGTAGAAGACCTGGTAACTCAGCAGGCCTGCCCGGACCATGATGTCTGTGAAACCGGGGGGTACGGTGCCGAGGTCCTCTCCAATCACGATCGTCTGAGATATCCACGACTCCGCGGCAACGCCCTCCAGCAACTCACGAAATGGATAAGCAACATACGCTCCGTCGACGGCCGTGTTGCCCTCTGGGATCCAATAGAGCCGTTGCATGCCCATGGCATGGTCGATGCGCAGAGCGCCTGCGTGCCGCATGTTCGCGCGTAGTACTGTTTTGAAGGGCTCAAGCCGTTCCACGGATAGACCGACAGGTGAGAAGGGGACAAGACCCCAATCCTGTCCTTGGGCGCTGAAGGGATCGGGAGGGCAGCCGATGCGTGCCGAACGCGCGATCGCGGGACCGTTCTGCCAGCAGGCTGAGCCATCGGGCGAAATGCCGACGGCCAGATCAAGATAGAGCCCTATGCGCATCCCTGCGGCTTTGGCGCGTGACTGTGCGTCGGCAAGCTGGATCTCTGCTGTCCACTGCAACCAGGCGTGAAATGCAATACGTGTCTTAGCGGCGCGGGCGAAATCACGGACGGAAATATTGGCCGGATCCTGATAGGCCTCCGGCCACGTCGTCCAGGCTGCGTTGTAGCCTTGTGCGACCATGTGTTCGGACAAGGCTTCGTAGAGCGCGTGAATCTCCAGGGCCTTGCCTTGTTCGTAGCAATAATGCTCGAACACATCCTTCGTTTCCGCTGCGCCAGCCTTCAAGAAGTGCGCGAACAATTCTTCAAGGACCGGAATCTTGGTGGCGGCGACACCTGGGTAGTCAATGAGGTCCGTGTCGCGAAGGGCGGCGCACTTCGCTGCGAGGCCAGGCGTCTGAAGTTGGTCAAAACCGGGCACCTGGTCCGCGGCGATCAGCAGCGGATTGAGAAAGCTGCGCGAAGACGGGCTGTAGGGGCTGATCCGTTCGGGCTCTGCCAAGAAAAGGGCATGGAGCGGGCTGATGCCGACAAAGTCCGCGCCGAGCTTGGCGGCGCCTTCGGCAAAACGTGCGAGATCCTCGAAATCGCCAATACCCCAGTTGCGCGAGGAGCACAGCGCGTAGGCCTGCACAGCAAAACCCCAGGCGCGATGATCGACAAGGAATGGCGGCCAATAGGCGGAGTCCGACAGGCCGGCGATATCTTCCATGCGCGCCGGTTTTGGCAGTCCAGCGTCGCCGTCCACAGGGACGCCCATGGCCCTCAGAACCTTAGCCTTGGTTTCGTCCGGGGTTGTGACCCAGTCGCCCTGTTCGCTGATATAGCCCTCGGCTATACCGTAGCGTTGCGCCAATTCGTCGATCCGATCGCTCATCGGGGCTCCTGGAGGC
The DNA here is from genome assembly GCA_030064755.1 of Methyloceanibacter sp. Lineage (GTDB taxonomy): Bacteria > Pseudomonadota > Alphaproteobacteria > Rhizobiales > Methyloligellaceae > Methyloceanibacter. The sequence continues at coordinate 2,301 of JASJEH010000062.1, read as the reverse complement.
TCAAGCTGGCAACAACGGACCACGGGGGCATCGCCCCCGTGCCAGGGTCAATGCCAGCGGGCGTCGTGAAAAACGGTGTGCCACCTGCATTCAAAGAGATCGTGACAGGGGTGTCCGACAGATTGGCGGTGAGAACCAACGCGCCATTGTCGTCCAAGTTCCAGCTGACACGGAAGGCGGCGCCTTGACGCGCTGTCACTTCCCCAGCATGGCCGCCGATAGAGGACAAGTGCGGAATGACAGTTTCCCTGCGCGCGGCAAGCAGACGCTTGACCAAGTCAAAGCGGGGCGTAGCCGCTGGTTCAATGATGCTGCGCTCGAATGTCGCCAAGTCATTCGGGTCCGGGATTTCTTTGCCACGCGCTGCGTTTGCATAGGACTCGTGGCTGCCGAAGTCGGAGCGCCTCCCCTTGACGACGGCTTTGGCCAGGTCGCCGGTGAAGTCGGTGAAGAACTGGAAGGGGCGCGTTTCTCCGTACTCGTCACCCATAAACAGCATCGGAATATGGGGCGCCAGTAGCAAGAGTGTGAGCGCCGCATCCACCGCTTCAGCGGGCGCAAGAGAGACCAAGCGGTCACCATGAGCGCGGTTTCCGGTCTGGTCATGGTTCTGGATGAAGTTGATGAACACGGTTGGCGGCAGATGCGCCGATGGCTTGCCTCGCGCCTTGTCGCGAAAAGCAGACTTCTCTCCTTGGTAGTCGTAGCCCTCCGCCATTGTTCGTGCGAGGCGTCCTACGGGATCGTCAATGTGATCCCGGTAGTAGCCCGTTTCTTCGCCGGTCAAGATCACGTGGATGGCGTGATGCCAGTCGTCGTTCCATTCGGCATCGTAGAGGTGGGGACTTCCAGTATCGTCGAATTGGAACAGTCGAATGGAATTCTCGTCGTCCTCGATGGTGAGATGGATATGCCTGTCTGTAATCCGCTCACGGATCTCTCGGGCGATCTCGGCGAGCACCTCTTCTTCAGCAGTGTCCTTGATGTGGTCGACGGCGTCGAAGCGCAAGCCGTCACAACGGACTTCTTCGAGCCAATAGAGCGCGTTGTGAATGAAGAACTCCCGCACAGGCGTGCGCTCGAAGGCAATCGCGGCGCCCCATGGCGTACTGCGTTTAGGGTCGAAAAAGTCAGGCGCGTACTGACTGAGATAGTTTCCGTCTGGACCAAAGTGGTTATAGACCACATCCATTAGCACCATGAGCCCGCGTTCGTGGCAGGCATCCACAAGCCGCTTCAGGCCTTCGGGGCCGCCGTAGGCCGTGTGAGGCGCGTAGAGCAGAACGCCGTCATAGCCCCAGCCGCGATTGCCGCCGAATTGGGCCACAGGCAGCAATTCGATCGCGGTCACGCCCGTGTCCACGAGGCGATCGAGGTCGCGGGCGACGCCATCAAACGTCCCGGCCCGCGAGTAGGTGCCCGTATGGAGTTCATAGATGATGGCTTCCTGCCAAGGACGGCCCTTCCAATCGGGTGTCTGCCACGCATAGGCCTGTGGATCCACGAGGCGGCTGAAGCCGTGAACGTCGGACATTTGGGCTCGGGCCGCAGGATCTGGGACGCGCATGCCGTTGGTGAGGACAAACTGATAACCGCCGCCCACGGGGATCGCATCTGTGTGTGTTTCGAACCAGCCTGCATCCTGTTTGGTCATCGGCGTTGTGGCGCCCGTCTCCGCAATAAGAGACACCGCGCTTTGTGCTGGCGCCCAGAGGCGGAAGCGGGCGCCGCCGTCCACGATTTCGGTGCCCCACGGGAGCGAATGGGCGTAGCGCGCCGTCATCGCTCGGCCCTCTCGAACAGCAGGAGACCGCTGCCCGGAATTGTTGTCTTGCCCGTCGCGATCGGCGCGTTTTCAGGCCGGATCAGACCGTTGGCGGTATCGCAAAGGAGTTTCCAATGCAGGTGCCGTTTGCCGAAATACGGGAAGATGAAGTCGATTGCGTCTGCGTCCGCATTGAAAAGCATGAGCACGATATTGCCGCCGCCAGCAAAGGATGCCCCAATACACTTCGCCACGGGGTCGTCCCAGTGCTCGGCCTGTTGCTCTTCGCCGTCCGGCTTGAACCACGACACATTCTTGATGCGTGGCGCGACCGGTTCGCCATGGAGGAACTTCCTTGAGCGCAGGAGTGGCACTTGTTGCCGCAACGCGGCGAGCCCTTGCACGAACGTCAAGAACGATTGGTCGCGGTCGGATACGTTGTCCCAGTCCATCCAGGAGATTTCATTATCCTGACAGAAGGCGTTGTTGTTGCCGAGTTGAGTGCGGCCGATCTCGTCACCCATCTGCCACATCGG
>JASJEH010000061.1 GCA_030064755.1 Methyloceanibacter sp. | reverse complement strand
GGGTTTCTTCGGATAGTCGTCGCGGACGGGGCCGAGGAACGTGCTGATCGCAAGGCGATAGGAATAGGCGGCTGAAATGAGTGAGGCGAGTGTCACAAGGAACGGGATGACCCAGGGGTGTCCGCCAATCGCGGTGTGCGAGGCCTCTTCGAGCATCATCTCTTTGGAGAGGAAGCCATTGAAGAAGGGGATGCCGGCCATCGAGGCCGCGGCGACGAAGGTCAGCGTTGCCGTGATAGGCATCAGCGTCATCAGGCCACCAAGGCGCCGGATGTCACGCGTTCCCGTTTCGTGATCGACGATGCCGGCGCTCATGAAGAGTGCCGCTTTGAACGTGGCATGGTTCAGGATGTGAAACATGGCGGTGATCGCGGCCATCGGCGTGGCAAAGCCCAAGAGCATTGTCGTGAGGCCGAGATGGCTGACCGTGGAGTAGGCGAGGAGCGCTTTCAGATCGTTTCGGAACAGCGCGATCCAGGCCGCGATCAGCATCGTGATCAGGCCCACCGGCGCGACAATAAGGAACCATGCCTCGGATGGTGAAAACACCGGCCAGAGCCGTGCCATCAAGAAGAGCCCCGCCTTCACCATGGTTGCGGAATGCAGATAGGCCGAGACCGGTGTCGGCGCGGCCATGGCGTGCGGCAGCCAGAAATGGAACGGGAACTGCGCCGACTTGGTGAACGCTCCAAGCAGGATCAGGAGAAGCGCGGGCAGAAACAGTGGCGAGGACCGGACAGCTTCGCCCCGTTGCAGTATCTCGGTGATTTCATAGCTGCCTGCGATATGACCGAGGAGCAGCATACCGGCGATAAGCGCGAGGCCGCCGCCGCCCGTGACGACCAGCGCCATGCGTGCGCCTTGCCGCGACTCGGGCAGATGCCGCCAATATCCGATGAGCAGAAACGAGGAGAGGCTGGTCAGTTCCCAGAAAACGATCAACAGAAGGATGTTGTCGCTGAGCACGATGCCGACCATCGCGCCCTGGAATAGCAGTAGGTAGAAGTAGAGCAGGCTCAGCGAATCCTTCGAGCCCAGATAGTACCGGGCATAGAGAATGATGAGCAGCCCGATCCCCAGAATCAGTCCAGCGAAAAACAGTCCTAAACCGTCCGCGAAGAAGGAAAACGACAACCCGATTGCCGGCACCCACGGCACGCTCCAGGTGACGACCTCGCCGCTATAGACGGCGGGTGCGTGGGACATCACGAGTATCAGCGCCGTGAGTGTGACCGCGCCGGTTGCAATCGCGCAGATGTCACGCCCCAGGCGGTCCGTCAGCAGCGGAACAACCGCGCCGAGGAACGGCGTGAGCGTGGCAAGGGCAAGAAGCATGCGTGAGGCTACCGGGATTCAAGCAATATGCGATTGATGGCGTCGGGGAAGATGGAGCAATGAGGTTCGTTTGATGTCACCCAAACATAGACGGATCAAGGCAGAAAGTCGCCGGAAACCAGATTCTCTCTATCCGCTCCGATTGGGTTCGCCATAGAGCCAATCGAACCCACGTAAGGTGGCTTCCTCACCCCTTAACCCGAGAATCGCATTGCGCGAAACTCGAATGAGGTCGCTGAAAACACCGTCTCCTAAGTGATAGGCCCGGCCGAGACGCTTGGAGACGACCTGGACGCGTGTTGCGCGCGGCCGGCGGATCGTCTCATAGGTGGCGAAGGCCTGCGTCGGTTCGGCGCGAATCTGTTGAAGGAGTTCGGCGAGCGTGGCTGCATCTTCAATTGCAAGCCCGGCGCCTTGCGCCAGATAGGGGAGAACCGGATGTGCGGCGTCGCCCAAGAGCGTAGTCCGGCCCCGCGACCATGTGGGGAACGCCGGCAAAGCAAAGAGCGACCACGCGCGCCACGCGGGCGCCGCATCGAGCAGGTCGATTGGCGTCTGGGTCCAACGCGAGAAGTTGGCGAGCACGGTTTGTTGCTCGACCGCATTGTTCCAGCCCTCTTCTTTCTCGCCGGCCTCTGTGACCGCTACGATATTGACCGCCGCTCCACCGCGCACGGGGTAGTGGACGAGATGGGTGCGTGGACCGAGCCATAGGCCGACAATGGGTAGCGAAAAAGGTTCTGGCAGAGAATCGCGCGGTGTGAGGCTGCGAAAGGCGGTTGCGCCCGTGAAGGCGGGGATGGCGTCTGGCGCGACCCAGCGTCGGACCGTAGACCAAATCCCGTCTGCGCCGACAAGGGCGCATCCCTGCCAGGTCATGCCATCGGAACCCGTGATACTGACACCGTCGTCTTCGCGGATGCCGGTCACCGTGGCATTAGACGTCAGCATGACATGCGGAGCGTCAGCCGCGACGATTCGAAGCGCCTCATGCAGGTCGGCGCGGTGAGCGGTGACGTAGGGCGCACCATAGCGTTCTTCTGCGACATCGCCGAGCGGTACAGTCGCAAGCTTCTTTCCGGTCCGGCCATCGAAGAGCCAAACGGCTCTCGGCCGGAAGGTCTGCGGTTCGAGCGCGTCGAGCACGCCAAGCCGCCGAAGAACGCGCGTGGCATTGGGGCCAAGCTGGATTCCCGCGCCGCTTTCCTCGGCGAAGTTTGAGCGCTCGAGGATATGTGCCTCAATGTCCTTGCGATCCAGCGCGATCGCGGTCGCAAGTCCGCCGATACCGCCGCCTGCGATCAGGACGGCTTGGGGCGTCGTCATTGAGATTTCGTCTTAAGCAGCCGGAGCACCCGCGGGCGCGGTGGCCTCATAGAGGCATCCATCGGGGTCGCTTTCCGTTGGCGCAAGGGCCACGTCATAGACATATAGCGTCGAGCAATAGGGACAGACAATCTCGTTGTCGTTGCCCATATCGAGATAAACGTGAGGATGATCCTGCGGCGGAGAAGCGCCCATGCACTGGAATTCCTTGACGCCGATCTTGATCCGGTTGACGCCTATGTCATTCACGAAATGGGGCACGAGCGTTTCAGCCATGATGTTCCGTTCGCCAGTAGTTGAAGGACGATGGAGCCAGCATAATGATCCTTGATGAGATGCGGTAGGTCAAAGAATGCAGAGTTTCGATTCCGATGGCGTGCGTATTGCCTATTTGGACGAGGGTGAGGGCGAGCCGATCCTTCTGATACATGGCTTTGCGTCCAACGCTGCGACCAATTGGGTCGACCCGCATTGGGTGCGCACGTTGACGCAAGATGGCCGCCGCGTCATCGCGCTCGACAATAGGGGCCATGGTCAGAGCGATAAGCTGTACGACCCTGCGCGCTATGGTGCGCCGGAAATGGCCGAAGACGCCATCCGTCTTTTGGATCACCTCGGGATCGAGCGCGTCGACGTGCTGGGTTATTCCATGGGCGCGCGGATCGCGGCGTTTCTCGCCTTTGCCCATCCGACACGGGTCCGCAGTATCGTATTCGGAGGTCTTGGTATCCATATGGTGAGGGGAATGGTCGGCTCTGGACCTTTGGCGGCGGCGCTCGAAGCGCCCAAGCTAGAAGATGTGACCAACGACACTGCGCGAAGCTTTCGTGTCTTCGCAGAGCAGACGAAGAGCGACCTCAAGGCGCTGGCGGCGTGTATGCGTGGCCCGCGAGAGAAGGTCCCTCGAGAAAAACTCGGTGAACTTGCGGTTCCGGTGCTCGTGGCCGTGGGTAGTAAAGATGTGATCGGCGGGTCTGGAGCGGCGCTTGCGGAATTGATCCCGAATGCCCAGTTCCTAGACATAACCGGGCGCGATCACATGAAGGCCGTCGGTGACAAACAGTTCAAAGAGGGCGTCTTGTCGTTTTTGGCGTCCCGTCCTTGAACGGTCGATTTGCCAATTGAGGCGAGCGCGCTAGACGAATCCAGATGTACCTGCTACGGGGGCTCAACTGAGCTTAGCCCCGAAGAGGTGAGCCATGAACAAGCCAGCAGTTGCGGCACAGCCTAAAGTCGAGAGTTGGGATCCGGTTTGGAACCAAGTGCGGCGCGAGGCTGAACAAGTCAGTGCGGCCGAGCCTGCGCTGGGTGGGTTTTTGTATGCCTCCATCCTCAGTCATACGCGCTTTGAGGACGCGGTCGCGCATCGTTTGGCGCAGCGTTTACAGCACGCCGCCCTCGACTCGGGCCTGGTCCACAAGACGTTCCATGAGATACTCGACCAGGATCCTTCGCTTGGTGAGGAATTCCGGGCAGACGCTATGGCCTGGATCCAACGGGATCCGGCCTGCGACCGGCTGATCGAGCCTTTGATCTATTTCAAGGGCTATCACGCGTTGCAGACACATCGCGTGGGACACCGGCTTTGGAACGCAGGCCGTAAAGATCTGGCTCTCTACTTTCAGAGCGTGATCTCGCGCCTCCTGCAGGTGGACATTCATCCGGCAGCGCGTATCGGCCGCGGCATCATGATCGACCATGCGACCGGCATCGTGATCGGCGAGACCGCCGTTGTGGGCAACAATTGCTCGCTGCTGCATGGTGTGACGCTCGGTGGATCTGGGAACGAGCACGGCGACCGTCATCCGAAAGTCGGCTGCGGCGTGATGATAGGCGCGGGCGCCAAGATCCTCGGCAATATTAAGGTGGGTGATTGCGCACGGATCGCTGCCGGTAGCGTGGTCCTTAAGGATGTTCCGGATCGCCGCACGGTTGCGGGTGTTCCGGCTCGAGACATTGGAGAGAACACCTGCCCCGAACCGGCACTGACCATGGATCAGTTTGTCCCGGGTGAGGATGTGCACCTCGGCGAAGACGAGTTGTAGAGTTTTTAAGAGGGCAAGTGCCGTGACACGTGACGAAATTCTGAAGCTTGAAGGCTATCTCAAAAAGACCTTTCGGTTAGGGGACATCGAGGTTCGGCAACGGCCTCAAAAGGACGATTCAGCCGAGGTCTATATTGGCGATGAGTTCATCGGAATCTTGTTTCGGGATGACGAGGATCCCGACGACACGGCCTACCAGTTCCAGATGGCAATTCTGGATTTCGATCTGCAGTAGCCCTGCCTGGCTGACCTTGGGTCGGTCGTTAACCACTTGTTAAGATTAAACGTCACCCCAAGCGGGTCGCTGGCTATGTTGCATCTCACCGAGATGCGCAGTCGGCTCGGTGCGGCTTGGGGTTGGGAATGAAAGAAGCACTGGTGTTTGCTTACATAGTCGCGGTCGGATTCGTGACGGCCGGTGTGCTGTCGAGCTTCGTCCAACTCATCTCCGGGCGACCGATGCGGTTCATGGTCGAACACCGGTCCTTCGCAGCAGCGATCGGCAGCGTGGTGCTGCGTGTCGTTACGGGTCCCGAAATCCTCATGCGGAACGCGTGGCGGGGCATGATCTTCGAAAAGCGCTCGCAAACATGGTTCTGGCTTGCCGCCGGTATCGCAGCGTTCTGGAGCCTTTTGATCGGCACTTTGCTGATCGACATCCTCGCATCCGTTTAGGCGGTTCCAAAAAAAGAAGGAGCCGGCCTCCAGGGGGAAGGAGGACCGGCTCGAGGAAAAGGCCCGGCTTATTGGGGATCTGTGGGGGACAGTCACCGGGCCCTTTGGTGCCTTCCGCCGAGGGAATGCGGGAGGCAAAACGCTGCTATCTGTTTCGGTTCGAGGCGGACATCGCGGGCTGAGGCGTCAGATCGGGAGGCAGTAGCGAGATCCAGACCAGCGGATTGCGGGCCGACTGCTGCTTCACGAATGTGTAAGGCGTCTCGGCCCAGGCCTTCACCTGGTTCACCTTGTTGTCGAGAACGAAGTCGCCGCGATCAGTTCGCACGGTCAGGACGGCATGGCCTTCACTGCTCTCATCCCGCACCACCGTGATGAGCAGAGCCGTCTCCGGCCAGCCGCGTTGGATCAGAATGCGGCGCTTTAGTAAGACATAGTCCTCGCAGTCGCCCTTCTTGACCGGGTATGTCCATCGTTCGACCTCACCGTAGAGATCCATGTCGGTGACGGGCGCGATCGCATTGTTGACGGCGGTATTGACCTTGCGGAGTTCGACCGCGCGAGCTCGGGTGAGATGGACGCGGTCAGCGAACCGGCGCGAAGGGCGGCACTCGGCCGAGCGCGTACGGCAAAAGTTCACATAGCCGATAGGCGGCAAGGTTTCGCCGAAGGATTGCATGAAGCTCATCTGCTGAGATTCGGATGATGTCTTCAGTGAAATGGCATGTTTATTCGTTGCGTCTGCTGGCAACGAAGAAATAAACATAAGAAAAGCTGCCCCTAGAACAAATTGTTTCATTTCGCCCCCCTGTTGTTAGGGAGAACTATCGCAGGAACAATTTGCGATCCCGATAAGGAAAGCCTGTGCTTTGAACGCTTGTTGGTAGGAGTTTTTTAGCGGCGCCTACCCAAAACTGAATAGGCTTGGTTACCCGGTCTTTTAGGAACGGCTTACGCAGGCGGCTTAGCATCTGAACTATATGACGTTTTTCACCTCGCGGCTGCGAGGCGCGCCAGATTGCGCCGAAAGAATTGGGAAAGGCTAACCTTGAGCCTTGTTAGCCGAACGTTCGGGCCAGATTGTCCGGATCCTGGACTTCAACGAATTCAATCGCGAAGCCCTCCTCATGGTGACGGACCACTCTGCCGCGGTGCCGTGCCAGCACAACCAGGGAATCGATATCGGGCCTAAGTTCAGTCGCGATAGAAGCGCCGCTCAGCGATACGTCGATCACACGGCAGTCATGGACGTTGCCGGACGGCAGGATCAATTTCTGTCCCGGGATGCGCGGGGTGAAGCGCTCGTGCACGCGATCCTCGACCTTGTGGTCGCCGCTGCTGTACCACGTCAAGACATTGGCGATGCGCTCGCGCTTGCGGGCACTTATCTTGAATTCGACGGCAAATCCGCCTTCGAAGGTTCTGGCTACCCGACCGTCGAGGCCACCCATCTGCTCAATGTAAGAGATGACCCGTTCGCCGACGCGCGGGGAGAAAGGCGCCCATAAAGCCATCCCGCCGGGCGACATGTTAAACACTTCACATGGGTACTCTTTAGTATCCTCCACCATAAAACGCCCCTTGAGAGACACGTCCATCCGCTTGAAGCGGCGACGTTCCTCAAGGATCTTCGGCCGATCGCCGTGGCGCTTGGTCCGCTCCGCTCGTTGGTCGTGGCCGGGCTCTGTGATCGTTGAGATGTTCATGCGGCGCTCGGGAGCTTGTGACTTCGATAGGTGTTTTGGATACGAGTCCCATTCTTACCGGTCGAGGCATTAAGGAATGGCTAAGCCTGTCGTCCAAAGAGCTTCGGAGCGCGGCGAAAACTCCCATTGGGCCCAGTTTGCTGCTAGCCCGGCAATCCGCCTTGCACCACGCGGAAGTTTCTTCGGGCTTCAAGAGCCGCTTCGGCGTTGCCGTTTGCGACCACGTGCGCCGCGCCATCGGGCCAATGCAAGCCGATATCCCGGAGTTCAAGTGCCGCAAGGGGATCTGCGCCGATCCAAAATGGCCGGTCAATCGGGGTAAGAGCGCCCAGGATCCGATTAATCGACGTGCCTGTATGGATCAAAGGCAAGAGCACGAACTCAAACGCGGCCTCTCGATTGTTCTCTGTGATGCCAATGAAACTCCCGTGACCGACCGCACCTTCGCCGACAACGCTCTCAAGCGTTGCGAACATCGAGCGGCGATCCTCAAGCGACCACAAGCTAAGGAAATCAATGCCGCGCAACTCTCGGCCGAAATGCTGACAGACCTCAGTCCCCGCCAAGCGAAACCTGAAGGCAAACAGCCCACAGGATTCCGCAATGAAGGTCTCCCGCAGCAGCGCAGAGATCCTCCCTGGATCGACCTCAAAGCGTTGCGGAGCAATCCGGCCATTGCGGATCTCGTTCCAATACGCGTAAAGCTTCGTGGTGGTCGCTTGCTGCATCGGGTACTCGACAAGTCTCAAATCGACACGCCTATTGCCTCGCACCGTCGGGTCTGCGCCTGCGGACCTCGATAGAGCCAGTGCGATTGGTTCCAACAAAGCAGGGAGCGTGCCAGCGGGCTGGCCGGACGGAGCCGAGGCCGACGTAGCCTGCCGTTAAGGTTGCCAGTGTTGATGCCAACGCTGGATCTCAGGGAGTTTCAGATGCCGGCAAGAGAACCGATCCTGAATGTGCCGCGCGCGGTGACGCTAGCAGCAGGCGCAATGATCGCGATGCAGCTGGTCCTCAGTGTGCTGCCGCGGCAGCAGGGCCTTGAGATTCTTCTAAGTTTGGCAATGATTCCAGCCCGTTACACTGGGGCCGCCACCGAGCTGCCCGGCGGGTACATCTCGGCCGCCACCTCTTTCGTCACCTATACGGTGGTCCACGGCGGCTGGTTGCATCTGACGATCAATGTCTTGTGGATGCTGGCGTTCGGCACCGCTGTCGCGCGGCGGGTCTCGTTGAGCGGCTTCTTCAAGTTTTCTGTGCTTTGCGGCGTTGTCGGCGCACTAGCCCACCTTGTCCTGCATTGGGGCGCAATTACTCCTATGGTAGGGGCATCGGCTGCCATATCGGGACAGATGGCAGCGGCACTGCGGTTTATCTTCAATGCGCGCGGCAGCCCCCATGGTCCGCTCCCCGACTTCGCGCATGTGCCGCTCGCGTCCCTTAATGAGACGCTTCGGGACGGTCGGATAGTGGGATTCATCGTGTTCTGGCTTGTTTTGAATGCCTATTTCGGAATGAGCGGAGCCTCATTTGGGACTGGACCAGAAAGTCAGATTGCATGGGAAGCCCATATCGGCGGCTTTCTCTGCGGCTTACTGACCTTCGGTTACTTTGATGCCGTGAGGCCAGAGCCGGACGTCTCGCAGTTGCGGTAACTACACGAAGTTCCCTAGTGTTTTGCTCACGGCTTGCGCCGGTCTCGACTTGCCGACACAATGTCTGAAAGCCAGATTTGTGGGTCCGTGCTGGGAGGAACTATCCATGAATGTCGCAGCAATTCTAAAGCTCAAGGGCAGGGATGTGCTAACCGCGCCCCCGAGCACCAAACTGTTGGACATCGCCCGGCTTCTTGGTGAGCACAAGATCGGTTGTATTGTGATTGTCGACGGCGATGGCAATGTAGCCGGTATTGTCTCGGAACGAGACATCGTTCAGGAGCTTGCGCGCGCTGGTACATCGGTGATGGGCGAGCCTGTCGAGGTGTGCATGACCAAGTCAGTCGTGAGCTGTCGGGAGGCAGATACGACGGACCAGCTGATGGGTGAAATGACCGCTCATCGCTTTCGCCATATGCCCGTCATCGAGCGAGGCCGTCTCGTCGGCCTCGTGTCAATCGGTGATGTGGTCCGCATGCGGATCGCCGAGGCTGAAATGGAAGCCGCGGCAATGCGGGAATACATCGCGACAGGCTGATCAGCACGCGTCAGATTGCGACAAGGCAGCCCGTTGGGCCATGTCTCGCTCACGCCGCCACAGCTTTGAGCGCATGGCGGATTTCGTCCAGCTGCGCTTCGGCGGCCTTTGCTCCGAGTGTGATCGCTTCGTCCGCACGATGGAAGTCGAATAGCGCAATGCTCCCCGTCTTTGGGTTGATGGTGATGTCCGGCGGGTCGCCAGCCAGGCGGGACCGCGCGATCCGGTCTTGTGTGATGTTGATCGCATCCATCATCACGGAGGAAATGCCTGGGGCCCCCTTGCCACGGCCAAACAACTGCCGATGCAGCAGCCGCAAAGCGCCGCCATCCCGCGTGGCATCGCTGTCGGCTTGAATCGCCGGGACTTCCATGTCGGACGGCTCGCTGAAAGAGGCATGGTCATGGATCACCCCCGCCTTGCCAAATGGATCGCTCGTTACATTGACCGCGATCACGATACGCGCTCCTAGGGCCCTGCAGACGGACACTGGCACCGGGTTCACCAACGCGCCGTCAATCATCCACTGGTCGTTGATTTGAATCGGCTTGAAGATGCCAGGCAAAGCGAAAGACGCGTTGAGCGCTGTTACAAGGTCGCCCTTGTTCAGCCAGACTTCGTGCCCCGTCCCGAGTTCTGTGGCGACGGCCACGAAGCGCGGGTCGAGTTTCTCGATCTTGAGCCCTTTGAGGTGATCTTCCAGTTCGCTCGACAGGCGTTGGCCCGTGATGAGCCCGGACCCGGCGAGATTGAAATCCAAGAAACCGAAAATGCGGCGAGGCGTGAGGCTTCTCGCGAAGTCCTCAAGACGGTTAAGGTTGCCGGTCACGAAACAGGCGCCCGCCACGGCACCGATGGAGGTACCGGCGACGACGTCCGGCTCAAGCCCCGCTGCGATCAAGGTGTTCAGAACGCCGATATGCGCCCATCCACGGGCGGAGCCGCCCCCAAGCGCTAAGCCGACAATTGGTCTTCCCATGCTCCAAGCCTCTTACGAGACATATGGGTCCCGTAATGAAACGCCGCAACGCCGATACAGCGACGTCGCAAAACCCAGGCCAAGCCAGCCCGCTCCGCGACTCGCGACGCGTTTCAATTAGAACAGTATCGTGAGCTCATTAAAGCTTCGTTTTGGGCGAGGGGTCGCCGTATACCGCTGCCGGGTCGAAGTGACGGTCGGTATGCACCATTTCGAGTTTCTGTCCGGCATTCGGTCCGAAGGGTACGCTACGATAGAAGCAAGAGATGCGGCCCGTGTGGCAGCATGCACCGGCCCCGGTCATCTGAGCCGTGAGCCAGAGTACGTCCTGGTCGCAATCGGTTCGGATCTCGACGACGAGTAGCTTGTTCCCGCTCGTTTCGCCCTTATGCCAAAGCGCCTTTCGGGACCGCGACCAAAAATGGGCCTCGCCGGTTTCAATCGTGCGGGCCAAGGCCTCTTCGTTCATATAGGCGAACATCAGGACTTCGCCAGTCTCCTCCCCAGTCACGATGACCGGCAGGAGCCCGTGCGCATCGAAGACAGGCGCAAAGGTGTCGCCTTCCTCCAATACAGTCTTGTCGTCCAGCGTGGGAAATCGTGGAGTATTAGTCACCGCAATCTCTGTACTAAGTGTCGCGGTGAGTTAGCTCTTACGAGCGTCCGCGACTATCTACCAGTTGCATGAACCGGTTTTGTTGAGCCTGGTTTTCCTTGAAGACGCCCGTGAACTGCGTGGTGATGGTGTCAACGCCCGGCTTCTTCACACCACGCATCGACATGCATTGGTGAACGGCCTCGATCATCACCGCCACGCCCTTTGGCTTCAGGACCCGATCGATCGTCTCCGCGATCTGTGCCGTCATGGTCTCCTGCGTTTGCAGTCGGCGTCCGAAAACTTCCACCACGCGCGCGAGCTTTGATAGGCCCACGACTCGGTCCGTCGGGAAATAGGCGATATGCGCCTTGCCGATGAAGGGGACCATATGATGCTCGCAATGCGAGTTTAGCTCGATATCGCGCAACATCACGATGTCATCGTAGCCGCCAACATCGTCGAATGTGCGTGACAAGACCTCGATTGGGTCTTCTTTGTAACCGGCGAAGAACTCTTCATAGGCGCCGACCACGCGCTTTGGCGTATCGCGCAGACCCTCGCGCTCAGGATCGTCACCGGCATAGGCGATCAACGTCCGAACCGCCCGCTCGGCCTCTTCGCGCGACGGGCGCGCGATCTGCGGTCCCTTGCCAATCTCGATGCCTGCATAGAGTTTGCGGCTTTGACGGCTTTCGGTCTTCGTGGCCATGGCGTGACGGATCCTTCCGGTTAACTAAGCACTTGATTTTCTTTCAAAGAGAAAGAGCGTTCAAGGTGAATGACGCACGGTGCGTCAGCGCGTCAAGGCGCGTATAGAACATCAGAACTTTGGAGCATATATAGTGAGTACCTTCGACCTGCAAGCCGAGGTTCGGTTCGGCACGATGCGGGTGGCGCACGCAGAAAGATTTTCATGACCCGGCCTGAGGACATTTACAGCGACAAACTGCTGACGCTGGCTGCGGCGATCCCCCGGACTGAGCGCTTGGCTTCACCCCAAGCGACGGCGAGAGCCCATTCGAAGCTCTGCGGCAGCACGGTCGAAATCGACCTGGTAATGGACGGCGATGTCGTCACCGATTACGGGCAGACGGTGAGGGCGTGCCTTCTGGGCCAGACTGCCGCCTCTGTGATGGGTCGCGAGATTGTCGGCTCCACAGCGGCGGAGTTGCGGGCGGTCGGCGCCACGATGCGGGCGATGCTGAAACAAGGCGGACCACCACCCGATGGCCGCTGGGAAGACTTGGCGCTGCTGGAGTCCGTTCGCGATTACAAGGCCCGGCAGCCGTCCACGCTCCTTGTCTTCGATGCCGTGGAAGATGCGATCGCGCAGATTGAAGCCCAGCTGGCGAATTCAAGCCAGCCCGCGATGTGAGCCGGAGCTGGGGGTGCGGGAAATGGCCATGGCGGAGACAGTCGGTAGACGCATCGCGAAGGCGGTGATGCTCGCCCCGATCATGGCTTATCGCTATACCTTCTCAGGCCTCGTTGGTGCCCATTGCCGTCACCTTCCCACGTGCTCCGATTACGCGCGGGAGGCCATTGATCTCAACGGCGCTTGGAAGGGCGGATGGCTGACGCTGGCGCGGCTGTGCCGGTGCCATCCCTTGGGAAGCCATGGGCACGATCCCGTGCCGGATATCCGCGCCGAGCGGCATCTCTTCGCGCCATGGCGCTATGGGCGCTGGCATCTGAAGCCCGAGGCCCTAAATACGTGTGACAACGCGGGTGACTCGGGCCGCGATTCCCGTTAAAACCCGCCGCCTATCTGACAAGTCCATCTTACCTGCGCCGGTACGCAGGAGTGAGAGGAGAGCCACTATGATTTCCCTAAAGTTTCCTGATGGTTCCGCGCGTGACTTCGAATCCGGAGTCACGGGCGTCGAAGTTGCCGCCTCAATATCGAAATCGCTCGCCAAGAAGGCGGTCGCGATGGTGATCGATGGCACGGTGCGGGACCTTTACGATCCCATCGAGGCCGATGCGGCGATCCGTATCGTGACGCGGACGGACCCGGAGGCGCTGGAGCTGATCCGGCACGACGCAGCGCATGTCATGGCCGAGGCGGTCCAAGAGCTCTATCCCGGAACCCAGGTGACGATCGGCCCCGTGATCGAGAACGGTTTCTATTACGATTTTGCGCGCGACGAGCCCTTTACGCCGGAGGACCTGCCGAAGATCGAGAAGAAGATGCGCGAGATTGTCCAGCGCGACTCGCCGTTTTCTTACGAGCTAGTGGAGCGCGAGGCGGCGAAGAAGATGTTCGCCGGGATGGGCGAGGACTACAAAGTCGAACTCATCGATGCGATCCCTGAAGGCGACGACATCAAAATCTATTCGCAGCGTGAATGGTTCGATTTGTGCCGTGGACCGCACATGACGTCCACGGGCAAGGTGGGTAAGGCCTTCAAGTTGCAGAAGATCGCTGGCGCGTATTGGCGGGGCGATAGCAACAATCCGATGCTCCAGCGTATCTACGGTACGGCCTGGGCAACCGAGGAGGATCTCAAGGCCTATCTCCAAATGTTGGAAGAGGCCGAGAAGCGCGACCACCGCCGGTTGGGCCGTGAGATGGACCTATTCCACTTCCAGGAAGAAGCGCCTGGCGCCGTGTTCTGGCATCCGAAAGGCTGGTCACTGTTTCAGTCGTTGATCGGTTACATGCGCCGGCGCCAGCAGGACTGGGGCTACATGGAGGTGAATTCGCCCGACATGATGGAGCGCACGCTCTGGGAGCAGTCGGGCCACTGGGAGAAATTCCAAGAGAATATGTATATAGCGGAGACGCCCGACGACCGGGTGTTTTGCTGTAAGCCCATGAACTGTCCAGGGCACGTGCAGATCTTCAAAAACGGCTTGAAGAGCTACCGCGACCTTCCCTTGCGCATGGCTGAGTTCGGCAAGGTGCATCGTTACGAACCGTCCGGTGCGTTGCACGGTCTTCTGCGGGTTCGGCATTTCACGCAGGATGATGCGCATATCTTCTGCACGGAAGATCAGATTACGGAAGAGTGTGTGAAGCTCAACGAGCAGATGCTCTCCATCTATCGCGACTTTGGCTTTGACAATGTGCGTATCAAGTTCTCAGACCGCCCCGATAAGCGTGTGGGCGACGATGAGGTGTGGGATAAGGCCGAAGCCGCACTGAAACGCGCCGTCGAGGCGGCGGGGCTGACCTATGAGCTTAACCCTGGCGAGGGCGCCTTTTACGGGCCCAAGCTGGAATATGTCCTCCGCGATGCCATCGGGCGCGACTGGCAATGTGGAACCATTCAGGTGGACTTGAACATGCCCGAGCGCCTGGGTGCTTACTACATTGGCGCGGATGGCGAGAAGACGGTCCCCGTGATGATCCATCGCGCCATGTTCGGTTCGTTAGAGCGCTTCACGGGTATTCTCATCGAGCACCATGCGGGCCATTTGCCGCTTTGGCTGGCGCCGGTACAGGCCGTCGTTGCGACGATCGTCTCCGACGCGAACGACTATGCCGAGAAAGTGCTGTCGCGGCTGAAGGCGGCTGGCTTGCGGGCGGAAGCCGATCTACGCAACGAGAAGATCAACTACAAAGTTCGCGAGCACTCCGTGGCCAAGGTGCCGGTCCTCCTTGTGGCGGGCAAGCGAGAGGCGGAAGAGGGGACGGTGTCCGTGCGCCGTCTCGGGTCGCAGAAGCAAGAGGTCATGAGCCTTGACGATGCGATCGCGACGATTACCGCGGAAGCTGTCGCACCTGACATGAAGCCGGCGGACGACGCCGCCAAGGCGGCGTAAGCCAATCGGCCGCTAGCGTCGGTATTAGCGCGAGGGTCGAAGCAGCGCGCCGGGGTTCAGCAGTGGGCCGTTCGGGTCAGCGGGGTTTGAGAAACCGTCGACACCGAATGCGCCGGCGGGCGGCGGGCCTGCATAGCCGCTGGTCCCGGGACGCGGCGCCTCGGGAGGCTCCAACAGGACCTGCAGTTCTTTCGCCGATGTGGGACCGTCCTCGATCGCCACTTCGATCTGCTTGTCGTTCCCGGGCTCGATGACGAATTTGCGGGAGTAGGACTTGTCGCCATGCTCGGCGATGACCGCATAGCTACCGGCCGCGAGGATATGTGTTGGGAGGGCGCCCACGGTGGACTTCACCGTGTCGCCAGCGGACGTGAGGATTTGCCACTTGGTGTCGGTCAGGGCTTCGCCGCCGCGGCTCTGGACAAGGCGGAATGTGATCTTTGCGCCAGTGTGTTTGACGGTCGCCTGAGTAATGCGGCCGGGTTCAACGGTGACGTCTACACCCACATTGGCGTTCGCATCACCGTAGAGACTCTTGATGTGATAAGCGCCTGCGTTGAGGCGAACGATTTTCTTGGGCTTGGCATCGGCAAGAATGGTCTCGCGCTTGCCGAACTGATCGCGTTCATCTGACTGTATGTCGAACTCGACCTCTCCTTCGGGGCATTCCTGGCCGTCGGCGAGAACGGCTCTCAGCATCAAGCCGCCTGTATTGAGCACGAATGTCTCGTTGTTCGTGTTCGAGCTGTCGATTTTGACCTTCTTTGTCAGGTTGGAAAGCCCATAGGCGGCATTCACGAGATACTCGCCCGGCAGCAGTGTCATTGATGGGGCGGCTTCGCGATGTGTGCTGATGAGTTCAAAGCCACCATCGTCATTGGCTTGGGCGTTGAAGACTCTCCAAGTGAGTCCCGACCGTAGGCGTGCTCCGCCCTCCGTTGCTAGCGCATGGAATGAAACGGGGACGGGTTGGGCAGGCGGCTCTGGTACCGGCTCTGGTGGCCGCACCTCGATTATGCTCTCGGCGGTGTTCACAGTGTTCTTACCGCCGGACTTCGATACAGCAGATGCTCCTGGTGCGATGGTGCGGGACTTGGCGGGCGCCGCCGACGTTCTTGGGGGCATCTGCGGAGGCATAGCCGTGGGGGGCGCGGTGCCTATGACGGCCGGTGCGGCCATTGGCGGCGCGGCGGGTGCATCGATTGCCGCGAACACCGCGCCAAGCGCGACTTGGAAACCGGCTTCGTTGGTCGCGGCGACGAATTTGCCGCCTGTGGACGCGGCCATGCAGGCGAGCGGTTGGATGGCCTGCGGCTCCGCGCTCAAACCGACGACGTGGATACGAAGATCGCCGTGGTGTTGCTTGAGTGTCTGGGCCGCAGCGCAAGGGTCGGCCTTGCAACTGTCGTGACCGTCGGAGACTAGAATGACGTTGAGCGGTTGACCGGCGGCGCCCAACTTGGTCGCAGCTTCGACAGCCGCGGCAATGGGCGCTTCGCCAGCTGGCTGAATCTTGTCGAGCAGGGCCGGCGCGGTGGCGCCCTTCAGCGCACCAGGTTTGGCCAAGCCTTCGATGTCGGAACAGTCGGAAGCTCTGCGGTGTCCGAATGCGACCAGCCCGAGGGGCCGCTTGTCGCCCTGAATGGCGATCGTGTTGGACAAGACGCTACGCACAGTATCCAATTTTTGTTTCGTGCCGATCGCCTCACTCATGCTGCGGGAGCCGTCGACGACGATTATGGTGGATTGTAGTGCAGGCGCGGGAAGCTCTTCCGCCGCCGCTGGCGCGGCGCCGAAGACAAGAACGGACAAAAGCAATAGCTTTCGTGCCGCCAGGACCTGTCCCCGCATAGCGATTCTCTTCCAGAACTCTCTGCCCTACGCCGATCTATTATAGGCTTTGTCGGCGCCCCGCACTCGTAGATTGACGCGGAATGAGGCCGATTTTTGGAAGGAAGCTCCTGAGGCGGGCGTCTTATTGGCCGCATTGTTTGGGCTACGGTTTCGCGATATGCACCTGCGGCTAGAGCCTTTCATGGCTAGATTGCATCAATTCTGTTGCGTATGTGATGGATGGGCTGTGGTGAACCAGGTCGAAGCGCGATGCTCCCGCATCGGGCAAGGACTGTTTCGCGTGCATGCGCCATCAGGGCGCAATCCCTTCGGGACCGGGCGTTTTGGGCCCATGATCGTCGGAAAAATCCTCGACCGTATCGCAGGATATGCTCTCAAATTTTTCCTCGATCCTGAACCCAAACCGCCTCGGCAGAATGGTTCAATCTAGCCATGACAGGCTCTAGCCAATCCAACGCATACGATGTCCAAACCCACCATCCAACACCTGCTTACCCGCCGGTCCGTATCCGCCAACGCCCTTGTCGAACCAGGGCCAGATTCGGCCCAACTCGAACAAATCTTGACTGCGGCGACCCGGGTCCCAGACCACAAGAAGCTGGTCCCTTGGCGCTTTATTCTCTTTCAAGGCGAGGCCCGGGAGGTTTTCGGAAACGCCCTGGCAGACGCCTGCCGCGCGGAAGAGTCGGAGCCGAGCGCTGTTCGCCTAGAAATGGAAGCCAGGCGATTCATGCGCGCACCGCTAGTGATTGCCGTAGTCTCCCGGGTGACAGTGCCGTCGCCGGTGCCGGAATGGGAGCAGATTCTCTCGGCGGGAGCCGCTTGCCAAAACCTGGTCGTAGCGGCTAGCGCACTCGGATTTGGGGTCAACTGGATTACGGAGTGGTGCGCCTATAGTGCCGGGGTCCGTCAGGCGCTTGGTTTGGCGGACAACGAGCGAGTCGCAGGCTTTGTTTACATTGGCACGCCGGCAGCGCAGCCGGACGAGAGGCCGCGACCGGCGCTGGACGAGGTCGTGTCTGCCTGGAAGGGCCAATAGCGTTTCTGCGGTCTTCCTCTGTTTCCGGCTTGGTGTTTACTTGGTTTAGGCCAGCTTTACGGTGAACTTCATGTTCTACGATGCTGTTTCCAATACGCACGGACTGGACCGCGACCCGTTTATGGCGCTGGTCAGCCCGCGTCCTATTGGGTGGATCTCCACGCTGGATACTAATGGCGTGGTCAACTTGGCGCCATACAGCTTTTTCAATGCAGTCTCGACGAACCCGCATTTCGTGATGTTCTCCTCAAGTGGGCGCAAGGACAGCCTGCGTAATGCAGAGGAGACGGGCGAGTTCGTCTGTTCTCTCGCGACCTACGATCTGCGCGAGGCCATGAGCCGCACATCGAAGCACGTAGATCCAGATGTGGATGAAATGGCGTTGGCCGGTCTCAGCCCCGCGCCATCGACGATCGTCGCGCCGCCTCGGGTCGCAGAATCTCCAGTTGCATTTGAGTGCAAATACTGGCGCACAATCAAACTCCCGGGCGCAGACGGCGAACCAGGGAACCACGCCATCGTCTTAGGCCAAGTCGTCGGCATTCATATCGACGATGAGGCGCTGATCGACGGGCGTGTCGATATCACGAAGCTGCGGCCGATCGCCCGGCTCGGATACCGCGATTATGCGGTGATCGACGAAGTGTTCGAGCTCGGTAGTTCTTAGTAACCGAACTGCTCCGCAAGGATACGTTCGGCGAGCGTATGGCCCGGATCGAACATCATAAAGATGTCTACGGTGCTTGCCTCGGCGATCTCGACTGACACCACATTTCGGAACTCGGTGTGATCGGCCACGGCACTGACCGGCCGTTTCTCTGGTTCCAGAACCTCGATCAAGACGCGCGCATCATTGGGCAGAAGCGCACCCCGCCACCGCCGAGGCCTGAAGGGGCTGATCGGTGTGAGGGCCAAGAGCGGTGCGGTGATCGGCAGAATTGGCCCATGGGCTGAGAGGTTGTAAGCCGTGCTGCCGGCGGGCGTGGACACCAGCACGCCATCGCAGATCAGTTCGCCCATCCGCGTTGTTCCGTCGACGCCTATTTTGAGCTTGGCCGCCTGGTGGATCTGCCGGAACAACGATACCTCATTGATGGCCAGGGCATCGTGGTTGTCCCCGTTCTCGTCTCGGACAGTCATGCGGAGGGGGTGGATCACAGTTATCTCCGCCGCAGCCAAACGCTCTTTCAGCTGGTTCTCTTTGTAGTCGTTGAGCAGGAAGCCAACTGAACCACGATTCATCCCATATATCGGAATGCGGCTGTGGAGATGGTCATGCATCGTCTGAAGCATCAGACCATCGCCGCCAAGCGCAACGATCGCGTCCGCCTCTTGCGGCTGCACGTTGCCATAGCGCTTGACGAGGGCGGCATAGGCGTCCCCCGCGTCGCGCGTTTCGCTGGCTACAAAGGCGATCTTCTCAAAATTGGCCATAACAAGTCGGCTGTGTTTCCTACCGCCATTGACGGAGGCCACACTAAAGCTGTGGTGTTAGTGTCGTGCAAGTATCTCTTACTATGGTGAGTCTTATCAGTATCTCTGAGTTGGCCGACATGTGACAGTGACCAAACGCCCCCAAAGAAGGGCGGCTAGGGAGTGATCATGGACGATACCGATTTGCCGGTGGTGATCTATTCGACTTTTCCCAATCTCGACGACGCCAAGCGGATCGGCGGGGCGCTAGTCGATGCGCGTCTCGCTGCGTGTGTGAATATCTTCCCCGGCATGGTCTCGATCTACGAGTGGGAGGGCGCACGGGAGACGGCAGAGGAGGTGGCGATGATCATCAAGACGCGTGCGCGGCTACAGGAAAAGGTTATGGCCGAGGTCAAGCGGCTCCATCCACACGATGTGCCGGCCCTGCTGGTCCTGCCGACGCAAGGAGGAAGTGCCGAGTACTGTGATTGGATCATCCAAGAAACACAGCAAAGCAGAACTTAGCAGGGGTGCGGCATGGGCCACGTACTGGGGATCGATCAAGGAACGACGAGCACACGAGCAATCGCATTCGATCCGGCGGGCCGCCCTGGGGCTTCAGCCTCGCGGCCGTTAAGACAGCTGTTCCCGGAGCCAGGTTGGGTTGAACACGATCCGAATGAAATCTGGACAGCCGTTTGTGAGGTTTGTCGCGCGGTTATCGACGAGGTGGGCGCCGCGAACATCGCCGCGCTCGGCATCACCAATCAGCGCGAAACCACCGTGGTCTGGGATCGCGCGACCGGCGACCCACTGCACAATGCCATTGTCTGGCAAGACCGCCGCACGGCGCCGCTCTGTGCGGAGCTCGTGAAGGAAGGGTGGAGTGCGCATGTCACAGAAGTCACAGGTCTACTGATCGACCCCTATTTCTCTGCGACGAAACTGGCCTGGCTACTTACGAATGTCCCGGGACTTCGCGAGAAGGCTGCGCGCAACGAGGTCTGTTTCGGGACCATCGACAGTTTCTTGCTCTACAAGCTTACGGGCGGAACGCAGCACATAACCGATGCGACGAATGCGGCCCGCACAATGCTGTTCGATATTCGCAACGGCCGGTGGGACCCGAAGCTTCTCGAACGCCTCGGCATTCCCCCAGCCATATTGCCGGAAGTGCGCGACAACCGTGGAGATCTCGGCCAGGTGTCCGAGGAGGCGTTTGGTACGACGTTGCCGATTCGTGGCGCTGCGGGTGATCAACAGGCAGCGGCCAAGGGTCAGGCATGCGTCCTGCCCGGCATGATCAAGGCCACCTATGGCACGGGGTGCTTCGTCGTCGCCAACACGGGGAACCGGGAGACCAAATCGATTAACCGCATGCTGTCGACAATTCTCTGGCAGCTAGACAGTGCGGGGACGTACGCCTTGGAGGGATCGATCTTTATGGCGGGTGCTACGATCCAATGGCTTCGCGACAATCTAGGCCTCATCGCGGAGGCATCCGAAAGCGAGGATCTTGCCAGGGAAGCGAACCCGCAGAGCGGCGTTTATCTGGTGCCGGCGTTCCAGGGTCTTGGGGCGCCGTTTTGGGATGCCGGCGCACGCGGGGCAATCGTCGGCCTGTCACGGGCCTCAAACAAGGCCGACATTGTTGCCGCGGGCCTAGAATCCGTGGCTTTCCAAACGCGCGATCTTCTGACTGCCATGCGGAGCGACATGGCGGATGCAGGAATTGGTAGGTCCGATATCCTGCGGGTCGACGGCGGGATGACGGCCAATGGCTGGGCCATGCAGCGGCTGGCCGACATTCTTGGGGAGCCTGTCGAGGTGGCGCCCATACCGGAGACGACAGCGCTCGGTGCGGCCTATTTCGCTGGGCAGGCAGTGGGCGTCTACGGCGACGATGCGGCACTGGCGCGGACGTGGGAGCCTTCCCGCCGCTACGAACCGAAGATGGACGAGGCCGACCGCGAGGCTCGCTACACGGGCTGGCTTGAGGCCGTGGATCGGGTGCGAAGCAAGCAAGCCTGACAACTTCCGATCTCCTCGAAATTCGCCATTTCCGGGCCGACGGCGGCCGTTAACGCCTTAGGAATCCTTTGCGGGCAAGCTTGGCGCGAGAAGTAGTGGCGCGCGTATGCCACTGCCGGGTCGTTGAGTATTGCGTTGGAGTTGCCCGTGCCCCCGAGACAGAGTGTCCTCAAGCAGGTCTCAGACAGACTTGTGTCGTCCGGGCTCTACAGCAAGCCTGCGGCGCTGGCGTTGCTTGCAAAGCAATTCGTAGGATTTGGCCCGCGTTTGCCGGATCCGGAGAAGGCGCTCCCGCACCCTGAAGGACTGGTCGGACGCTGTTCGTCGCTCGATGTACCGACCATGGTCGCGGCCTATGCGAAAGGGCTCTATCCGCACGAGAAGAAGTGGTGGGCACCGGCCGAACGCGCCGTTTCGTTTCCCGAAAATGTTCACATCTCCCAGCGCGTCTGGCGGTTGTTGAACACCCAGGCCTACGGCGTCACGTTCGATTCAGATTTCGCGGCGGTACTTCGCGGCTGCGCTCCCGAAGCAGTCGTCGCCGATGCCTTCCTGGCACTCCATCAAGCCGGCTATGCGCATTCGGTCGAAGCTTGGGACCGCAGCGGACGTCTTGCTGGCGGCCTCTTCGGGCTTTCAGTCGGGCGAGCCTTCTTTAGCGAGGGCATGTTCGCGCGGGAGCGGGATGCAGCGAATGTTGGCTTTGTAACCTTGAGCTGCCATCTGCAGGAATGGGGCTTCACGCTCAACGACGGCAAGCGCATGCGCGGGCACCTTAGCCAGCTGGGCTTCGTGGCCGTACCGCGGTTTGCTTTCAACG
Organism: Methyloceanibacter sp.; assembly: GCA_030064755.1. Taxonomy (GTDB): domain Bacteria; phylum Pseudomonadota; class Alphaproteobacteria; order Rhizobiales; family Methyloligellaceae; genus Methyloceanibacter. The sequence goes on along the minus strand of JASJEH010000061.1, from coordinate 3,693 downwards.
GACTCTTGTCAAAGGCGGTTCTCTATCCCAGTCGCGTCGGCAAGTGGACGGTGGAAACCGGGCTGGATGCCGCGCGCTGGAACCCGCAATACGCGGGCACAGGCAAGGTGAGCCCGGGCTCACGGCGCAGGCGCAACGACGCACTTCCTCCTACAGCCTAAGGGCGGCCGCCCGCACGGCGAGACTTCTCTAACAGATCGGCTGGCCCTTTGGCGGACACCCTGAAGCGTGCGCCCAAACGCCTTTAAGCCGTAGAAAGCGGGGTCGACGGCGTTTTTCCTTGCATTGTCGTATTGCCCCGCCATGATCGGTCTCAATTCAACCCCGTGAATCCCCGATACGCCTTTGTCTTTACTGGATAATTTTGCGCCCAAGCGCCCGCAGAACGTCGACGTCGCAACGCTCGGGCGCGACGCAATGGCAGGGACGATCTCGGCGATCGTCAACATCGCTTATTGCATCTCGTTTAGCGCGCTGATTTTCCAGGGCTCTATTGCCGCCGGTTTTCCATTGGGGCTGGCGGCGCTCATCATGGGCACCATGGTGACAGGCGTCGTGGTCGCACTGACGACGACGCTTGTACCCGCGGACGCGGGACCCGACACGCCCGCCGTTGCCGTTATGAGCGTTTTGGCGACCACGGTGGCCGCAGGGCTTGCCGCGAAAGGCGCCGATACCGAGACGATGATCATCAACGTGATGGTTGCCATCACGGTCAGCACGTTTCTCACGGGCGCTGTTCTTTTCGGGCTTGGCGGGCTGAAGCTTGGCCAATGGCTGCGCTTCGTTCCCTTTCCCGTGATCGGCGGCTTCTTGGCCGCATCCGGCTTTCTGCTCATCACAGGCGGCGTGGAGGTCATCACCGGCAGCAACCTCACCCTGTCGCCGTCAAGTTGGGCCGTTGTGGCCGACATGCGCTTTGCGCCGCAGATCGCCGTTGGGCTCGCGTTTGCTTTGTTCATCGTCTTGCTCAAGCGCTGGATGGACGACTATCTGACGCTACCGATCGCTTTTCTCATCTTCCTTGTGGTGTTGAACGCAATCTTGCTGTGGCTCGTGAGCGATCCCGAGACTCAGGCCGATTGGTACTTGGCGGCGGTTGGCGCTTTGCAGCTTTGGTGGCCTATTGAGGCTATCAGCACTCATGACATCGATTGGGGCGTCATGGCACTGAGCAGCGCCGAAATTGGCGCCGTCTGCGGTGTGACCGCGATCTCTATGCTGCTCGACGTCTCGAGCCTGGAGGTCGCCCGGCAGAAATCGGCCGATCTCGACAAGGAGTTCCGTACCAACGGCTTGGCTAACGTGCTCGCATCGGTCCTCGGCGGCGTGGCGGGCAACCTGTCGCTCAACAACAGCCTTTTGCTGCAGCAGGCGGGCGCGGTCACGCGTATCAGCGGTGTGTCGGTTGCTATCGTCTGCGGGTTGGTCCTCTTTGCCGGAGCCGATATCGGAAGCTTTGTGCCAAAGGCGATTCTTGGTGGCATGCTGGCCTATCTCGGTACGATGATTTTGATCGAAGCACTTGTGCACTCCCCGGCGCAGCGCTCTCGAACGGATTTGGCGCTCGCGATCGCGATTGCGCTGGTCATCCTTTATTTTGGCTATCTCGTCGGCGTCGTGCTGGGCGTCATCGGCGCTTGCCTGCTCTTTGCCCTGTCCTACAGCCGGATTGGTGTGATCCGGCGTCACCTAACGCGCTATGAGCTGTCGAGCAGTGTTGACCGGTCGCCTGAACAGACGCGTCTGCTTCAGTCCGAAGGCAAGCGTGTCCATGTGTTCTGGCTCTCTGGCTTTATCTTTTTCGGCTCTTCGAATGGGCTCTTCGAACGCATTCGGCGGGAGATCGAGGGGCAAACCGACAAGCCAGTCGGCTATATCGTTCTCGACTTTAGCGCCGTACAAGGTCTCGACACATCGGCGGTACTGAGCCTCGTCAAGCTACGCAACTACTGCGAGGAGCGAGACGTCACACTTGTCTTCAGTGGGCTGAGCGATTCCATGCACGCCGCATTCCTCGGCGCTGGCTTTTTCGGTTCGGACCGGCCCCACCAAGCGTTTCCGACTCGCAACGAAGCCGTCGAGTGGTGCGAGGACATGGTGCTGCTGTATCATGAGGTCGGCGAGGCTTCGTCGCACACATTCGAGTCGTGGTTACAGGCCGAACTTGGCGGCGACATAGCCTTCGACCGTGTCGAGCCCTATATGACACGGCGAGAGCTGGAGAGCGGTGTTGTGTTGTTCAGGCAGGGCGAGCCATCCGACAGCGTCGTCTTCCAGGCCTCGGGCTGTGTGGCGATCACGATTGCCGGCGAATACGGACGATCGCTCCGACTGCGCCGAATGCTAGGCCACACGGTCGTGGGTGAGATGGGGTTCTATCGCGACGTGCCCCGGGGTGCGAACGTGGTCGCAGAGGGCGCGAGCGTTGTCTACATTCTCACGCGGGAATCCTTTGACAAGATGCAGGACGAGGATCCGGCTGCCGCGGCCGCGCTCCATAAGCTCATTATCCGACTGTTGTCGGACCGACTGGAATTCGCCAACCGCGAAATCTCCGCGCTGCATTAGGGACCTTAGTCGCTGTTCCCCCTGGCGAGCGCGAGATAGAGCCCAAAGAACACCGTTGCAAGCAGGGCGACCAGGAGGTCGAACTGATACCAGATGGGACCTTGCGGGTCCGTCCACTGATAAAGCGCACGCGTGATCGGAACGTAGAACATGATGCTCATGCCAAGAAGAAGGCAGGCAATTCGCACGGCCAAACCTCGACGAAGGTAGCCCGATGCTCTGCCACCCAGAATGCGCCAGCTAAGGACGGAGAGAATGACGAAAATACCTAGCGCCAGGCATGCGTAGACAAAGAAGAGCGCTGCGGGCGACTCGATGTCCCACGCTGCTTTGGGGGCCAGTTGAAACTCGATAAAGTCTGCGAGAAGAGTGCTCAACGCCGCAAGAACAAGAAACACGAGGAGATCTCGTGCCCGGCTGGGCCGCCGCCCAGCCGACTGCGAATCGCCGGTAAGTTCCAGCGAAGCGTCGACCTCCGTCCCGCAAGCGCTGCAAAACTTGTCGTCAGGGCGCAAGGGCGCGCCACAGTTTCGGCAGTTCTCAACCATCGGAAATCGGTGCCCCCTGTGTGTTCGCGCCACCCCGTAGGCATGGACTTGCGCCCTTGTGGCATGTCGACATCGTGACACATCGCGCACAAAACTGACGCAGATGTGTTCGGCGTCACGCTCCGACCGGCGCCATCATCGAGACATTGCGTTTGTCCGTCAATGAGCAGTGCAAGATGCCATCATGACTACCTGGTTCTCGCCCCGGAACTGACCCATCGACACGCTCGGGCGTGATCCACTGTGTGTACCGGCGTCCGTTCCAGCCTCAACCCATCATACAGACGAGCAGCGCAACAATTCCAACATAGGTCACACCGTGCAGAAGCTGATCGACGCCTAATGCATGCCAATACGTGGCAGTCTGCGGCGTGAGCTGCAATCGGCGGCCGAGTTGCTCTTTAGCCCAGTCCACGTGGTAGTGAATGACGAATTCACCCAGCGCGATCCCCAGCACCAGCAGCATGGAGGCAGGCACTAGTACGAGGTACACAAGTGGCGTCAACGCAACGTGAATGCCCGCGTGTAGGAACCCGCCTGGATGACCGTAGGTCCCCTTGTTGCAGTACTGGTA
>JASJEH010000064.1 GCA_030064755.1 Methyloceanibacter sp. | reverse complement strand
AAAGTCTACATAGGCCTATGTAGACTTTCAAGAAAAATATCGCTCGCTCATTTGGGTGCGTCAATTCGTGAAGAAACTCAATGCGCGGCCTCCCAATTGGCGGCGGCGCGGGCGTCGACCTTGAGCGGCACTTTGAGTTCGAGAGCCGGCTGAGGCGCGGCTTCCATGATCGCGCGCGCGACCTCCATGGTTTTCTTGGCTTCCTTCTCGGGTGCTTCGAAGATCAGCTCGTCATGGACCTGCAGAAGCATGCGCGCTTCCAGGCCCGCATCGCGCAATGCTTGCGGCATGCGGACCATGGCGCGGCGGATGATGTCCGCCGCCGAGCCTTGAATCGGCGCGTTGATGGCCGCGCGCTCGTAGTTGCCGCGCAAGCTTGGGTTCTTCGTGTTGATGTCCGGGTAATGCACTTTGCGCCCAAAGAGCGTTGAGACGTAGCCGGAGTGTCTCACCTCGGCCTTCATGGCTTCCATATAGTCCTTGATGCCCGGGAAGCGCTCGAAATAGGTCTTGATGTAGGCGGCCGCTTCCCCGCGCGGGATGCCAAGTTGCGCGCCGAGCCCCACGGCGGAAATACCGTAGATGATGCCGAAATTGATCGCCTTGGCACGCCGCCGCACAGCCGGGTCCATGCCTTCGATCGGCACACCAAACATTTCCGAGGCGGTCATGGCGTGAATATCGAGTCCGTCCGCAAAGGCTTGGCGCAGCGTTGGCGTGTCGGCCATGTGGGCGAGCACGCGCAATTCAATCTGACTGTAGTCGGCGCTGATCAAGGTCTTGCCGGCCTCCGCCACGAAGGCTTTGCGGATCTCGCGCCCCTCGGTTGTGCGCACCGGAATATTCTGCAGGTTCGGCTCTTGGCTGGCGAGGCGGCCCGTTGTGGTCGAGGCCAGCACGTAGCGCGTATGGACGCGTCCCGTATCGGCATTGATGTAAGCAGGCAAAGCATCCGTATACGTACTTTTCAGCTTTGAGAGCTGACGCCATTCGAGAATCTTTTGAGGCAGGTCGTGACCTTCGGCGGCAAGCTCGTCGAGAATGGCGGCGTCCGTGCTCCAAGCACCGGTCTTTGTCTTGCGCCCGCCTGGCAGGCTCATCTTGTCGAACAGGATTTCGCCAAGCTGTTTCGGTGAGCCGATATTGAAGTCCTCCCCCGCAAGCTCGCGGATCTCGTCCTCGAGCCGCGCGATGTCTTGGGCGAAGGACCCGGAGAGCCGCGCCAGCATGGCCCGGTCCACCTTGATGCCCGCGCGTTCCATTTCCGCGAGCACCGGCTGCAAAGGCCTCTCCAGCGTCTCGTACACCGTAGTGACGCTTTCCGATGGCAGACGCGGCTTCAGCACGGTCCAAAGGCGAAAGGCCATATCCGCTTGCTCGCCCGCATATTCCGTCGCCCGGGGCACCTCCACGCGGTCAAACGTGATGGCGGATTTGCCCGTGCCCAGAATTTCCTTCTCGGTGAGGCAGGTATGTCCGAGCAACGAGGCCGCCCGCTTCGCAACAGAATGGTCGCCGCGTCCCGCATCCAGCGCGTAGGAGATGAGCGAGGGATCATCGACCGCATCCAGCGCAACGCCGTAGCGGGCGAGGGCCACCATGGCGGGCTTCGCCTCGGCCATGATCTTCAGCACCGCCTCGTCTTCGAGAAGCGGCTTCAGCAGTGGCATCGCCTCGGCTGGCGGAACTTGAGCGATGTCCGCATCGCCGCCAAGGTCAAGGCCATCGCCCGCGCGGTGGGTCATGGGCACATAGGCAGCCTGCCCGGGCGAGAGCGACAACGCGATGCCGGCGATATCGCATGCCATGGGATCGGGCCCGTCGCGCATCACGGCCACCGCCACATGGCCTTGATCGCGCGCGGCGTCAATGAGTTCGGAGAGGCGCGCCGGGTCCGTCACGGTCTCATAGGCGCTGCGATCGACGGGCACATGCTCGATGCGGTCTTGCCGCTCCACCGCCAGTTCGCGCGGCGATCCGCCCTGCACCGCAATGTCGCGGGCGGGTCCAGCGGCGCCCCGCGGCCTCTGACGCAAGGGATGGTCGTAGTCGTCCTCTTTCTTGCGCGAAGGTTTCTTGGGCTTGTCCATGCCCTCAGGCAAGGGCGCCCCCAGCCCCTCAGCCACGCGCTTCGTCAGCGTCGTAAACTCCATTTCCCGCATGAAACTCAAAAGGGCGTCGGGCACGGGCGGTTGCACGGCTGTCCCGGCTAGAGGCACGTCGAGCGGCGTCTCCGTATCGAGTGTCACGAGCGTGCGTGATAGCCGCGCCTGGTCGGCGAACTCGATCAGATTCTCGCGGCGCTTCTTCTGCTTGATCTCGTCAGCGCGGGAGAGAAGCGTTTCCAGATCGCCGTAGTCGTTGATGAGCAGGGCGGCCGTCTTGACGCCGATGCCCGGCACGCCCGGCACGTTGTCGGAGGTGTCGCCGATCAATGCCTGCACCTCGATCACCTTGTCGGGCGGGACGCCAAATTTCTCGATCACGCCCTCTTCGCCAATGACCTTGTTCTTCATGGTGTCGTACATGACGACCCCTGGCTGGACGATCTGCATCAAGTCCTTGTCGGACGAGATGACGGTCACGTCCGCGCCCGCGTCCTTCGCTTGAAGAGCGTAGGTGGCGATGAGGTCATCAGCCTCGAAGCCTTCTTTTTCGATGCAGGCCACGTTAAAGGCGCGCACCGCCTCGCGCACCAGCGGAAACTGAGGCACGAGGTCCTCTGGCGGTTCGGGGCGGTTGGCCTTGTAGCCCGTGTAAAGGTCCGACCGAAACGTCTTGGACGAATAGTCGAAGATCACCGCCATATGGGTGGGCGGCGCCAGCGCGTTCGATTCGCGCAACAGCTTCCACAGCATGCCGCAAAAGCCGTGAACCGCCCCCACGGGCAGCCCGTCGGACGGACGCGTGAGGGGCGGCAGCGCGTGGTACGCGCGAAAGATGTAGCCGGAGCCGTCGATCAGATAGACGTGGTCGCCAGGTGCTGCGGGCTTATCGAGGCCGGCCGGCTCGCTGGGACCGGCAGGCGCCTTTGCGCCGGACGGGGCGGTGCTCTTCTTAGTCATAACCAGGCGACTATACGGATTGCGCAGCGTGCGCGGGAGGGGGAATGCCTATCCGTCCACCGGGAGCGCCGTGCCTAAGCGTGCGGCTTGTGCCCTTCGACGTCGTCGTCCTCGACGTTTCCTGGCGCCAATGCCTTGTCGGGGCCACCGAACGTCTCGTCGATATAGCTCTTGAAGTACTTCTCCAGCGGCGGGAAGGCCCGGGCGAACCGCCGGAAGTCCTTTTGCGCGGTGAACAGCAGCAAGCCGTCCTCCAGCGCTTCGACGAGACCCGTGCGCAAGTGCGATTTGAGCAGGACGCGCTCTCCAAAATGTTCGCCGGGCCCGAATTCTTTTTCGAAGTGCTCGCCCGTTTCAGGATTGTCGATGGTCAGTTTGAACCGGCCCTTGATCACGGTGTAGAAGCCGTCGATCAGCATGCCCGGCTCGAAGACCTTGTCGCCCTTCCAGAAGTGGATGTAGCGCGTCGCGGGCGCCGGCATGCGGAGCTGCACGATATTCGGCGGCATCACGGCGTTGATCATCCAATTGAGCCCGACGCGGATCTTCGCGACGAGCCCTGGCAGGAAGGACAGATAGAAGCCACGCCACAGGAGCCAGGCAAAGATCCCGTGCATCTTGACGCCGTAGACGTCGGCGACAGCTTTGCTCATGCCCAAGGAGGCGAGAGACCCCTTCGACTTGTATGCAAAGGGCTTCAGCGGTTTGCCCTTGAGCTTGGCCACAATGTTTCGGGCGAGTTGATCGCCCTCGCGCACCGCGAATTGCGCCGTCTGCGTGGCGTAGTCCGCCGGATCTTCCTTCGGATCGTCATTCAAGGGGATCAGCGCCGCGTCGCCGAGCGCCCAGACATGTTCGTGTCCAGGCACTCGCATGAAACGGTCGGTCCGGATGCGGCCCCAATGCATATCGAGGCCGAGCGCATCCACCAGCGGGTGCGGACCGTTTCCGATCGTGGCGACCACGGTCGATGCATTGATAACGCGGCCATTGGTGAGTTCGACGCCGGTAGACGTCGCAGACTTCGTGCCGATACTCGTCAGTACGTCGATGCCATTCGCGCGCAGATTCTTCGTGGCGTATTCAGCGAGTTCTGCCGGGAAGGTGGGCAAGATGCGCGGAGCATACTCGATGAGATACATGCGGATCTCTTCGGGCTTGATGTTGTGGTAGTAGCGCAGCGCGCGGCTGATCAGTTCATTGGTCTCCGCGGCGGTCTCAACACCTGAAAAGCCTGCGCCGACGACGACAAAGGTCAAGAGCTGATCCTTGACCATTGTGTCTGTGGTCACGTCCGCGGTTTCGAGGCAACCAATGACGTGGGTGCGCAGCAAATGCGCATCCGTCAGATCCTTCATCGTTAGGGCGTGATCCGACATGCCGGGAATACGGGCCAGGTCCACGCCCGTCCCGAGCGCGATGACCAGCTCGTCGTAGGGCAACTCCACCGGCGTCATGCGGGCGCCCTGCATGACGATCACGATCTTCCGTTCGAAATCGATGCCCATCACGCGGGCCTGACGAACCTGGACTTTGGAGAGCAACTGCCGCAGCGGGACAACCGCGTCCGAGGAGTTCAAATTCGAGGAGGCCACCTCAGGCAGGAGCGGCTGAAAAACGAAATAGTTGTTGTTGTTGATGAGCTCGACGTCGACCATGCCGCGCCCGAGCTTCTCCAAGGACTTCGCCGCGAAGACGCCGCCAAAGCCGCCGCCGATCACGATGATCTTCTTCTTATCCGCCATTTTCTTGTGCACCCTCGGCCGCCCAGCCGCCCCTTAGCATTGAGCCGCATAGGTGCCGCCTATGGCCGGATGCGTCAAGTCGGGGATCGCTGCGTACGATCAGCCAACGCTCTCAAAGGGCTACGCGGCCTTGGCTGGCCGGCTGGCCGGCGTAGGGCTCAACTTGGCCCAGGCCGGGCGGCGAAACAGAAACTTCAGGGCAGAGTTTCGGATCAACCGCTCGAAGAGGAGCGGCGTGACGGCCGCCACCGCCGTGACGATGAACGCCATCAATCCCGTATCGAGCCCCGGGGCGAATTTCACAAGCAACGTCCGCGTTACCGCCATGGGAAGGAAGAAGGCAAGATAGATGACGATGGACCGTTCGCCCGCGATGCGAAAAAACGCGGCCAACCCGGCGGAAGTAAGCAGCACGGACGCCGTGATAATGGCCAGCGCGCCGAGAAAGCCTAGCGCAAGACTGACGAACGGGAGTTCTGCCCAGCCGCCGAGGAGCATTTGCGTTTGGAAGATGGTCCAGGCGAACAGCAGGAGCACGCCTTCGCGCGGATTCTGCCGGACCGTATCCGCAAAGCCGAAGAAGTAGACCGCGAAGGCATAGCCCGAATAGAAGTAAACGAACTTGGCGCAGAATTCGTCGATCACGACGCTGCCTGTGTGCACATCTGCGATCTCAAGCATGGCTGCCAATGACCACAGGATCAATGGGGAGACGCCCCGGGTGAGCTTCGCCACGACGAAAAAGATGGGGAGCAGGTATATGAACCACAGCGTGCCGAAGGGCTGCACATAGGCGAGAGCATAGGCCTGCAACACGCCCATCCAGCCCTGCTCCGCCGCGAAGACCGGCGCCTTGAAGGCAAACTGAATGGTCACCCAGAGGGCATAGAAATAGGCGAAGTGGACGACTTTGGTGTCCAGGTAGGCGCGCCATGGCCGGTCAATCACGCGCGCCAGAAAGAGGCCGGAGATCAAAAAGAAATCCGGCATGCGAAACGGCTTGGCGAATGCCACGAGGGCACCCATCCAGCTTGTTTCGCCCGTGGCTTCTTCAACGCCGAGCGTCGAGTGCATCATCACGACCATGACAATGCAGATGCCCTTGGCGTAGTCGACCCACGAGATCCTGCTCGATCCGTTCGCCACCCGGACAGGCCTCCAGTGGTCGGGCGCGCGCTTGAGAGGCGCCATGGCAGTATTGGGTTCGTTCAATCGAGGGAGAGAATGGGCTCTCGTGAGTTAAGGGCCCGTTGCTTCGCAATCGCGCTTTCTATAGGTTCGCGCTCAGATTCTGCGCCATGCACCCGTAGCTCAGCTGGATAGAGCGCTGCCCTCCGAAGGCAGAGGTCAGAGGTTCGAATCCTCTCGGGTGCGCCAGAACGCCGATCCCCTAAGCCGCCGTCGGCCTCAGGGGCGACGTCTCAGTTTCCGCTATACCGGCTCCTGAGCCTTCTTGCCCTTCTCATAGGCGACGTAGACGAAGACGGGAATGTCGAGATCGCCGAGGTGATTCTCGATCAGCGGCTCGACGTCGTCCCAGTCCAAGCCGCCCACACCTGTGGCGAGCTTGGGCAGTGCCACGGACGAGATGTTCTCTTTCTGAAGAATAGCGCGCAGCTCCTTCAGCGCGTGGTTGACATTGTGTGCCGTCGCTTTGCCAGGATGGGCCTTGTTGTCGGGCGCGGGTTCCTGCGTCATCAGATTGATGACCACCCGCTCCGGGCCGGCCCAGAGCCACGCATGACCTGGCTTTGGATTGTCCTGATGACAGTAATGACGAAAGTCCTTCGCCATGGCGGGGTGCTGCTCGCGCAGCGCCAAGGCGAGTCCTTGGTTGAAATGGTCGTGGGGGGCAACGCCGTGGGCAATCGCCTTTGCATCGCTCAATAGAATGTCGCCGCGAACTTTCGTGATCAAACTGACACCTCATGAAGTGGGAAGACAGGGCGAACCGCCCGAGTCTGCCAAGATACCGGGCACCGGCTTCTTTGTTCTTTGCGCCGGATCAAGTCGATTCACGGCCTGGACAGGGACAATGCCGCATCCGGTTTTCCAAAGTCAGCCAAGTTTGGACGGCAAGCCAAATTAGAAAGCAAGACAAACTGGATGACTCAGCTCAAAAAGAGACGATCGTCCTCAAGCCCAAGAGCAAGGCTTCACCAGCATCTTGGCTTGGGCTATCGGCGTCGTCCGGGGGGTCGCCGGAGTAGACGATGTATTGCAGGTCGGGCTGAAGCGTCCAGTATTGTGTGAGCGCCGCTGAGTAGGTGAGCTCGAGCACGGTACTGCCACGACGGACCTTACCTGGGAATCCGAACAGACGGCGCTCGGTACGGTCCAATACAGCGTCGTCACGACTCACATTGGATTGTGCGAAGCCGGCGGTGAGGACATCGTCTGGCCGGCCGGCGATCAAGCCTCTGACGCCAAGGCCTGCATCCACATACCAAGAGATGAAATTGCGGTCGGGCGGAGCGATACCACCACGCCAAAACGCGGTGATCGCCGTGGTGTCGCCTTGCCAAAGGACTTGGTCAACGATGGCGTAGAGCCCCCAATTGCCTTCACGTGCGATCGGGCGATCGGGTTCGTCCACGAGGGGGATGATCAAGCCGTCTTCGCCGTTGCCGAACTCCTGATCCGCAAAAACCCCGGTATGGTACCAACCGCCAATCCGGTAAGCGCTTCCTGTTCTCCCGGCGATTGGCTGACTTGGCCGGTATTGCGCCTCGCCCATCAGCAGCGCGCCGCCCGTGAAGCTGAATGTGGTGCCATGGGCGTTGCAGTCCTGCGGGTCTCTTTGGGCTGGGCAGTCGCCTGCGGGATCGCCGCTGAAGACCGCTGCCAAGAGTTGGATGTCGTCGCGCGGGTCGAGTTTCAAGCGAACACCAGGGGTCGCAAGAGGATAGGCGGGGCCGCCGCTGGGCAAATCAGCCTCGGTAATGTCGGGCCACCCAAACGTGCTGTTGATGAGCGCCGACGCCGTCGAGCTTATGAAGAACTCATCGTCCGCCGCGATCTGTCCGAAGCGCAGTGAGCCCCCGCCGCCGAAGTTCTGCTGAAGATAGGCCGTATACACCCGAAATGTCGGCCGCGCATCGATATTGCTTGGGTCGGAAAGGGTCGCCACGAGGTCTGCCGCGTTCCGGCCGCCATTGTTGATCTGATAGAGCGAGACATGGGCGCCGCCGCCCTCCCAGCCCAGAAGCTCGTCGAGGTCGGCGTGGACCTCTAAGTCTAAGAGATCCTCATAGACGGCCCCTGACTCGACGCCGCCAGACGCCGTTCCAAAGACCTCTCCGGCATAAAGCAAGCTCCAGTCGATTCCGGGAACGAGCTCTCTCACTCGGACCTGACCGACATCGTTCGCAAGCATGCCGCGCCGGGAGAAGGCGTCGTCGTCGGCTTGCGCGGAAGTGGCAACTAGCGACAAGAGCAGGCAAGCGGCAGCACAACACGGCCAAGCGCTGCCGCCTAAAGAAAGACCCTGCCTATCCCGCGCCGTGCCGCCCATCCCCAACGATCGTTCAGTTTCGCCCCGCCGCAGAGTTTCCGGTGCTGAGGGCCGAGTTGTCACGTTGGCCCGCACGATCCCGTGGCGCTCAAGTGCGCCGAGGCCCGGCTTGAACTCTGCCTCCACGGCCTTCAGACCTGAAGGCTACACGAGATTCCAAAATGTGGAACGTCACTCTAGTAGGCGCCGTTGGGTCCTCGACGGACGGGACCTCGAGTGGCGCGCGCCGGAGCTGCCGACATAGCTGGCAGGACGCTTCGACAGCCATGTGGCAGGGCGTGTTTCAAGGCGCGTTTCAACAAGCGCGAGCACTGTCGGTCTTCTCGGCCTTTGCCTTCGCTCGTTGCATTGGCGGCCAGGGAGAACAGGAGCTCTGTGTCTGTTCGCGACCCATTGACGCGCAAAGGAAAGTTACTGTGTCCGAATCGCTGGCAGTATCAATCAGAGGGGCCCGAAAAAATACTATATTTCATATATTTATCTGTATTGAGGGACGCAATCATCTATAGTTCGACGCCATTCAACAATATATTTTGATAGAAGGCATTTCCCACAAGTGATGGGGTGAGACAGTTTGAACTTGTCTTCGAAAAGACAAGTAACGAGGCCATGGAGTGCAAGAATGATCTATGTCAGAAAATGTCTCCCCCTGTCAAACGTCCATGCTAAGGGCCTACTGCTGGCGACGGCCTTTGCCGTTATCGCTGCTGTCACGCCGGGTATTGCCGCGGAAAAGAGCCCTGCTGAGCTGATCGAGATCATGAAGAATGGCGGCAATGTCATCTTCGTGCGGCACGCCACAACGCAAAAGGACTATGCCGATCAGATAAACGCGAAGATGGGCGATTGCTCCACGCAGCGGACGCTCAGCGAAGCAGGCTGGAAAGAGGCAAAAGCGCTTGGTGCCTCATTCAAAGCTCTTGAGATACCGGTCGACAAAGTCGTTAGCAGTGAGTACTGCCGCGCATGGCAGACTGCCGACCTCGCATTCGGCGAATACACGAAGAATGGCGATTTGAATTTCGAACCCGCCGAGAAATACTCTAAGGAACAGACCGCCGCGATGAAGAAGCGGATGACGCCGCATCTCTCTACAAAGCCGAAGGACGGAGCGAATACGGTCCTTGTCGGGCATGACGATCCGTTCGAGGCAGCAACGGGCATCTATCCCGACCCGATGGGCGTGACTTTTGTTCTTGAACCCAAGGGCGATGGCACGTTCAATGTGCTCGGAAGCATTAAACCGGATCAGTGGCCAAGCGGCTGAGAAAGGCAGGAAAATCGGAATGTCTGACGACAAGAAGCAGAAGGACTCCCTTACCGACGAGGACATAGTTACCTCTCCCAAGGTCTCGCGGCGTGTGCTGCTTGCAACGGCGGGCGCCGTGCTCGGCGCAGCCACCCTTGGCGGTCAGGCCGCATTTGCGGAGGACAAGGATTCCGACGACGACAAGGATCCTGACGACGAAAAGGAAGGTGGTCCCGACGATAAGGACCCAGATGACGACGATGAGGGCGGTCCAGACGATAAGGATCCGGAGGACGACGATGAGGGCGGTCCGGACGACAAGGACCCCGAGGATGATGACAAAGATGAGGCCGATGGCGAGATGGACAACGAAGACGACCGCGACGCCGACTAGCATCATGCCGTTTGGTCTTTAGAGTTGATCAAGCGCCATGCCGGGCCGCCGGCATGGCGCTTTTCTTTTCGATGTCTGACAAGGTTTCCCGGCACAGTGCTGCTTCACGAGAAACATAGGTAATAGAAATGTCAGCCTGGTCGCTTGAAACCCTCATCGATCCAAACGGCGTCGACGAGTTTTTCAGCAGGTACTTTGAATCCGAGAGGCTCTTGGTCCGGCGCAACCGGCCCGACTACTTCAACGATCTTCTGACCTATGACGACGTCGATCGCATTTTGACGACGCGAGAGCCGATGCGTGGTGAAGTGTCACTTACGACGGCGCAGAAAAAGTTCAGCGCCTCTGAGTATGTGCTTGGCGACAACACCATCAACGTCGATCAGCTGTTCCGCCACCACGATGACGGTGCGACAATCATCCTCAACCGGCTGCAGCGGCGCCACCAGCCGTTGACTGAACTCACCGCCGCGCTAGAGCTAGAGTTCAGCGCCCGTGTGCAAGCGAACGTCTACATCACGCCGCCGGGCAATCAGGGTTTCAACCCCCATTTCGACACCCATGATGTGATCGTGCTCCAACTCGCGGGCTCGAAGCGCTGGCAGCTCTACGGGACACCGATTGAGTTGACGCTCAAAGGACACGGGGACCTCGCGCGTCAACGCGAGCCCGGCGAGGTCTCGGAGGAATTCGATTTGCGCGCCGGCGATACGCTCTATGTCCCGCGCGGGCTGGTGCACGAAGCAATCTCCACCGATGAGACGTCCATGCACATCACGGTTGGCGTGTTGTCGTGGACGTGGTTCGATTTTCTAGTGGAAGCGGTCGAGTCTCTGGCGGCAGAAGACAAGGACGTGCGAGCCGCACTGCCGCGCCGTTTCGCGCGTGGTGACGTCGATGCCGAAGGTTTCAAGAAGACCTTTGCCGATCTTGCCGGACGTCTTGCCAGCGTGGATCCCGAGGAGGTCCGTTTGGGTTTCGCAGATCGGTTTATCGATCGGCGTCGCCCCTTCTTGCGCAATCAATTGCGGGCTCTGTCGGACGTCAAAAGACTGAGCCTCAACAGCCTCGTTGGTTGCCGCCCCTTATTGTCCTACCGAATCGAGGAGGACGACGAGACCGTTCGGCTTCGCTTCCACCGCCGCGAGATCAATCTGCCCGCCTATGCGGCTGCTGTCTTGCGCTTTGCGCTTGAAACGCCGCGCTTCACAGTCGGTGAGTTACCCGACGGGCTTGATGACGAAGGCAAGGTTGTCCTGGTCCGCCGTCTGATCCGTGAAGGCCTGCTCCAACTGTTTGAAATCTAGCGGCGGTACCCGCGCGGGCGCGCCGAAGCGGCCAGCCGAAACGCATTATCGCAAGCGATTTCAAGGATAGGGCCGACCTAGGTACTTCTTTACCGTGCCGAGATGCGTATTCATTGCGTTGATGTCCCCGCATCGCGCGGCCCGAACAGCGCAGCACAGGTGCCTTCGCGCAAAGCAACGAATGTTCTCGTGCAAATTGGCTTCGCGCAGGCGCAATTCATGGCTTCTGAGCCAAAACTGGAGCCACTCTGCGTAGTTTCGCCAGCGACAATCGTATGCGTACATGCCAATTGGCCCCCCCCAACGCTCCACACTTACTGCGACGAGCGACGTGCATGTAGTGAATTGTCTGCAGGGAGCTTGTTGCACTTCGTTTCACTCCAGTCAGCGTCTGCCCGAAGCCGCGCAGCGGCACGCTTGACGGATGGGACCATGAGCGCGTACGCCGGGGTCATTCAACTGAGGGGCGGGGGTCCTTTGACGGGTATGTGGCAGGGCGTGCTTCAATCGGCACTCGGACTTGTCGTCCTCTTGGGCTTTGCTTGGGTTATCAGCGAGAACCGGCAAGCCATCTCAGCACGTGTCGTGGCGAGCGCGATGGCGTTGCAGGTGGTTCTCGCGCTTCTGCTTCTTCAGGTCCCGCCCGTGACGATTGCGCTGTCATGGCTCAACAAGGCCGTTGAGGCGCTGCGCCAGGCGACACTTGCTGGAACCTCGTTTGTGTTTGGCTATCTGGGCGGTGGCCCGGCTCCGTTTGAGCCGACGGCGCCGCAAAACGTCTTCATCCTCGCGACACAAGGCCTGCCGCTCATTCTGATCGTGAGCGCGTTGAGCGCCTTGCTCTTCTATTGGCGCGTCCTGCCGAAACTGGTCCAGGGCTTCGCGTGGCTGTTGGAACGTACCATCGGCCTCGGCGGCGCTGTCGGTGTTGCGTCGTCGGCGAATGTCTTTGTCGGGATGATCGAGGCGCCTCTCCTGATCCGACCGTATTTGAGAGAGCTAAGCCGGGCGGGCTTGTTCTTGGTCATGACGGTCGGTATGGCGACCATCGCCGGAAACATGTTCGTACTCTATGCGGCCATCCTGTCGCCGGTCCTGACCGATCCGGCCGGGACGCTCATGGTGGCGTCCGTGATCAGCGCGCCGGCCTCGGTCGCGGTCGCGGCGCTCATGGTGCCGGGGGACTTCACCGGCGACGCCGTAGAGCAGCGCGGGCCGGACGAAGATGCCACCAGCGCGGCCGAAGCCATCGTCAACGGCACGCTCAACGGGTTGCGCCTCGTCGTTGCCGTGGCGGCGTTGCTGATCGTGGCCATCGCACTCGTTCATTTGGTGAACTTGGCACTCGGTATCTTGCCGGAAGTCGGCGGCTTCAAGCTGAGTCTGCAGCGCATGCTCGGCTGGCTGCTTACCCCCGTCGCTTGGCTAATTGGCATTCCCTGGAACGAGGCGGGGTTGGCAGGCGAGTTGATGGGCACCAAGATCGTGCTCAACGAGCTGGTGGCCTATCTGTCCATGGCCGAACTGCCTGAGGGCGCCTTGTCGCCGCGCAGCGATCTCATTCTGACATACGCGCTTTGCGGTTTCGCCAATCTGGGCAGTCTCGGCATTATGCTGGGCGGCCTTGCGACCATGGTGCCGCAGCGCCGAGCAGAGATCGTTGCGCTGGGCCCCAAGGCGCTGCTCGCCGGAACGATCGCCTGCTTCATGACGGGCGCCATGGCGGGGATCTTTGCTTGATGTGAGTAGGCTACGCGTGCCGAGCTTGCCCAGGTCCTTCGCCGGCATTTGCCGATAAGATTGATGGGTTCCGGTCGTTTAACGGCAAGACCTTCCGGTTCTAGAACCGGATTTTGCGAGGTTCGAGTCCTCGCCCGGAACATCCTTTGTTGCGTCGTTTCAGGGCGCCGGATTCAAGGTGGCGGCGGTTACGCTTGGAAACGCATTGACGAGCGGTCCCAGATCGCGCGCGGTGTCCCAATCGCCGCCGTCGAGCGTTTGCCCAAGCCGCACGACGACCAAGTCCTTGGAGGGAATCACGGCCACGACCTGCCCGTTGTGGCCCAACATGTAATACGCGTCGTTTGGCATAGGCGGCTCACCGAGGTTCTTGGACTTGGTCAGCTTCAGCCACACCTGCGCACCATACTCGTCCTTCGGCGATTCAGTTGTCGGCTTCGTCGTGTAAGCCACCCACCCCTCTGGCAGGAGCCGCGTGCCGTTCCACATACCGTCCCTCAGAAAGAGAAGTCCGAGCCGCGCCCAGTCCCGTGCCGATGCGTAGAGAAAGGCGCCGCCCATAAACGTACCGGAGGCATCGGGTGCGAGCTGCGCTGTGCGCATACCCAGCGGTTCGAACAGGCGTTCACGAGGATATCGAAGATAAGCAGCCTCATTGTCGAACGTCTCTCGCAAGACACCAGACAGTATCGCGGCCGTTCCCGTGGAGTAGGCCCAGTGCGTGCCAGGTGCGAAGGCCAGGGGCTTCGAGGCGGCAAACGCCGCTGTGTTTTCCTGCACGAACATCATCTGGGAGACATCGCTCAGCTTGTCATCGGGATCTTCGTAAAAGGCCAAGCCAGAAATCATGCGAAGCAATGCGTTGAGGGTGATCGCGCCCCGCATGTCGTCCCGCCCGAGCCACTCGGGCATTAGGCG
>JASJEH010000063.1 GCA_030064755.1 Methyloceanibacter sp. | reverse complement strand
AAGAGGCCCGCGCCCTTTCCTGGCGTACCGGCGGGGAAGTTGAGAGGCCGCAAAAGCCGATCATACCGTTCAATAAAGACGAGCGCCTCGCGCTGATCCCACACATGATTGCCCGTCGTGATTACGTCGGCACCAGCGTCGAGCAATTCGTTGAGAATGCTCTCCGTAATGCCAAATCCACCAGCCGCGTTCTCACCATTAACCACGACGAAGTCGGCCCGGTAGCGCTCCCTCAATGTCGGTAAGGTCTCGAGGATCGCCACACGTCCTGTGCGGCCGACCACATCCCCTAGGAAGAGAAAACGCATGAAAGGGGGCATATCTGGGTTGTTTTGAGCATGCGGGGGTCAATACAGAATTGTCGCGCAGGCCGCCACCCCGAGGGACCAAAACCATCCGTCTGAAGGCGGGCCACCGGTCGCCGTAAAAACCGGTCCCTAGAAAAACGGGCGAGCCTTTGGCTCACGCAAGGTACGGCAGGTTCGGCGATGGGCTGGCGCGGGGAAGGGCCGCGGCGGCCGTCGGAGCGCAGATCCCGGGTATTCCCTACTGAAGTAGGTGGGCGCCAAGTGACAGAGACCACGATCCCCGTCAGGGTCAGCTCCCATAGGATCTTATAGGGCCCTGGAATATATGCTCCTAACGCACCCCGCAGCCCGAACTCACCATAATAGGGAGCCAGATGCCGCCCGAACAGGGGTAACGGGGACACAGGAAGCCGAAAACGACGTGTCAGCCGATTTGAGCTAACGACCGCTACCCGGAATCTCCGTAAGCCGTGTGTTGAGACCTTCCAGACGCGCGGCGGCGTCCCCGATCCGGGCGAATAGCTGGGACTCGATCGATCGGGCATTCTCATCGGACTCAGATTTGTCGCGCCGCGCCTCGGCCAGTTGCGCGCGTAGATTCTCAACATCGGCCCGCAGCGCCCAGAGTTCGTCCGTGACAAAAAGCGACGCCATGAGAATCAGCCGATCGTCGCCGACCTGGCCGAATTTCCGCCGCATCTCGTCCACATGCGCTCCGACATACTCGGCAAGCTCGGCAAGATGCGCTTCTTCTCCCTCGTTGCATTCCAGCCGGTATGTCCGGCCGTTCAGCGTCACAGCGACTTGCCCCATATGCCAATCCTCTCCTTCTTCCAGTCCGCTGCGTTGCTAGTCCTGAATCGCGGGCGCCATGTCTCTCAGGGTGCCCATAACGGCATCGAGCCGGCCGGACACGTCTTCATTGGCCGCTTTGAGGCGCCGAACGCGGGCGCGCTCGGCTTCTAGATCGGCCAGGAGCTGATCACGCTCCTCCGTCAAGAACTTGACCTGCTCGCGCAGCTCCAGAATCTCCGCTGATTGGACCTTGCCTTTGTCGTCGCCGAGCACGCGGGCCAGATTGCCCTCAAGCGCGGCGAGCGCGGCATCGAAGCGCGCAAGCGGATCGCTTGGGTCCAATTTCATCATGGTTTGCGCCATCACGTTCGCCCTCCCCGCCAGACGTCCTCGACTATCGCGAAAGCCAGCTATCTCAGATGCCATGTTCCGCATATGGAACAGTCGGCTGGCGAAATATGTGGTGACGCCATGTTCAAACGGAAAGGGCGCGCCGACAAGCCTCTTCTCACCGAACCCTGTGCAAAGTTTGACACTCCCTTCCGGCCTGTGATTTGAGACAGACCCTCGCGATCTACATCCACCGCAGCTTTAGCGGTCTCCGCGCAAACACCGGTCATGTCTCAATTGAAGCCCCGATGCCGCCTCTATCTGCAGGTTGTGGCGCCGTTCACCGCCAAGCAGGAATCGCTGCTTTCCCAAGCATTGTCCGCGTTTTCGCCAGCGTGCGTGCTTATCCGCCTGGGAACCGAGCCAGCAGACAACACGCTCCTCGACAGCCTGGTTGACAATATCCAAGGCGCCGGGGCCGCGTGCCTCATCGAAGACAATGTCGAAGCGTCGGCCGATCTTGGTGCGGACGGCGTCCACATTCTTGCCGACGAAACGCTGTACCAGACTGCCCGTAAGGCGCTCGGCGAAAGCGCCAATATCGGGGTCGCCTGCGGCCTCAGCCGGCATGAGGCCATGGAGCTTGCCGAATCGGGCGCAGACTATGTGGCCTTCAACACACCAGGCCAGGGCGATCGCGAGGATGAATTCGGACGCCTCTCGGAAACGGTCGCCTGGTGGTCAGAAATCTTCGTGGTGCCGTGTGTGGCCTGGAACATCGCCGATAGGGCTGAGGCCGTGGCACTGACAAAACTCGGCGTCGACTTCATCGCTCCCCCCACAACGATCTGGGATCGCGATGACGCGCTGGAGGCCTTGGGCGAGATAGACCAGGCCATCGGGAGTATTCGGAGAGAGGCATGAAAAGAATTGGCACCGGTCTGTTGGCGCTGGCGTTGGTCGCCCTGGCGCAGATAGGCCCCTTAGGCATGGCCTACGCCGAAGAGAGCGAAGCCTATATCGCCTTCGCCGCCGGCAAGTATCAGACGGCGCTAGACCTTGCGCAGAAGGAAGCGGAAGCCGGTTCCAAGGAAGCCTATACGCTGATGGGCGAGATATACGGTGGCGGGCTTGGAGTGCCGCGTGACTACGCCAAGGCCGCGAACGCTTATGCAAAGGGCGCCGATCTCGGCGACACGAACGCCGCGCTATCGCTCGCCCTCCTGACGGCCAAGGGCCTCGGCATCCGCAAAGACCTCCGCATGGCGGCCAATCTCTTCGAGCAAGCCGCCAATGGCGGCAACGCAGCGGCACAATACAACCTCGCGCTCATGTACCTGCAAGGCCGGGGACGCGAGGCCAATGAGACCAAGGCGGCTGAATGGATGACGAAGGCCGCGGAGAGCGGCAATCCTCAAGCCCAATATGACCTTGGCGCCTTCTACCAGTTTGGACGCGGGCTTCCCCTCGACGAGAAGAAGGCCGCCGACTGGACGGGCAAGGCTGCCGAGGCCGGGCTTTCAGCAGCGCAGGTTGAATACGCCACAATGCTGTTCAAGGGCCGGGGCGTGGAGCCAGACCAAGAGCAGGCCGCGAAGCTCTTCTCTCTGGCGGCCCAGAAGGGAAACCCGGTCGCCCAGAACCGCCTCGCGCGTCTTTATGCCAATGGCATCGTGTTTCCCCTCGATCTTATCGAAGCCGCCAAATGGCATTTGATCGCACGCGATGCTGGCGTCAGCGATTTCAGGCTTGACGTTCTTCTGACCAAGCTGACCCCAGAGCAGCGCGCCGCCGCCGACCGTTTCGTAGACGCCTATCAGGGCGCGACCGTAAGTGAGGTGACGCCGCTTCCGGCTGAGACGCCCGCCGCCGCCCTTGACACCGGCCAAAACGAAAGTTCTAACCCCAGTCAAAATCCACCGGCTGCAGCGTCTCAGGGCGCGATCCCAAACGGCGCGACCGGCGCGCAGCGGCCCAAATCGCAGACAACGACACAGCCCAAAGGAAACCCTTAGGGCACACGACTAAGGCACACCATGAAGATCAACGGCAACGAGATCCGGCCTGGCAATGTCATCCAGCATAAGAATGGCCTATGGGTCGCGGTGAAGACCCAAGCCGTGAAACCCGGCAAGGGGCCCGCCTATGCGCAGGTCGAGCTGAAAAACCTGATCGACGGCTCCAAGCTTAATGAGCGCTTTCGCAGCTCCGAAACGGTCGAGCGCGTGCGCCTGGAGCAGAAGGACCACCAGTTCCTGTTTGCGGAAGGCGACATGCTGACCTTCATGGACCTTGAGTCCTACGACCAGATTCAGATCCCACAGGATTTGCTAGAAGATCGTGCGGCATTCCTCCAGGACGGCATGACCGTCACTGTGGAAAGCCATGAAGGACGCCCCATTGGCGTGGCGTTGCCTGACCAGGTCACGCTCGAGATTGTTGAGGCCGATCCTGTGGTGAAGGGTCAAACCGCTGCTTCGTCGTACAAGCCCGCAAAGCTTGAGAATGGGGTCCGCGTGATGGTCCCGCCGTTTATCGAGGCCGGCGAGAAGGTTGTCGTCGACACGAACGAACTCACCTATGTCCGGCGTGGTGAATAGGCCCGCCGGGTCACGTCGTTTTTGACGAGGTCGTATCCCTCTCTGTTCCAGCCCGAGAACAAACGCCCCCCCTAGGGGCTAGTGACTTAAAGACAGAAGAACCCCGAGACAGAATAACCCATGCCTGCATCTGCGTTGATGAATGTCATGATCGGCGCTGCCCGCAAAGCAGGCCGCAGCCTTGCGCGCGATTTCGGCGAGGTGGAGCACCTGCAGGTCTCGGTGAAGGGACCGGCGAACTTCGTGAGCGCCGCGGACTTGCGCGCCGAGGAGATCATTTTCGCCGAGCTCTCAAAGGCCCGCCCCGGCTATGGCTTCCTAATGGAGGAGCGCGGGGAGGTGCAAGGAGCCGACCGTACGCACCGCTGGATCGTCGACCCGCTCGATGGCACCACCAACTTCCTGCACTCCATTCCGATTTTCGCGGTCTCTATCGCGCTGGAGCGGGAGGGCGAGCTCGTCGCTGGCCTCGTCTACAACCCGGTCATGAACGAGACCTTCACCGCCGAGAAAGGCCAAGGCGCCTTTCTCAACGACCGGCGCATGCGGGTTGCCGCGCGTGCCGAGCTCAGCACCGCCGTGATCGGCACCGGCGTGCCGCACAGTGGGCGCCCCGGTCACGAGCAATTCCTCAGAGAGGTACAGTCCGTCATGGGCTCAAGCGCGGGCGTGCGCCGCACCGGCTCCGCGGCGCTCGATCTCGCCTGGACGGCGGCAGGCCGCTTCGATGGGTTTTGGGAGAGCAACCTGCGCCCCTGGGACATGGCTGCCGGTATGGTTCTCGTCAAAGAGGCGGGCGGTTACGTGACCGACATGCACGGTAAGGACAAGGTCTTCGAGACCGGCGGGATTGTTGCTGGCAACGAGACGATCCATCTGAAGCTGCTCAAGCTTCTGAAGGCCGCGAAGGCCGACACGCCAGCGCCTGCAGGCGCCGGGTAGCCACAGTCAGCTTCAGCGGCAGCTTGTTCCAGTAACTTCCGTGGAACTGCCGCCATTAGCTTGCCGTTTTGCGTGTCAAACTATTCAGGTACTCTGTTTTTTAGGTGACTCTCGCGCGAATCGGGCTCATCCCGAGCAGAGGACGCACGACAAGGAACGCTGGCAAAACGCCGCATAAGGACCAATGGCACGCAAGACCTATCGGACTAAGCTCTCGCGCCCGCAGATATTTCTCTGGCGCATGTCGCTGTTTTTGGTTCTAGCCTTCCTGCTCGCGATCATCCTCGATGGTCAGACAGGTCAGCTTAGGTCCAGCTTCATGGCCAATCCCGGCCTCAATGGGCTGATTATCGGCGTCCTCATCGTGGGCTGTGTCTATGCCTTCCGCCAGGTGCTACGGCTTTACCGCGAGATCAACTGGGTCAACAATTTCAGCATCACCGACGCGAGTCCGACCAAGACACACCCGCCGGTGTTGCTCCTGCCTATGGCGACGATGCTTCGGGACACGACCGGGCACTTAAGCCTTGAGACCGGCTCTGCGCGAACTCTGCTGGACTCGGTCGCGTCGCGGCTCGATGAACAGCGCGAGACCACGCGTTACCTGGTGGGCCTTCTCGTGTTTCTCGGCCTGCTGGGCACGTTCTGGGGCCTGCTCACGACCGTTAGCTCTGTCGGCAATACGATCGGCGCTCTAGACACGAGCGGGGCCGAAAGCGTGATGCTGTTCGATCAGCTGAAAGAAGGGCTGGCGGGACCGCTTTCGGGCATGGGCATTGCCTTCTCGTCCTCGCTCTTTGGGTTGGCCGGCTCGCTGATTCTCGGTTTTCTCGACCTGCAGGCCGGCCACGCGCAAAGCCGCTTCTACAACGAGCTGGAAGACTGGCTCGCCAATGTCACCGAACTTCAGACCACGGACCCCGGCGACAGCGTTCCGCCGCAGCTGCGCTACGCACTGATGGATATGCAGCGCTCGATCTCCGATCTTGGCGAGCGTGTCGGACAAGGGGCCAATACGGAGGCCACCGTCCATGACCTTTCCCAAGGTGTCGACAAGCTGATCCGGCAAATGCGCGCGGAGCAGAAGGTCGTCCGGGAGTGGGCGGACGAGCAGGCCCAGCAGCAGCAAGAGATCGCCACCGTGCTGCGCCAGGTCGCGGACAAGTCCAAGGCCCCCGGTGGTCGATGATCGC
Source organism: Methyloceanibacter sp. (assembly GCA_030064755.1). Classification (GTDB taxonomy): domain Bacteria; phylum Pseudomonadota; class Alphaproteobacteria; order Rhizobiales; family Methyloligellaceae; genus Methyloceanibacter. The sequence goes on along the minus strand of JASJEH010000063.1, from coordinate 7,887 downwards.
GATGAGGAACCGATAGATGGCTCTCGCCCGCAGCCGCCGCGGCCAAGCACAGACCAATCTCTGGCCAGGCTTCGTGGACATGCTCTCCACGCTGCTGCTTGTCGTGATCTTCCTTATGTCGCTCTTCATGGTCACGAACTACATCATCACCCAAGCCTCTAGCGGCAAGGATACGATGCTGTCGCGGCTGACCCGTCAGCTCGCTGAACTCACCGAGTTGCTTGCGCTGGAGCGCTCCCAGAAGGAAACCGCCGAGGACAATCTAGCCGTATTGCAGGCGACGCTGATCGACGCGCAAGCGCAGAACCAGCGACTGACCGGCCTGCTGGGCGATGCCAGCGGCGCTTCGGACGATGCGCAAGGGCGCATCGCGGCGCTCGGCACCCAACTCGATGAGCAAAGGAACATTACCAATGACGCACTCGCCAAGGTCGAGTTGCTGAACCAACAGCTCGCAGCCTTGCGCCTCCAACTCGCCGCGCTCAACGAGGCGCTGGAAGCCTCCGAAGCGAAGGACAAGGACAGCCAAGAGACGATCGCCAATCTCGGCGCACGCCTCAACGTGGCGCTCGCCAGGAAGGCACAGGAACTCGCACGCTACCGCTCGGACTTCTTCGGAGAGCTACGAAAGACGCTCGGCAACCGCAAAGATTTCAGGATTGTCGGCGACCGCTTTGTGTTCCCTTCGGACGTGCTGTTCGACCCGGGCTCGGCGACGCTAAAGCCCAGCGCCTTCAGCCAACTCAACAATCTCGCCGCGGCCTTGAAGGAGATCGAGGGCAGTATTCCGGCCAATATTCCGTGGGTCATGCGCGTCGATGGGCATACGGACATCACGCCAATCTCTTCCGCCACTTTCCCGTCCAATTGGGAGTTGTCGTCGGCGCGCGCAATTTCCGTCGTGCGCTATCTCATGGATCGCGGCATCGCGCCTGACCACCTCGTCGCGGCAGGTTTCGGAGAGTACCAGCCGGTCGACGCCGGCAGCAGCCCATCGGCGCTTGCTCGTAACCGCCGCATCGAACTGAAGCTCACAGAGCGGTAGCCCTACTCCGCAGCGTCCGGCGCAAATTGCAACGAGGCGAGCCGCGCATAGAGGCCGTTTCGAGCGATGAGCTCTTGATGCGTGCCCGCCTCAACCAGCTGGCCCTCGTCGAAAACGAGAATGCGGTCCGCATTCACCACTGTCGAAAGCCGATGGGCAATCACGAGCGTCGTGCGCCCGTCCATCACCTTATCCAGCGCCTTCTGCACGAGGGTCTCGTTGGTGGTGTCGAGCGCGCTTGTCGCCTCGTCGAGCAAAAGGATCGGCGCATCGCGCAGCACGGCGCGGGCGATGGCGATCCGCTGGCGCTGGCCGCCCGAGAGCGTCACGCCGCCCTCCCCGATCTGCGTGTCGTAACCCTCCGGCAATTCGGCAATGAAGCCGTGGGCGAAGGCGGCTTTCGCGGCGGCCACGATTTGACCCCGCGTCGCCGACTCCGATCCATATGCAATATTGGCCTCGATCGTATCGGCGAAAAGCGCGGTCTCCTGAGGCACTATCGCGAAACGCGACCGTAACTTCTGCAAGTCGGCCATATTGACTGGCACGTCATCCACGCGGACGCTGCCGCTGTCCACATCGTAAAAACGCAAGAGCAATGCAAAGATCGTCGTCTTGCCCGCACCTGACGGGCCGACCAGCGCCACCCGTTCGCCGGGCTTCACCGTGAAGCTTACGCCATGCAGCGCGGCCGTATCGGGCCGCAACGGGTAAGCGAAGTGCACATCGGAGAATGCAATCTCGCCGCGCGCCGGCTCAGGCATGGGCGTGGGATGGGGCGGCGACTGAATATCAGACTGGGCTTCAAGCAGTTCGCCCAGCCTCTCGGCTGCGCCGGCTGCCTGGGCGACTTCGCCCCACACATCGCTGAGCCCGCCCACAGCTGCGGCGGCGAAGACCGCGTAAAGCACGAACTGGCCGAGCGTGCCGCCAGTCATCGAGCCGGACAGCACGTCCTGCGCGCCGTACCAGAGCACACCAACCACGGAGGCAAACACCAAAAACATGGCGAAGGCCGTCAAACCGGCCCGCGCCTTGGCCCGGTCGTCGGCCGCTTCGAAGGCCCGTTCCATGGCGCGACGGAAGCGCCCCGTCGCTGCGCGCTCATTGGTGAAAGCTTGCAGGACCTTTACTTGACCGAGGCTTTCACTGGCATAGGCCGAAGCCTCGGCCAGCGTATCTTGCGCATAGCGGGACCGGGCGCGCACCGAACGGCCATAAGCCACAAGCGGGAGCACAATGAGCGGGATGGCGATCAGCACCGCGAGCGACAGTTTAGGGCTCGTGACGATCATCATCACCACGGAACCCACCACCAACAGCAGGTTCCGGATCGCCTGGGACACGGCCGTGCCGGCAGCGGCCTTCACCTGTGTTGTATCCGCCGTCAGGCGCGACATTACCTCGCCGGAATGGGATACTTCGTAGAACGCAGGGCTGAGACCTGTGAGATGCGCGTAAACATCCGTGCGGATATCGGCCACCACGCGCTCGCCCAGCCAGTTCACGCAGTAGAAGCGCGCAGCGCTTGCGAGTGCCAGCACAGCGCCCACACCGAAAAGCGTTCCGAAATAGACATCGACCAGCTCCGGCTCGATTCCCGAGAAGCCGAGATCGATCATACGGCGCAGGGCGAGTGGCAGCGCCAGCATCGCACCAGCCGCCACGACCAACGAGATCAGGGCAGCCGCGAGCATGGCCTTATGGCGAAACAGGTACGGCTTTATCCGGCCCAAGGGCTTGAGCGACACCCGGCGCGACTTACCGGTATCGCTGGGATCCGCCGTATCGTCGGCGCGCGGCTGTTTCGGCTCAGCGGACGCGCCCGCAGGTCTGAGGGGAACAGGTTGCAACGCAATGCCCAGTCTATTTTTGGTTTTATCTCAATCGTCTATGAATCCAGCGGACCGATAAACGCCGAGACTTTAAGGGCCTTAGCCGCCGACGCAAGGTCTTAGATGACAGCCGGCAAGGTCTTAGACCACGCCCGGCAAGACTAACGCCGTTATAGATGGGGCAACACTACGGACCTTCCGGGACCTGATCCGAACGCCCACGATCTTGCCCTGGCTTGCGTTACGCGCTATAGCCTGCCGCCAATTCCGCAAGAACACGACGAAGCGACGCGGAGCCGCCAAACTGATCCAGGCGGCCCGAGACAACAAGGTTTTTAGCCATGAAGAACGACATTCACCCGAATTACCACCAGATCAAGGTGGTCATGACGGACGGCACGGAGTTCGTCACCTACTCGACCTATGGCGCCGAGGGTGACACGCTGAAGCTGGACATTGATCCGAAGACCCACCCGGCCTGGACCGGCGGCGGTCAGCACCTGATCGACCGTGGCGGCCGCCTCTCGCGCTTTAAGAAGAAGTACGAAGGTTTCATCAAATAAGATTTGGGCACATTCCTATCAAAAAAGCCGGTCCCTCGGGGCCGGCTTTTTGTTTGCGCATGCGCCCGAAGCGATCCCCGAGGGCGTCTGTATAGGCGGCTCTTACTCGCCGTCTTGGCCGAAGGCGGCCTGGAGGCGGGAGAATTGGGCCCCCACGGGGTGATGGGCGTCCTCCGGCTCCGGCTGTTCAAAAGCCAACATTTGGTCGAGCCGGACCACGTGCTCCTGGAGTTTCACGCTCTCGGCAATGAGCGCCTGTAGCCGTTCTGGTAACGCTTCCAGATCGCGCACGGGGCGGGAGTCGTCCACCGGCAGCTTGATTTTGCGCTGCTCCTCGACGGCCTGTTCCGGGGTCAGTTCGCCTTCCGTGACAGCCCGGCGAATGAGCAGCCAGGACGCCAGCTGCATTAGCCGCGTGGTCAGGCGCATACTTTCGGTGGCATAGGCCAAAGAGTGCGGCGGCTTGAGCTGGCGGGCCTCTTTGCGCCCGTCACCGTCGAGATACGCGGCGGCGGATTCAACCAGCGCCATGCCTTCTCGGAACACGGTCTTAAACTGGTCGGAACGCGCAAATTTCGCGCCAAAAGAGACGGTTACGCCGCCGTCATAGGTCTTATTCTCGGTCTTCCCCGCCATGTCCCCCGGTACTCCATCGCCCCACTGTTTTGCGGGCATACTAAGCCATGGGTCAGCGCTGTCGTTACCTTCTGGTAAGAAAGGTTAAAACGCAAGCTATGGCGGGGGGAGGACAAAAAAAGAGCCGCCAAAACGGCGGCTCAGGAAGTTAACAGGGAGGCGTCAAACAGAGTGGAACAGGCCACTCAGATCCAGAGGACTGGATAACGATGACTTTACGGGTGAGTCCCTAACAACCGGTTAAGACTAAGGCCCGATTTACCTAAAGAAACTCTGTCCAACGAGATTTAACGCTTAAATGCGGCTTCCGCGGCGCTACGCGACGATTGCTTCTCGGAAAGCGCGGCCTCAATCCGGGCGATCTCACCCTGAAGCGTCTCGATCAGGGCCTTCAGCTCCTCCTCCGACAATTTGGATAGATCCTGCCCGATCTCGTGGCCCTTTGGCTTCTTGGGTGTGAGGTCGTCGACATCCATCGCCGAATTCTCCGCTTTCTTGCATATGGCGGCATTGGCCGCGCGGTTCTTCTGATCCTAGCATCGCGCAGCGGTCTTCTCTAAGAGTGAACGTGCGAAGCAAAACGGGGACAAGAATGCTGCCAGAGACAATGACCGTGATTGAAGTCCGCGAGGCGGGCGGGCCAGAAGAACTCATCCCTGGAACACGGCCCGTGCCGACACCGGCGCCAGACGAAGTCCTCATCGCGGTCACCGCCGCCGGCATCAACCGGCCGGATGTCTTGCAGCGCCAGGGCCTCTACCCGCCTCCCAAGGGCGCATCCGACCTCCTTGGGCTCGAAGTCGCCGGGCCGGTGGTGGCGGTCGGCGAAAACGTCACGCGGTTCAAGCCGGACGATTTCGTTTGTGCGTTGGTCAATGGCGGCGGCTATGCCGACTATGCGGTTGCGCCGGAGTCTACCACCCTCCTCGCGCCCCGGGGCCTCAGTCCCGTCGAGGCTGCAGCGCTTCCAGAGACCATCTTCACCGTGTGGCATAACGTATTCGAACGCGGGTGCTTGCAGGAGGGCGACTGGCTGCTGGTCCATGGCGGCGCGAGCGGCATCGGCACCACGGCCATTCAGCTCGGAACCGCCTTTGGCGCCAAAGTAATCGTGACCGTCGGCGATGACGCCAAAGCCAAAGCCTGCGAGGCGCTGGGTGCGGTCAAGGCCATCAACTACCACGAGGAAGACTTCCTTGAGGTCGTCAAGGCCGTAACCAACAAGCACGGCGCCGACGTGATCCTCGACATGGTGGGCGGCGACTATATCGAGAGGAACATCCGCGCCGCGGCGCTCGAAGGCCATATCGTGCAGATCGCATTCCTGAAGGGATCGAAGGTCGAAGTGGATCTCATGCGCCTGATGATGCGGCGCCTCACGCTTACCGGCTCGACGCTCCGTGCACAGACCGATGAAACCAAAGCGAAGATGGCGACGGTCATCGAAGAGCGCATTTGGCCGCTAATCGAGGCGGGCAAATACAAGCCTGTGATCGACTCTACCTTTTCCCTCACAGATGCAGCCGAGGCGCACAAGCGCATCGACGATCCAAGCCATATCGGCAAGATTGTTCTCACAGTGGATTGAGCGGCGTCGCTTTAGCGATCGTAGCGATACAGGCCGTATAAACCGTTTTGGTCCACAAATAGCTCACGCACGTCGCTAAAACCTGCATCGCGGCCGAGCTCCATCCACCCCCGCGGGGACTCGGGCAGATCGCACGTAGAGATGTGGTGGAACACCTCGTCCCATTCAGCGGGATCGAGGAACGTCCACGCGGCCTTGTTCTTCCGTTCGAACCGATCGAGATAGCTTTCAAGACTCTCGCCGTCGCGCATGATCGGTTCGTAGATCATGAGAAACCTGCTTGTCGTCTCTTGAAGGGCCTGCAGCAGGGTGTGCTTGTTCGCCGTCGTGAGATGATGAATAGACAAACCACACCACGACACGTCGGAAGCGTGGCGCCGCGCGGTCAATTCGGCGACGAAATCCGAATGGTACAGATCGACATCGAAGGGCACGCGTTCCAGATTCTTGACCGCGAGTTGGAGTGCGGATTGCGATAAGTCGATGCCCCGATAGCGGCGGATTTGGCCGTTGGCGAGGGCCCACGCCATCTGGCCGGCGTCGCCGCAGGCTATGTCGAGAAATTCGATCGGATCCGAGAGCGCCGACACATTCTCCCGAAGGACTGCGGCCACTTCCCTATGGGAGAGGGCGTTATGGTCGATGACCTTCTGGTACGTCGCCCATCCTCGCTGAAACTGTTCCAGTGCCTCTTCGTCGTCGACCGCTCCATCGCGTTCAATATGATGAAGGTGAATGCTCATGGACTGTATCCGTCGGCTCTCGACACATGTGCCTACACGGCGTTTCTCGTCGTCACTTTTCGCAAGGGTTCTACGCGCGTGCAAAAAGGCTGAACAGCCACAATGCCGTGCCCACATAGACAAGCCAGGCCTTTCGCGTCACTGCCATTACGACACACAGCAAGATCGCCAGAAACCGCGCCACATTGATCGACGACATCGTGCCGTAATGAGCGATGAGATGGCTAGCGATATACACGGCCATCAAGCCGAACACGACCGGCATTCTCTTTATGAAGTAGGTCTGTGTATCCCGGATCTCGGTTTCCGGCGTGAGCGCGCTCACGGTCACCAGGAACAGCATGGGCTGCAGCAGGTATGACCAGTACTGGAAGTAGCCGATCCCATCGAGGTGCGACGTGACTTCCAGATAGCCATAAACGCTCCAGATCGCGCTTTCCGTGAGAATGATCGTTGTGAGGAAATACGGAAGGTAGAAGTACTCCGGCTCAAAGAAGCGCCGCCACTGCCCGAGCAAGTCGGCCAAGGCGATGCCGTAGATCAACAGCGGAATGAAGGCGAGATACTCGGACGCTTCCATTCTCGAATGACGCTCTTTTCGTGTTGTCGGGCCGGGCCTCAGCTTTTGGGCGTATACCAGATAGGTGACACCTACGCACGGTCCTGAACGGGTGTGGTGACATTGCCGGCGTGCGGCGACTACAATGGCATTGAGCGCCACCAAAAAAACGCGGGCGCCGGGGGGATTTGTCAGTGGGGGAAAAAGATGTCGACCTGACCGCCAAGGTCAGTACCGAGCCCGACGTCACGCGCCTTGGCCGCTCAGGGCCAAAGCCCGCCCATGAGCGGACAGCCGACGAAGATGTCGATATCGTCGACTGGGACCGTGTGGCGGAGACCAGCGAATTCGATGATCTGGTGCGTATGCGCGCGCGCTTCCTCATCCCCGCAACGATCTTCTTCCTCACCTACTACTTCACCCTGCTCGTGCTTGTGGGCTTCTTCCCGGACCTGATGTCAAGGACGGTTCCAGGGCTTGAGCCTGTGAACTTCGCCTATCTGTTCGCGGTATCCCAGTTCGCGATGGTTGCCTTCGTCACGTGGGCGTATCTGCGCGCGGCCAAGAAGTTTGACGTGCTCGCCGGCAAGATTGCCCGCGACGCGCTTGCGACCGAGGGCGAGCAGAAATCATGACCGGCGCGCTGTGGCTCTTCCTGACCTTTGTCGCGGTGACCCTTGGGATTACTTGGTGGTCGGCCCGGCAATCCAAGGGCGCCAGCGCCTATTTCGCCGCCGGGCGGCGCATCAAGGCATGGCAGAACGGGCTGGCGATCGCCGGCGACTATATGAGCGCGGCGAGCTTCCTCGGCATCGCAGGCCTGATCGCCCTGAAAGGCTATGACGGCTTCATGTACTCGGTAGGCTTTCTCGTGGCCTATCTCACGGTCCTGCTGATCGTGGCCGAGCCCTTGCGCAA
>JASJEH010000157.1 GCA_030064755.1 Methyloceanibacter sp. | reverse complement strand
CGTATGCCCATAGCCCGCAGCCGGCGCGTGAAGACGGTACCGCAGATCCGGTCCCGATCACGGATGAGATATTGGGAGCCCCCATCCTAAGGAAAGGCTTCAGTTACTTGACGCGAAATCCATTCTGCCGTTGGGTTCGCCGTGACGTCGATCCAGATCAGTTCTCTGCGGTCTAGACGTACGATGACCATGGCATAGAGCAGACTGAAGCAGATAGTCGGGACGACAAACAAGTCCATAGCAGCGATGTGCGGTGCATGATCTGCAGAAACGTCCTTCATCCCTGGCCCGGTGGCCCGCTGCGCTTGACCATGTACTTGGTAACGGTGGACCGGGCGACCTCAAACCCGAGCTTGAGCAGTTCGCCATGGATGCGGGGCGCAACCCACAGCGGGTTCTCAATGCTCATTGTCCTGATCAATGCTCGGAGGTCTGATCCGATCCGGGGCTGCCCTCCCCGCCAACCTGACTTCCAACGCCAATAGCTGCAAAAGCCCGCTCGATGCCAACGGACCAACGTCTCCGGTGGGATGATCGTAAGGCCCTACAGAAACGACGGAAACAATCGGTGCAGCTGGATAAGAAACCAGCGATCGCCATTTGTAAGCTGGACCCGTCCCGGCACCTTACGTCGCAGAACGATCACCTGATGCCGGAGTACCGCATTCTCCGCACCAAACCGACGCCTCGACTTGAACGGCGCAGCCAAGATCGCCAGGATGAAGCAGAGCAGTTCCAACATGCTGCTCTGACGTTAGGCGATTCCTTCAGCTAGACAAATCCGGATGAGGTTCTCGGTACACGCAGTTGGTCGCTGGGGTGGGGTTGAGTGCACTCGCGACAGCCGCCTCGGGGGGATGCATTGCATATGTCGAGCATCGATCATGGTTCTTAACGCATACCCAGCCAGCCTCGTCGCGATTGATCTTCCTCAATGAACCCAGCGGCAGGAGCGTGTCTTTGGGAGTTACCAGGCCGCAAAGCAAAGCAGCACCCGCATGCGCCGCATCGCCCTAAAGTGCCTCGTCTTCGACCTCGGCAGGCTGATCACCTCTGTATTGGGCGTTGCAATCGCCACGGCGCTCTTGCTTGCCCAGATCGGTATCTATGAAGGCATGAAGGTCTCTTCGTCCCGCATTATCCGCAACTTCGGCGGTGACGTCTGGGCGATGGCTCGCGGTACGAATGTCATCGATAATGCGGAAGCGATCTCGGCTGGCATCGGCCCGCTTGTTCTGGCCCATCCATGTGTTCGGGAGGCCCGCGGTCTTATTCACTCGATGACTTTTGCCCGCCGCCCGGACGGCAGTTACGAAGCCGTCGTGCTGGTTGGCTCCGACCCCCAAGGCGAGGCGCCTTACTTTCCCTGGCGCATGGTAGCCGGTTTGCCGAGTGACCTTGGCCATCCGATGGCGGTGACGGTTGACCGGCTCGATGCCCGAAAGCTGGGTCTGCCCCAGAATCCTATGGGCGCCAACTTCGAAGTCTACGGGCAGAATGCCCATGTTGTTGGCGTTACGCGCGGTATCCGCTCGATCATGGTCATGCCCTATCTGTTCACCTCCTTAGACAATGCCCGTGCCGTCCTCGGCCTCACAGAGGGGCAGGTGTCGCAATGGGTGCTTGATCTAACTCACCCCTCCTGCGTGCCAGATGTGATCGACTGGGTCGAGCGGCATAGGGACATCCAAGCCTTCACCACCGCTGACTGGGCGGAGCGTACCGAGCAATACTGGATCAAGGAATCGGGTGCCGGCAGCATGCTTGGTCTTACTGCGTTGCTCGGGCTTGTTGTTGGTGTCGTGATCGTCGGCCAGACGCTCTACTCACTGACACAGCAGCATTTCAAAGAGCTTGCGATGCTGCGCGTCGTAGGCGCCAATGCCGGCGAGTTGGTGAGCTTCGTTGCCTGGCAGGTGCTCGTGATAGGGATTTCGGGCGCGATCACGGGCACGGGACTAGCCTACGGTGTCGGGTGGTTGATGGAGCAGAGCGACATTGAGGTCAGCCTTTCCGACGAGGTGGTCTCGTTCGGTCTTGTGGTGATCGCAGTCATGTGCCTGTTGGCCGCAGCACATTCGGTTCGGGCCGTATTGCGCATTCGCGGTACAGAGGTGTTCTGATGGCGGCGGCAACCATGCAGGCAACCGACGCCAGGGTCACAACCCTCCTGAGGACAGAGCGGCTCAGTAAGGTCTACGGTGAGCCCCCGATCCAAACGACTGTCGTCAACAAGGTGAGCGTCGAAATCCGGGCCAATGCGCTTACGCTGCTGATGGGACCTTCGGGATCTGGAAAAACAACGCTTCTGATGATGATGGCTGGTCTTGTCGACGTCAGTTCGGGCCAGGTTGAGCTTTTCGGAACCGACATTACCGGACCCGAGATCGTAAAAGCGCCTGCGATCCGCCGCCACGAACTCGGGTTCATCTTTCAGAACTACAATCTGTTTCTGGCCTTGACCGCGCTTGAGAATGTCGCAGAGGTGCTTCGATTGAAAGGCTTCCGGGCCAAGGTGGCCTATGCTCAAGCCAAAGAGGCACTCGAGGCCGTTGGCCTCGGACATCGGCTCAACCATAGGCCCGCCAAGCTATCCGGCGGTGAACAGCAGCGCGTGGCGATTGCTCGGGCGCTTGCTGGCGATCCAGCGCTGATCATCGGCGACGAGCCGACGGCTGCCCTCGATACCAAGACCGGACAAACCATCACGGCCTTGTTGAAAGAGGTTATCAGCCCGAAGCGCGGCGTCCTGCTAGTCACCCATGATCCGCGGCTTGAACCTCATGCCGACCGCATCCTGCGGATCGAAGATGGCCGGATTATCGCAGATGAGGATAGACATGGGTAAGTGGTGGATATGGCTTCTGGGCATCGCCGTATTGGTGCTGGCTGCGGCGTTGGTCTTGTTCGACGATGAACCCACAGAGGTCGTCACTGTCGATGCGCGTCAAATCCACCCGGAGATCGTCGCGCGCGCACGCGTTGACGCCGCACAAGGGGTCAGCAAGGTCCGGTCTCTGGTCGACGGAAAACTACAGGAAGTGCTCGTTTACGAGGGTGACACCGTCGAGCAGGGCAAGCTTGTAGCGGTAATCGACAATCCAACGCTAAAAGCCGAGCTGCAACGGTCGGAAGCAGATCTGCGCGTAGCCGAAGCTGAGCTTGCAACTGTCATTGAAGGTATGCGCCCTGAGGAGCGCGAAGCGCACGATGCTGCAGTTCGCGCGGTCAAGGAGGAACTCGACAAGGCGCAAGCGGAACTCAATCGAAAGACGCAGCTTTTTGAACGCGGACATGCATCGCGCAGTGACATGGACGACGCCATACTCTGGGTGCGAGACGCCGAAGCTCGGCTGGATCAGGCCCGCGCCGAGGCGCGACTTGCGCACGCTGGCGGCCGCGCGAGCGAAATCCAAGCGGCACAAGAACGTGTCGGGGGCGCCCGCGCGGCGCTGGAGCGGGCGCAAGCGACGTTTTCCCATACGAGACTTGTTGCCCCCTCGGCAGGAACGGTCGTCGCGCGCCGCGGCAATCCGGGTGATATCGTTTTCCCTGATGCCACACAAACACCGATTGTTGAGATTGCGGATCTCAGCGCATTGGAGATCCGCATCGAAGTCGAGCAAATGGATGCGCATGAGCTTAAGGCGGGCCTCAAGGTCCGGCTGCGCGATGTCGACAATCGTACGTCAGTTGGCGACTGTGTCGTAAGCCGAGTTGGACGGCGCCTCCAACCGCGTTCGATCGGCGCCGAAGACGCTCGGTTGCGGGCCTCAAGTCAGGTTCGGACGTTATGGTGTCGCGCCAAGCGCGACTTGATTTCTCGGCCTTTGTTGCTCGACCAGCGTCTTGAGGCTGTCATCGTCCTGCCCGCAATAGATGCTCCGGCAACCATTCCTCGGGAAGCCGTCTATGTAGAGCGTGGCCAGGCTTACGTTGATCGGCCGGGGCGCTTTGGAGCGACCCGCACCGCTGTGACTCTCGGGGCGCGGGACTCCGAGCGGATCGCTGTCACCGGCCTGGAAGCTGGAGACTCCGTGTTGGTTCCGGAAGCCCGATAAACGAATGGCCGCGCAGCCATTGCTGGCCTGGTGGAGATCCGGCGAGCCTTGTCATTCTTACTTGAACGAACGTTCGTTTACTAGTATACCCAACAACTACAGCTCCCAACGATTCGGGAGAAGCAGGTTCGACCCGCGCCGTTTCTGGATTCGGTTTTGAGAGAGGACCACGATGAGGCAAGCCGGAGTCGCCGTCACCAGTCGGCATACAGCAGAATCTCATCATCCTTCCGCTTACTGCCGTGCGACCGCACCAAGGCCGGGTTTGCGTTTGTCGTCTTTCATAGCGAACGTGGTTCTCATCTGTTGTGGGACCAACGCCCATGCATTAGACGCGGGTGCCGACGTTTTTGGGGTCTGGCGCACCGAGGATCGTGCATCCCTCATCGAGATCAAGTCATGCGGCACAGCGATTTGCGGCTATTTGGTTTCGTTTCCGCCGGTCCAGGATGCCGCCACCAACGACACTCTTTGCCGAGCACAGCTTCTCGGCGGATTTGAGAAAGACCGAGTTGGGCGTTGGATCAAGGGCTGGGTCGTCGACCCCGAGGACAATGACATCTACGAAGCTGCGATTTCGATCGCGGCGCGCGATGAGTTGCGACTCCGTGCATATGTCGGCGACGAGCGGTTCGGTCGTACGGTCACATGGCATAGGCACTCTGGGGCCTACAGCCCATGCAGAACCGGGCAGTGACGTGGTGGTCGGGGTCACGCGCCGTCGAGCAGTCCTTTATGGACTGATTCTGACCACGGCATGTTTTGCACTGGCCGACGAGATTGCCGACGTTGCACTTACTTGGGTGATCGTGTCGCATACCGGAAGCGCGGGTTGGCTCGGTGTTGCCGGAGCGCTTGGTATGATCCCGCTCGTCGTTGGCGCGTTTTTCGGTGGTGCGCTGGTTGATCGGATCGGGGTTCGCCGCACGGCTTTGCTTGCCGGCTGTCTTGGTCTTGCTGTTGCCATCGCCATTCCTGTTCTGATCGGCTTGATGGGCATCGTCTTGCCGCTGCTGCTTGTGAGCATTTTTGCCGCCGAGTTGTTCGACACGCCGGCGGAACTGGCAATAGAGGCTCAGCTGCCGGAATTAGCGCGTTTTGGCGGCATGCCGCTGGAGAGGCTTAACGCATTGGACGAACTTGTCGAGACGCTGGCCGGACTGGCTGGACCTCTGCTCGCCGGCATCGCGATGACCCACCTTGGTACGCTGCCGACGCTGTGGCTCGTTGCTGCAATCACCGCGGCCGGTGTTGCCGTGCTTTGGTGCGCGCTTCCAAGACGGCCACGTGCGCGAAAGCGCCACCCGGGCGGCACCCACCTGGAAGCGATCAAGGAGGGGTTTCGTCTCATCTGGAACACACCGGTTTTGCGATGGATCATCTCATTCGCCGCCCTTCTCTCCATGCTGTTGGCCAGCATGGAGACCGTTCTTGCCCCTTTGATCGTGCAGCAATCAGGCTGGTCCGCTCTTGAGTATGGCTGGATATTGGCTGCGGCGAGTGCGGGTACGGCCGTAGGCATGGCTACGTATGCCTGGAAGGGGCACTCCATGCGACCGCGCGCGATTGTCGCGATTGGCACCCTTGGCATTGCCACCGCCGTTGCCGCCTTGGCATTGCTCTCCGAAATCGAACAGATCTGTCTCGCCGTGGCAATCGGCAGCGCAGCGGCTGGACCCATGTCGCCCCTGCTCAACACTCAGGTGCAGCGACATGCGCCAAGGACAAGGCGAGGCAGCATACTCGGTGTTGCGACAGGGCTCGTCTTGTTGTGCCTACCGGTCGGCTTTCTCGCCATCGGTCTTCTTGCAGAATTGTTGGGCGCCCAGATGACACTGATCGGCATCGCCGTGGTGGTTGCCGGTTCGAGTGTCCTTGCACTCATGAGTCCCACAGTTACTGGCATGA
>JASJEH010000156.1 GCA_030064755.1 Methyloceanibacter sp. | reverse complement strand
TCTTAGCGCCAATTGCCGATGTGATCCATTCGTCCGAACGCCACGTAATCGAAGCATCCGGCACTATGTTCGTTCACACATGCCGATGGAAAGAACGGAGCCTAGGAGTTCATCCGTGAACACCAAGATCGGTTTTGCGTTTGTTTTTTTCCTCGCACTAGCGACACATGCTGGTCCTTCCCTGGCCCAAGCGCCAAGTAAGCTTGAGCAAGGCTGGGCGGCGTATGCGCGTGGCGACTACGCAAAGGCTATAAAACTGATCCAGCCTTCCGCGGAGGCCGGCGACCCTGAATCACAGTTCATGATTGGCCGCATTTATCAGTACGGCCAGGGCGTGCCGAAGGACTACGCAATGGCCGTCAAATGGTACACGCCGTCGGCGGAGGCCGGGTTGTCCTACGCGCAGAATAACCTAGGGGTCATGTACAAGAACGGCTGGGGCGTAAAGCAAGACAACGTCAAAGCCCATCTTTGGTTCAGTCTCGCCATTGAGTCCTATCTCGACTTCGAACAGATGAACCGCGAGCGCGCAAGACAGAACAAGCTGAGCGTGTCAGAGAAGATGACCCCAGCTGAGATATCAGAGGCTCAGAACCTAGCCGAGGAATTTGTCCCCAAACCTTCGCCCTTTGGCGCATCGACGCTGCTGTTGGCACGCTAATGCGCTGATGCAACACGATCATACACTCAGACAACGGACGGTCATTATGTTCAAGAATCTCACACTTGTGCTCGCCACTGTCTTTGCGATGGCCGGCATTGCGAATGCAGCGACCGGTTTCGGGTTTGCCTTTAAGGGGGTCGATGGGAGGCCTCTTGCACTCGATCAGTATCAGGGCAAGGCACTTCTTGTTGTAAACACTGCTACAGCGTGCGGCTTCGCCAATCAGTTCAAGCACCTGGAAGAGGTCTGGCGGGATCGCAAGGACGAGGGGTTGGTCGTTGTGGGCGTGTCATCAAACGACTTCGGGGGCCAGGAGCCGCGCCAAGGCAAGAAGCTCCTCAACCATTGTCAAAGCAAGTACGGCGTATCCTTCCCTCTTACAGAACGCACCGCCGTCATCGGTCCGGGCGCCCACCCGTTTTACCAATGGGCAGCTGCCGAGTCCGGCGCGAAGCCAAAATGGAACTTCCATAAATATGTCGTCGGCCGCGATGGTAAAATCGTGGGCTCGTTCCCAAGCAGCGTAGACCCGCGTTCGGCACAAATGGCCCTCGCCATCACAACGGCGCTGAAGCGGCCGGCGCCCTAGCGGCGGACACCGCGTTACCGCTTCCAAGAAAAAGGACGCTCCTCCCCAGCGTCGTCACGCTCCGTTCGAGCGCGTGCTCAACGCACGAGCGCAGTATTGCTTGAGTGGCAAGCGATCGGGCACTAGCCGCGTTGCGTATCCCCTTGCCTTCTGCTCAGATCGCTGATGTTCGAGCGAAGCAGGAGGGGGCATGACTACGCTGGACATCTTCGCCGTCATTGTACTGCTGATCCTGTTGATCGCGGCCGTCGCGATCTGGGTCGTTCTCGCGATGCTGCCGGGAAAGATCGCGAGGCGCCGGAACCATCCTCAGGCGGACGCGATCAACATCGGCGGCTGGTTGGGAGCGTTGCTCGCTGGCGTTCTTTGGCCAATCTTCTTGGTTTGGGCGTACACGAAACCCGTCCAGGTCACGCAAGTTGACGACGAACCGTCTGGCTCTAGGCCCGAGGCGCGATGGAACGAGCTTCCCTCTGAGCTCTGTTTACTGGATCCCCGAAAGCCAGCGGGTTTGACGCAACAGTGAGACACTACGATGCCAGAGTCGTATACTATCGGAGCTGGGACAGCCGGACTCTGAGGAGAGAAGCAATGCTCCAAGATGCCCTGTCAGGTCGCAACTGTGGTGCGATTGTTTTTGCCGCCCTTGCCTCCGTCGCTCTTTTGGCAAATGGCGCCCATGCCGAAACCAAGCAGCCCCCGTCGACCAAGAAAAGCGGCACCAAGATTTGGGTTGAGGGCGACAGCATCAAGTCCAGCACCGGATCGACCATCAGCACCGGGGGTGGTTCCACTCGCACGACCAGCGGCGACCATTGTTCTTACCAAGCACACACGGCCCAACAGGCTCTCAAGGATAAGGACTACAAGACCGCATTCGCGGGCTACGACGAAGCCATCGCATGGACGAAAAAAACCTGCGGCATCACCATCGATGACTTCCAGTTCTTCGAAAACTATAAGGGCCGCGCCAAAGCGAGCGCAGGACTTGGTGATGATGTCGCCGCTGCGCGCGATATTGCCTTGCTCTTGACGGGCGGGACTTTCGCCGGTCAGCGTCTGACGCGCGATTTTGTGTGGATGACCCAAGCCCTCGACGGCGCCATCAAGAAACAACCTGAGAACGCGTCGTTCTACCGTGCGCGGGCCGAGATACGCGATGCACGCGCCGATGATTTTTGGATCAAGAACGAGACGGATCGGGAGATGAGCTTCCGTAAGCTCTCCCTCGACGATCGTAATGCCGAGCTCAGGTTTTCGAAGACAGACCAAGAGAGGGCAAGTGCCCTCGCGGATCGGCACTTTCTCCACAAAGCCCTAAAGAACCCCGACCAAGCCTATGCGGATATCAGCAAGGCGATCGAGCTTGATCCGAAGGGCGAGTACTACCGCCGCCGCGCTCTGTTTAACAAAGACCGGAAGGGCCTGATCCCACGGACGGAAGCGGTCGTCGATATTGAGAAGGCCATCGCGCTCGAGCCGGAGAAGTTCATGTACTACAAGCTGGCCGCCGAGATTCACGAGGGCGCAGGCGAAACCGACAAGGCGATCGATAGCCTCTCAAAGGGGGTGGCCCTCCTGTCCCCAAAGGCACCGATGTACACGAGCTTCATGTCCAAGCGAGCCGAACTGTACCGCGCCCAAGGCCAGCTCGATGAGGCAGCAAAGGACTACGCCACGCTGTCCGAAAGCTCTCCCAGAAACGCGAAGTGGCGCGCGCGAAGGACACTGATCCTGCTGGAGCAGGGTCGCGACGACGACGCCAACAAAGAGCGCGGCATGATCAAGGCTGTCGAAGCCAAGGTGCCTTACAGCAAGCAGACTTTGTACAGCGAAGCGTTTCTTTGCGATGCGACCGAGGCCTACACGAAGCGCAGAGCCAAGGCTGGAGACGCAATCGCACCGGCCGATATGCGGACGGCTTGGAACATGGGCGCCACGTTGAGTTTGGCACCCCTGCTCGCCTTTGTCGGCAAACCCGACCCGCAACTGACGAAAGCGTGGAACGCCCTATCGACGTATATCCGCAACGCACAAAAGAAGGCGGGGCAGAAGCCCGGAGGACTTGCCGAGATTCCCAAACTCGATGGCTCGGCAACGGAGCAACTCGTCAAGATGCTGAACTTCGTCGACGCTCAGCTCAAGACGGTAGAGCAAGTCGTCCGCGACGATATGGGCACTCAGGCTGGCGCCATGGTTGCCGTGTCAGCGGCGGCCCACGAAGCTGAGGTTTTGAGCCGGCTGGGAACGCCGAACCGTACGCTCCGGTCAGTCTGGACAATCGCCGATGCCGGGCCTCAAACCGGCGTTGCGTGTGCGGTCTGGGCGAACCCCATGAGCAAGGCGCTCAACAGCCTCGGTGATAAGCCGAAGAAGGGCGAAACCCAAGAAGCCTGGACCGCGACGAAGACGGCTCTCAAAAAAGAGATCTACCGCCTGCGAGCGAACGCCAAACAGAGCGCTACAAAGACGAAGCCCGACGCGCAAACGAAAACGAGCGCCAAGACATCACCCGAGACCAAGCAGGCAAACGCCAAGCCCGATGCGAAACCGAGTGCTGAGCGGACGCGCATTCACGCAAGGCACATCCTTGTGAAGACGGAGGACGAAGCCAAAACCATCGTGGAGCAGCTGAAGGGCGGCGCGGACTTTGTGGATCTTGCCAAGAAGAAATCAATCGGCCCGAGCGCACCCCAAGGCGGCGACCTCGGCTTCTTCGGGCGCGGTCAGATGGTGCCGGAATTCGAGAAGGCTGCCTTCGCGTTGAAGCCAGGTCAGATCTCGGAACCCGTGAGAACCCAATTCGGCTGGCATATCATCCTGGTTGAGGAAGCGCAGACGTCCGCGTCGAAGGGGCCGTAGGCATCCCGCGCCAACGGCCCTGAGCGGCGGCACAATCGAACGATATCTCTGGAAGGAAAACAGTGCGCGGCGCTGGGATCGAACCAACAAGCGAACACTGACGACCAATGGCTGATGCGAGCCGGCTACCAAGTCGGCTTTACTATCGAAAGCGGACATGCCAAGGCTCGGAGCTGACGTCTGTTAGGTGCTAATAGCGGACGGTAGTGACGTGCTCGTCGCCTAAGCGATACGCCTCCGGGCCGCTGTCACTATGTTGAGTTATTTTGGGTGCAGTTATTCGCGGCATGGATTTATTCTCAGAGATCGCATCAACGTTTATCGGCCAACTGCAGAAGCCCACGCTCGCTTTCCTATTCGGGGGGATGCTCATTGCGGCCCTCGGCAGCCGTCTAGAGATACCTGACGCGATCTACCGCTTTATTGTGGTGGTCCTTCTGCTGAAGATCGGCCTTGGTGCTGGGATCGAAATCCGGAAGGCAGAAATCGCGTCGCTCTTGGTCCCAGCCATTATTGCGGCGATCCTTGGGACATTCATCGTCCTTGTAGGGAGCTTCAGTCTCGCGAAGACACCTGGCGTTAAATATGAAGATGGGGTCGCAACAGCCGGACTCTTTGGGGCCGTTTCTGCATCTACTTTAGCGGTCGCAATGGTCATGCTTGAACAATCAGACATTCCGTTCGAGGGGTGGGTGCCCGCGCTCTATCCATTCATGGATATAGCCGCGCTCGTCGTTGCCATTGTGTTGGCGCAACTGCACGTGCGCAAGAAGGACGCTGGCAAAGGGGAAAAAGGGATAAGGGTTTGGCCCATTGTCACGGAGAGCCTCCGGGGTTCCGCATTGTCGGCTCTGCTCTTGGGTCTTGTTATCGGGCTCCTCGCTCGCCCGGAGTCCGTTTACGAGAGTTTCTACGAGCCGCTGTTCCGCGGATTACTGTCGATCCTTATGCTTGTCATGGGAATTGAGGCTTACTCTCGCTTGGCCGAGCTGCGCCGCGTAGCTCACGTCTATGCGGTTTACGCCGTGGTTGGGCCCGTCGTACACGGGCTGCTAGGGTTCGCACTCGGCTACGTTGCCCATTTAACGGTGGGATTGTCACCGGGTGGGGTTGTGTTGCTGGCGGTAATGGCTGGCTCAAGCTCGGACATTTCCGGTCCGCCCACGCTGAGAGCGGCCATCCCTGGCGCCAACCCCTCGGCCTATATAGGAGCGTCAACGAGTATCGGTACGCCTGTCGCACTCTTATCGATCCCGCTCTACATGGCGCTAGCCGAGTACATCTTTTCTGTGTGAGTGATCGAATGACCATTGCCGCAATAAAGATCTCAGTCATCGTCGAACGCTTCCTGCTGCCGGAAGTCGAACGCATCCTCGCCTCAGAAGGGGCGAACCGCTACTCGACCTATCCGGGTGGTGGCAAAGGGGAGCACAGCACCCACCCCTTCGACGCAGCGTCGGTCGTCCGTGAGTTCTCCATCGTAAAGGTTGAGGCAATTGTGCTTGAGCGTGCTACTGCCGAACGCATCGCGGATAAAATCGCTTACGAGTGTTTGAAGGACCAATCCGGCATCGTATGGCTGGAAGGTGTCGAGGTTCTGCGGCGAAACAAGTTCTAGTCGGCTAGCGCTTCGCGGCCATGCGGGACTACAGAGTTCGCAAATGAGCGAAATCTCGCGCGGCCTCCGCTGTCTCGGTCATCCTTAAAGGATTGCCTGGAATAGAACGCCTTGGAGCTTGGCGAATACGTCCGCTTTAGGTCATCAGCCGACGTAGAGATCTTGCGTACGAT
>JASJEH010000155.1 GCA_030064755.1 Methyloceanibacter sp. | reverse complement strand
CCTTGCCCGATGCGGGTGCATCGCGCTTTGGTCTGGTTCACCACGGCCCATCCATCAGATGCGCAACAGAATTGATCCAATCTAGCCAGGAAAGGCTCTAGACGCCGCCCTCTTGTCCAGCTGCGAGCTCGCGATATAGCCGTGCCGGAAAGCTGAAAACCGTGCTCACACAATCGTCCTTCAAACCAATGAAGAGGACCGTCTTCCCGTCCCGCATCTGGTCGTCCTCAGTGATAACGTAAAGGGTGTCGACACGGAGCGGCGGCAACCCTTGTCGGTGTGCAGCACGCTTCTCGAACGCCGCCAGGCTCGGACCGCCATAATGATCGAACACGGCACGAACCCGGGCGATGGCCGAGCGGATATCGCTCTCGGTTTTGCACGGGACCGCAGCGATTTTCGGACCGTCTCCGCCGTAATAGGTCGTGCCATGAGGTTGCACGAGCGGGCCGTACCTATAGGACGTGGCCTTGAGCCCCGCAAATCCCAACAAGACGAGTGCAAGCACCAGCCCAGCAGAGATTTTCGCCCACATTGGCATTGCCAGGATCCTCCTCCGCCGCAGCGACCCTCTGGGTAGAGGGCGTGCTTTGGCGTCCGTTAGATCGAGGCTAGTCCGCGCTAGATCGCGGTATCGACCTCGCAAACGACTGTATCACGACGTCCGCATTCGGGCATCTTCCAGGCGATCACTTCGCCGGTCCTGGTGTCGACGATCGGTACCGGGCAAGCAACACGCCAGAAGCGGTAGTTCGAGCTCTTATGCGCCTGATCCCACTGGACACCCAGCATGAGGCTCGCTCGCTGGCAACGCTGCTGGTTGAACGGCTGAGCGGCGGCGCCTAGCGCTTCCGCCTGGTCGAAGAGTTGGACCTCTTGGCGCCGGCACTGCATCATGCCGTGCTCTATAGCCCACTCGCGGTTTTCGTAGCCGGTCCACTTCGCGTTGATGTCAGGTTCTCCTGCCACAACGGTCTTGCAGACAATCAGAACGACGGCAGATGGCATTGGTACGGGCATGATCTATGCTCCCCAAGTCTGAGAAGACCCCGACGACGGGGCCAGTTCGCGTGCCAAAACGGCAAGCATCGATTGTTCGGATGGGCTTGTCTTCAAGCGCGCGAAAGACCTAGCGCTTGGTATAGGCAACGAGGGCGGCATGGTCCCAAAGGCCCATTCGACACCCCGAATTATGCGAAGCCTCGGAAGGGAGGCGGAGAACATGTGGATAGCTGCCGCGGAATACACCCCTAACGGCCGTCTGGCCGATTTGGCTGTCCGCGGTGGCGCCGTGGGCGGCTGCTTCACGGTCTGAACCGATGGGTTCAGGGCAGCCGCGCTGATTTTACTTCGTTTCGTAGGCATTTGGCCCCCTCAATTAGGTTGCACCAACGCCACTCCCTGGGGTCCGTTTAGGACCGACACCTCCCGAAACTCGTATCGACCGGTTGGAACTCTTCCTTCTGCACGGTCAGCTGATGTTGCAGCGCACCATCAGCCCGCTTGGTTCCACAAGCTTGCAAGGGTCCTCGCAAGACCCGTGCTAAAGCGTGCCATGGCGGGCACCCTGCGTCAGAATGCCCAAATTTAGCGGTTTTACATGCATTTCGAAGTCCTCGCGACCCGACCGGAAGTGACGGAACTCCAAGGCTTTCGCCTCACGACCGCCCTTCCATGCAAATGCTGCACCGCAAAAAATTGATTCGCAAGACTGTCATAAGTCTAACGCGAATGTCAGACAGCCCCTAGAGCATCGATGCAACAGCCCTAGGAAAAATGGCAATGCCAACGTCAGGTGCGCTTCGAAATTGCCTGTTTTCTAGGCAAACTTCCCAGCACGCTTCTGCGCTGGTCGCAGACTTTATCTGCGGGGGTAGAACCGCGATGCCCCCGGCAATAGGCTAGGCCCAGGAGGAGAGCGGTATGCTGATCGACGGGGTCATGCTCTTATGGTTCGCCCTGACAGCGTTGTCGGTGCTTTTTGTTGCAATCGACATCCGTACAACGCCGGAAAACCCGGTGATGAAGTGGGCCTTCGTCCTCTTCACCGCCTATTCGGGAGTCTTCGGTGCATTTCTCTATGTGCTGGGCTGCCGGGAGCCGCTGCCGGGACTCCATGAGCGCTACGTGGCGGCCCGATGGCGCCAAGCACTTGGCTCGACCATGCACTGCGCCGCCGGCGACGGCATCGGCATTCTTGTCGGCGCAGTCATCGGCGCCCTTATCGCCCTGCCCCTGATGGCAGAGTTTGCCCTGGAATACGTGCTCGGCTTCGCCTTTGGCTGGACCATCTTTCAGGCGCTCTTCATGGGCGGGATGTTCGGTTCCTATTGGAAAGCACTCAAAGGGACCTTCACGTCGGAGTTCTTGTCAATGAACTGCCTGATGGGCGGCATGCTGCCCGTTTCGGCCCTCGCCTTCCAGGACAATGCGGACGCCCACGACCCAACCCAACCCTTGTTCTGGTTCCGTATGTCGCTCGCGCTCATGGTTGGAGCGTTGGTCGCCTATCCCATGAACTACTGGCTTGTCGCCCACCATTTGAAGCACGGTATGATGACGGTGCGGCCTGGCGATCACGATCCAAAGTCCGGCGATATGGAGAGCATGGACATGGGCCAAGACGCGCGCACGGACAGCAAAATGGCCAGCATGAGCATAGGCGACAAAAAGAAAGCCGCCGAAAGCGGCTCAGCGCTGCACAAGCCCACGCCCCCGGTTTGGGTGATGGGCACCGTATCGCTTGGGGTGCTCGCGCTTGGCATCGTCATTACACTGATTTTTGCTGCATAGCGTACCCGAGCCGAACCATGCCTATCCGCTGCCAATCCGCGCCAGCGCGTCTTCCCCTATTCTGTTTGCAGAAACGGGAGGAGAGAATGACGCCGCGGAGCGCTCCGTGCCAAGACGCACACTCAAATCCGACCACTTCACGGCATGCGCCCGAGCCGGCATGCGCTGCCGTAATCAAGCGATTGCCGACGCCGCAGCGCACTACGACCGCGGGCGCGATCTACCGAAGATCCTCGGCGCAACCGCAGAGGAGTTTGCCGATGTGTCGATCAAAGACCAACGGAACCGCGTCGGCCGGCTCTTGCGGCTCGCGCGAAATTCGGCCCGGTCGGGCAGGGCCGGCCATTGGTCATTCGATCCGAAGCGACACGTCGCGATTCTCGGTGCTCTAAGGGCGGAGCAGGCTGAACTGGACGCACGCACCGGTAGGGCACGCCATGAGTCAGCATCGCCTAGCTGCGCCCGGACGGCAATCAGCACATGATTTGCTTCTTCACAATGGCTGTTTGCTCGGCGACGATCTTGTCGTACTCGCGAAGCTGGGCCGCACTCAAAACCGCAGCCAAGCGCGACCGCGTATCCGCGTTGATGCGGTTCATGTCTTTGTTGAGCCGGATCAATCGGAGCGCGCCCGGTCGTGTGCAGGTCTGGAGGTCGACTCCATGTTTCCGAAACGTGCTTTGCCGCTGGCTCATCGAAGCTCTCAGAATCGGATCGATTGCAGTTCGCTGCTCCGGCGTGAGGTTAAGCCGGGTTTCCAACTTTGCGACTTCTTCCGGGGTTAGCGACTGCGCCGACACTACAGCCGGCACTAGCATAGCGCCAACAACGGCAAAAACCGCGGCGGCACGCACAATGCTACGCGTTAGATAGTTCATCATTCCGAACATCTCCTTGGGCCCTCAAGCCCCGAACGGGGCGTGGGCGTCGCCTTTTGGCGAAAGCAAGGATGTAGGAACGCGACCTGGGTGGATCAACG
Organism: Methyloceanibacter sp.; assembly: GCA_030064755.1. Lineage (GTDB taxonomy): Bacteria > Pseudomonadota > Alphaproteobacteria > Rhizobiales > Methyloligellaceae > Methyloceanibacter. The sequence goes on along the minus strand of JASJEH010000155.1, from coordinate 2,056 downwards.
GCGCGGCCATGGAGATGTGAGGACGCTCAGACCTCACTCTCGCTTGGCGGGTCCCTCTGTCGATCGCTCTTCTAAGGCATCATGGGATGAGCGAACGCCATCCGGCCAGCCTAGCCAAGCCTGGGTCCGGAGGCCCCTGAGGCGGTAGCCACCCCCCGGGGCATACTCAAACAACCAGCGCCGGGCGGCGAACCGGTCGCGCACGATATAGGGGAACACCGTCCCGAGAATCGCACCCAGCACGGCATCGGTGAAGTAGTGCACACCGATCAGCACCCGGCTGAACGCGATCCAGACCGCGATTGTGTAGACAAAGACGCGTGCGCGCGGGACGAGGATTGCGACAACCGTGGCGAAGGCGAAGATCGATGTCGAGTGCCCTGACGGCAACGATGCGTAATCGGCCTCAAACGCGAAAAAGGAAAAGTCAAAATGGCCGAGCTCCTCGTAAAACTTGGGTCGTGCGCGGCCAAGTATGTTCTTGCAAAGCATGGCGATAAGCCCTGCCCCGCCAATGCTGACAAACGCAAAACTCGCCGCCTGGATGATCAGCCCATAGCCGGCCGCGTTGCGGAAACCGATGTGATTGCGCCGCAGCAAAACCGCGAAGCCGATGATGGTGGCGATTGGGATCAGCATCCAGTTGGAGCGCCCGATATCCGTGATCGCCCGGAAGAAGTCCCGCGCGGCGGGCGACATGGCCTGAGCGCGCTCGAACATGAACGGATCGATCAGCAAGAAGCCCACGGCCAAGATCGACAGTGCGATGAGGGCCTGCTCCCAGAGCTTCATAGAGGTATTCGGCAACGCGTCCGCCCGCCTTTGTCAATTGCACGGTGCTGGTCCCAGCACCCGCCCGAACCAAGCGTCTATGCCTATTGCGAACCGCGGGAGCATGCAAACCGGAAAAGGACCCTGGGTTACGGCGCCACAGGAGCGTCACAGTCCTGCTCACCCAGGCGTGAACTTTGGTGTGCGAATTGTAATCCAAATCACCCTGCAACACGTTTACCCTATGCAGTGTCAAAACCTGACACCCCCTCAGTGTTGCAAGAGAAGGATACCCCCCATGTATTTGCCCTCTCGCACGACAATGAGACTCATCGCAGCCGGGGCTTTCCTGGTGATTGCCGCGGCGATGCATTCGCCTCTGGGCCCGAAATTGGCGGCCCTGCACGCGAGCATGGTTGGTTTGGGCTAGGACCGAAAGGTCCTTCGGGAATGTGCCGCAGGGAATCCCCCCTTCCCTCGGCGCCATCAGTCCCCGCGATGGGTGACGTTGCGTCATAACCGGTCCCGCCTTTGTGCAGCGCACAAGGGCGGGATTTGACCATCAGAGATGCTCTTCGCCGCACGAGAATCCGTTTTTGCACTATCGGCCTAGCGGCCTACTTGAGCGCGGGGCCGCACCACCAACTCCATCGTCACCCCCGGGCTTGTCCCGGGGGTCCATTGGGGCGGAACGGCAAATCGCTGACTCCCAAGTGGATTGCCGGAACAAGTCCGGCAATGACGAGCCAGGGCGCTGAGGCAATTCTGTGCATCACACCCCGCCGTCATCCTGAGGCGGTCGCCGGACCCAACGTCGAAGGAGGGTACGCACGTTCATGTCAGATCTTCGTCACTTCAACTCATCGGCGATGGCGTCGAGCGCGGCCTCGGCGCACTCTTCATCCTGATCGCCCGTGGCGCCGCTGATGCCAATGGCCCCGACCAGCGTGTCGCCAGCCTTGATAGGCAGGCCGCCGGTGAAGGCCGTGAAACCGTCTATGTGCGCAAGCCCAGGGACCCGCCCGCCTTTGCCGTCTTCGCCATAGACGATCTCCGCAAGACGCCGCGTGGGGAACGGCATACGGGCGGCGGTGCGGGCTTTCCCTTGCGCGATATCGACGCTGCCGAGATGCGCGTTAGGCATGCGCCGGAAGAGGACGAGATCGGCGCCCGTATCGACCACCGCAATACTTAAACCCCAGCCTTCTTGCTTCGCCTTGGCTTCGCAAGCGTCCGCCATGCGCTTAGCCAACTCCAGCGAGATCGACGGCTTCGTATCGAGAGC
>JASJEH010000154.1 GCA_030064755.1 Methyloceanibacter sp. | reverse complement strand
ATCTGCCGAGGGAGGACGGCTTCCATGACCCTTTCACGCAGAACCTTTACCGCCGGTGCACTGGCGACCGGCCTTGTGGCGGCATCGACACCGGTTCGGGCACAGGCTTCCAGATATTTCGCCGGCCGCACCGAAGACAACGGATTCGTCTATCGCAACACCAATTTCAAATCGATTGACGAAACCTGGCACCGGCAGGTGGTCAAATATTACAGCGACGAGCCGATCGGGACGGTGGTGGTCGATACCCGCCATCATTTCCTTTACATGATCTATGAGAACCAGACGGCGCTGCGCTATGGAGTTGGCGTTGGCCGCGAGGGCTTTCAGTGGTTCGGCCGCGCCCGCATTGACCGCCGGGCGCTTTGGCCGCGCTGGGTGCCGCCGCCGGAAATGCGGCAACGCCAGCCGGAGCTGCCGGCCCTCGTCGAGGGCGGCGCCGCGGACAACCCGCTTGGACCGCGGGCGCTTTATCTTTATCGCGACGGGGTCGACACCGGCTATCGCCTGCATGGCACGCTGGAGCCGTGGAGCATCGGCCGCAATGTGTCGAGCGGCTGCATTCGCATGTTCCCGGAGGACATTATCGACCTCTATCAGCGCGCGCCGAACGGCACGGCCGTTTTGGTGCTGGAGCATATTGCCAAGCCGACATAGAGCGGCGGGCAAGACGGGACGTATCGCGTAACCGCTCGGGGGAGCAGACCGTGAAGCATTTTGAGAAGCTGCGCGCCGCCGCGGCACTTGTTGTGGTTTCGGCATTTCTGGCCGGCTGCGAAACGGTGATCCCGGATGTCACCGGCGCGCCGGCCGCTGGTTTTGAAAATCTGCGCGCCGGCTCGGAAGAAGATTTCATCCTCAATGTCGGCCGCCGTACCTATTTCGCTTCAGGCTCGGCGGAGATCGACCAGACTGCCCGGCTTACCCTCGACAAACAGGCGGAATGGCTGAACGCCAACACCCGTTGGAAGATCAAGCTCCAGGGCCATGCCGACGATCCGGGTTCGGAAGATGAGAACGTTGCCCTTTCGGCACGCCGCGCCGAGGCGGTGATGGCCTATCTGGTGTCAAAGGGTGTTGACCGGAACCGCATGTGGTCGAAAGGCTATGGCCGCGAGCGCCTGGTGCGCGATTGCGAGGATATCACCTGCAAATCGCAAAACCGGCGAGTCGTCTCCAACCTCCGCGACGAGTTCGACGCCGCTGCACGGTAGGAAAGTCTTGCGACGCCGATTATCGGAATTGGGCGTCAGCTCTTTTCCGGACTCAGTCTCTTGCGGTAGCGAGCCGTCGATCGGGCCTTTTCCTCGATCATGTCGAATGACAACGATTAGCGTTAGAGTTCGCGCCCCAAATTACAGACGCTCCGCGTCGAGTCGGCGGAACGCATCCTTGTCCCAGCCAGCGGCCGTCGCGCCAGCGTCATAGGTGCTTTCCAGGAAATCGAGAATGGCGGCGCTCGGGCTTTCGGCGGTCCGCACCGCCTCGTATGGCATCAGCGCCGTCAGGCCGCCCGGTTCTCCGGCCCAGTTTGCGGTTTCGGGGCGGAGGGGGTGGTCGCCGAGGCCGCCGGGTTCCGGATAGGTGTAGGAATAAAACATCGGCTCCCGCACCGTGGCGTCACCCGGCCAGAAGCCGCAGGAGATCACTTCGTGGCTGTAGGCTTCCTTGTCCGCCTTCGTACCCTCGCGCGGTGGTGCCGCGCGGCCGGAAAAGCGTGTCACCACCATGTCGAAGGAATGCCAATAGAGCTGCACCGGCGTCTGCTTGCCGCAAAAATCGCCGCGAAACGTCTCGAAAACGCAGGAAATGCCTAAAAGCGCCCGATGGAAGCGCCGCACGGCGTCGGCATCCCATGCGGCCACTTCCGTCATCTCGGCAAAGGGCGGCAGATCGGCCATGTCGTAGGGCTTGGCGATAATCTTCGGATGGACACCGAAATCGGCAAGCTCGGCCATCACGGCATTGTGGAAGCCGGCAATCGACTGGCCGGCAAGCGGCAGGCGGCGATGGCTGCCGTCGGGCTCAGTGATCACCAGATCCTGATCGATCAGGTCGAACGTTAGAGAAAACGGCTTGTCGCCGTTTGGAATCCGCCCCGTGGTGAGGCCGCGCATCTCCGGATAGAGCACCACGTGCCACCAATGGTTCAGCTTCGGATGCACGGCCATGCGGATTTTGCCGACGATCTGGCTCATCAGATGCAGGGTCAGCTTGGTGTCTTCCCAGTCGGGATAAGGGATCGGCGGAAAGGACGCGCTCATCGAGGCTCTCCGGAAAAGCGAACTGGGCGGGATGGTGCAACCGCATTGTTTCGATAGGATAACAGCCACGGCGCGGTAAACTATGCCAAGACCACGATAAAGGCGGGGACGGGGATGGAATGGCTCACCGAAAACAAGATTCCGATCGGGCGATGGGCGAAGAACGTTGTTGATTGGCTGACCGAAAACGCCGCCTGGTTTTTCGACGGGCTGTCGGTCGCGCTGGAGGCGATGATCGATGCCATCCTGTGGGTGCTGCAAACGCCGCATCCGCTGGTGCTGATCGCCGCAGTCACGGCGCTTGCCTGGTATCTGCGCCGCTCCATCGGCTTTACCGTCTTCGTCGCCGCCGGCCTGCTTCTGATCGTCAATCAGGGCTATTGGGAGGAGACCACCGAAACGCTTGCCCTGGTGCTCGCCTCCGCCGTGGTGTGCATGGGCCTCGGCGTTCCCCTCGGCATTGCGGCGGCGCGGCGCCCCTGGCTCTACGCGCTGATGCGGCCGGTGCTCGACCTGATGCAGACGATCCCAACCTTCGTCTATCTGATCCCGGCCCTCATCCTCTTCGGGCTCGGCATGGTGCCGGGGCTGATCGCCACCGTGATCTTCGCCATTCCGGCGCCGATCCGGCTCACCCATCTCGGCATTTCGTCAACACCGAAACCACTGCTTGAAGCCGGCGAGGCCTTCGGGGCCACCAAGCGCCAGCTCTTGTGGAAGGTGGAACTGCCCTACGCCATGCCGCAGATCCGCGCCGGACTGACGCAGACGATCATGCTGTCGCTGTCGATGGTGGTGATTGCCGCGTTGGTCGGGGCCGACGGGCTCGGCGTGCCGACGCTTCGCGCGCTGAACCAGGTCAACATTGCCCGTGGCTTCGAGGTGGGGCTTGCCATTGTGCTCGTCGCCATCATCCTCGACCGGCTGATGAAACGGGAGGACGTCCGGTGAGCGCGCATCCGGAAAGGGCCCCGGCAAAAATCACCTTCGATATGGTGTCGATCGTCTTCGGCGACGACCATGCGGCGGCGTTGCAGCTGATGGATCAAGGCTTGTCGCGCGAGGAAATCGAGGCGAAGAGCGGCCAGATTCTTGGTGTCCACGACTGCTCGCTTGATGTCGGCGAGGGCGAGATCGTCGTCCTCATGGGTCTGTCCGGCTCCGGCAAATCGACGCTTCTCAGGGCGGTCAACGGCCTCAATCCGGTGGCGCGCGGGTCGGTCACTGTGCGCGACAATAGCTGGACCTGCGATCCGGCCCAATGCTCGCCGGCAGACCTGAAGAAGTTGAGGCGCGAATGCGTCTCCATGGTGTTCCAGCAATTCGGGCTGCTGCCGTGGCGAACCGTGGTCGAGAACGTCGCCTTCGGCCTTGAGATCGCCGGCATGCCGCATGAGGAGCGGCGCGAAAAAGCGCTCGACCAGCTGAAGCTGGTCAATCTGGACGGCTGGGGCGAGCGCCGCGTCCAGGAACTCTCCGGCGGCATGCAGCAACGGGTCGGTCTGGCGCGCGCCTTCGCCACCGAGGCGCCGATCCTGCTGATGGACGAGCCGTTCTCCGCACTCGATCCGCTCATCCGCAACAAGCTTCAGGACGAGCTTCTCGATGTTCAGGACAAGCTCGGCCGCACCATTCTGTTCGTCAGCCACGATCTCGATGAGGCGCTGAAGATCGGCTCCAAAATCGCCATCATGGAGGGCGGCCGGATCATCCAGATCGGCACGCCGCAGGACATCGTGCTGCGGCCGGCGACCGATTATGTCGCGGAATTTGTCGCCCACATGAACCCGCTGAATGTGCTGGTCGCCGCCGATTGCATGGCGCCGTTCACCGATGGTTCGGCGCCGGCAGCCGGCCGGATGGTGGCGCCGGATACGCCGGTGAAGGCGCTGATGGCGATGCTTGCCGAGCAGCCCGAGCCGGTCGCGGTCACCGCCGACGGGCGGGTGGTCGGGACGGTCGGAAACACTGAGGTGATGACCGCCTTGTTGCGGGCGCAGGAGGCGTGATTATTCGCCGGCGAGAAGCTGCCGGTCGGCGGCAGGCTCGGACTCCTCGTCGAAATCGAGCGCCTCGATCCGGTTACCGCGTTTCATCACCTTATCGGTGGAAATCAGGATCTGGTCGATATCCTTCGCCGTCTGGCCGAAATGATCGCGCAGCTTGCGCACCCGGTCGTCGAGCCGGCCCATATCTTCCATCAGTTTCGCCACCTCTGTCTGAATGACGTGGGCCTGCTCGCGCATCCGGGCGTCCTTCAGCACCGCCTGGATGACCTGGATCGACAGCATCAACAGCGAGGGCGAGACGATGACGACCCGCGCCCGATGGGCCTTTTGCACCAGATCGTCGAAATGCTCGTGGATGTCGGCAAAGATCGATTCCGACGGCACGAACATGAAGGCCGTCTCCTGGGTCTCGCCGGGGATCAGATAGCGCTCGGCGATGTCGCCGATGTGCTTCTGGATGTCCTGGCGAAAGCGCTGGGCGCCGGCCTTTGTCGCCTCCGGCGTCTCGGCCTCGCGCAGCGCCGTCCAGGCTTCAAGCGGAAACTTCGCATCGATGACAAGGGGCGGCACGTCATTCGGCATGAACACCAGGCAGTCGGGCCGCGACCGGTTGGTCAGCGTTGCCTGAAATTCGTAGGCGCCGGGCGCCAGGCCATCCTGGATGATCGCCTCCATCCGACCTTGGCCGAAGGCGCCGCGCGACTGCTTGTTGGCGAGGATCTGCTGGAGCTGGACCACATGGCTCGACAACTCATGAATGTTGGCCTGGGCCCGGTCGATGACCGCCAGCCGTTCATGGACGCGCGACAGCGACTCCTGGGTCTGGCGCGTCGTCTCCGTCATCGACTGGCCAACCTTGTGGGAGAGCGTGTCGAGCCGCTGGGACAGCGCCGAGGCAAGGTCCGATTGGCGCGTGCCGAACACCTCGGCGATCGTTTGCATCCGCCCGGTCATCTCACCCTGGGTGCCGAGAATGGCCTGGATCTGGGCTTCCATTTCATGGGCCCGTTCGGCGGCCGCGGCCTCAGCGGCCGCCCGCGCAACCGCACCGCGCCACAGGGCGAAGACAAGCCCGAGAAGCAGCAGGACCGCCAAAACCGCACAACCAAGTAGGACATCGCCCAGCGAAAAGGCGCGGGTTCCGATCTGAAGTACGGTTTCGGTCATGCGCTCTTTTTAGCCGATTCGGGCGCTAAGGCGACCAAAAGGTGAACAGAGTGCCGCGCCGGTCCCTGCCCTTTGTTGACCGGCTGATGACAATCTCCTATCTGAGCGCCATGGCTATTCGCGATATTCTTGTCATTCCAGAACCCCTCCTGCGCACCCGCTCGGCCCCCGTCGAGCGGGTCGACGGCGACGTGCATCGGCTGCTCGATGATATGCTGGCGACCATGTATGAGGCGCCCGGGATCGGCCTTGCCGCCATTCAGATCGGCGTGCCGAAGCGGGTCGTCACCATCGATGTCTCCAAGGACGAGAACGCCCGCGATCCGCTGTTCTTCATCAATCCGGAGATCGTCTGGAGTTCCGACGAGACGGCCGTCTATGAAGAAGGCTGCCTGTCGATCCCGGAACA
>JASJEH010000153.1 GCA_030064755.1 Methyloceanibacter sp. | reverse complement strand
ATCAATACAGGAGGGCGTCGCCTGTGAGGTTGCCACAAATCAGCCAAAGAGCGTGGAGGATCATAGGCCACGCCATTGGTCTCCTTGCCCTCGTCATGTTGACGCAACTCATGACGTCGGCCGATACCCGTATGCATGAGTCGTACGACTCTAAACAATACATCGCACTTGGTTACAACCTTGTGCGGTTCGACACGTTCTCAATGCAGCGGGGTTTCCCAACACGTCCGATCCAGGCTGGCCCCACCGCCGCCGATCAACCGCCGCCACTATACGGGGCCCGTGAGCCGCTCTACCCCTTTCTGCTCTCGCTCGTGCTCAAAGCCTCTGGTATCGATTTGGCCAATGTCGCTCTGCAGGACCTTGTCAAGGCAGGAAAGCCAGTATACCCCAACGTAACCGCCAAACTGAAGCTGCTCCAATCGATTTTGTTCGCCGCTACGGTTGTTGCCACGCTTATTGCAATTCGATGCATCAGCGGGAGTTGGGTGCTGGGCTACGTGCTAGCCTTCCTGTTTGCCGGGACCGACATTCTCTGGGTCCGCTTTTTGCGAGTGGAGACGCTGGCCGCACTCCTCGCTATCGTGCTGGCCTTAGCGCTTTGGGCTGGCATGGTCGCAAGCACGCGTATATGTCGCCTGTTGTTTTGGGTTAGCGCCGGTGTCGTACTTGGCCTTCTGGCGCTAACAAAAGGTCTTTATCAATATCTCCCCCTTCTAATCATTGTCGGGTGTTTAGCTCTGCTGGCCTGGAAGTATCTCTGGCGAAGCCGACTGGAGGTGAAGCTTCTCGATGCAATCGTGATCGGCCTCGTGGCGTATGCGTTGATCCTTCCATGGGCAGTACGGAACCACATCGAACTCGGCAAATTCACTGTCTCAACCAGGGCGGGGTCAATTCTCGAAGCCCGAGCGACTTTCTCGACCATCACTTTTCCCGAATACCTGGCTTCGATCGAATTTTTTTCGCGCTTTTCTGGCATCGGAGCCACGCCTGCGGATCATGCATTCGCAAAGCGGGATGACATGCGGCGTTTGATCAACAGATATTCAGACCAAAGAAAGATCGACTATCCAACATTCCGGAACCGACAGACCATCGAAGCGGAGATAAAAACGCTGCGACAAGCGGGCTACTCTCGCTCCGCCGCAGCCGCCATGATCTACCTGAAAAGCCTGCCGGTGCAGGTCGCCATGGTGCTGCCCCTATCGATCAGAGCGAGCAATATTGCTGTCCGGGAATGGAGACCGCGAAACGCGTTGGCAAAGTTCTGGGCGCGGTCATCCCGAGATGTCTTTCAAGTCTTGCGATGGACCTTCCTGCCGTTCTTGCTCGCAGCTGTAGCGTTGGCCGCATGGAGGCGTGACTGGCCAGTCTTCGTTACCTTCTTGCCGTCTCTCTATCATTACGGGATGTACGTCACACTCACCCACTATATCCCGCGCTACAACGCCATGTTGGTGCCAGTTTTCCTAGTCGCGACGAGCTATGTACTGGTCATTGTGTGGCGCTGGGCGCGCGCGAGCAAGGCAAAGCCGGTCTCCAGTGCGCTCCCGTCGTAGCAAAAAAGCGGCTTAGGCGCGCATCGCAAGGAACGCTATGGGCGGCGGAGCGCAAAGGCGACCAAGGCGACAATTATGTCACCGCCAAGAGTGACGATGCGGAATCCGAGAGCGGCCGCTAGAGCCGAAGTTCCGTAACCAGCAACCTCAAGGCCGCTCGTTACAATGACTTCGCGGATGCCGAGTCCCGCCGGTGCGCCGGGCACGACAAAGCCGCCGATCCAGGCTGCGGCGCCAACCCCCAGGACAGCGAAGGGGTTTCCCCAAGCGCCGTCATCGACAGCGGTAAGAACGAGCCAGAGCAACATGCCGTTGATCAGAAAGAAACAGAGATAGAGGCAATACGCCGCCAAGGTCATCACACCGAGTCGACGTGTTAGCATGCCCTCCCTTCTAAGCCACCACAGCGAGCCAGCCAACAGCATGCCTAGGGCAACGAGAATCGCGATTGGTGCATAAGATGTTCCGAATGCGCCGACGACGTACTGGAGAAAGAGCGGCATGACGAGCAAGATTGCGATCGTCGACGCGGCCATCACCATGATCGCAATCTCCGCACCTGTGGAGAAGATCAGGGCCGCGTGTGTGGCGCCGGCAGCGCGTGCCATGCCATAGCGACCCGCGAAGTGCAGGACATTGGACGGAAGGTACTTTAGGATCTGAGTGCGCCCAAAAATAATGAGTCCGTTGCGCATGCCCAGCTTATCGCCGGCGCCAGAGAGGAGTAACACCCACGCGGCACCGACCAGGCCGCATGCCGCCGAATAGGCGAAAACCGCCCCGATGATTGTTACTACGAAGCGTGGTCGGGCAAAATCGGCCGCGAGCACTCTAAAGGACTCCTGCACTCTGAAGCCAATGAAGATGATCGCTGCCAACATGAGAAGAAAACCGGCGACATGAACGACCTTGCTGAGATTTTCGTCTCGAGTTAGCGAAATCACGGCCCCCCCCTAATCTGTTGTCTGAGAGATTGAGTTTGACGAGGCGCGCTTGCAAGCGCGTAGCCACGGATCGGCAAAGCGACTTGCGAAACTTGGCCAAACTCGATCCGAGGCTCCGCCCGCCTGACCACGACCTACTCCACCAGCTCTTGAGTCTCCGCAGTAGTTGCCTTGTCAATTTCGGCACGCAACGTCCGCATGCGGATATCTTCGAGCAGCAGCCGGTTTGTGGCCACTAGCTCTGCCAAGACCCCACCGATAGCTAAGATGAACGAGATTGCAAGGAGGCCGACAGCGATGACGAGCGACTGAATATGACCCTGACCGCTGCCAATCGCATAAAACACGAGAAAGCGGCCAATGAAGAAAATGGCAGGAATCGCGAATATGACTGCGAGGATCATAAAAAAGCGCAACGGCTTGTAGATCACAAAGATGCGTAGCATCGTGAGGATCGAACGCCGAATATAGACGGGTATGCTTGAGATCAACCGCGAGGGCCGCAAGTAAGGATTGACCTCGACTGGTACGGACGTAATCGGGATACCCTTGCGCCCGGCTTGGATGATTGTCTCCAACGTGTAGGTATACTCATTGAAGACGTTCAAGCGGATTGCAGCGTCGCGGTGGATGGCCCGAAAGCCGCTAGGCGCATCCTCGACTTTCGTATCACTCACGATCTTGACGACCCAACTACCGAGCTTCTGCAGGAACTTCTTGGCCGGGGAGAAATGCTCGATCTCAGCGACCGGCCTCGTGCCAACCACAATCAGCGCCTCCTTCTCCAAGATGGGGCGAACCAGGTCCGGAATGTACTTAGCGGAGTACTGATTGTCGGCGTCGGTATTGATGACGACGTCCGCGCCGAGTTTGAGCGCGCGTTCTAAACCCGCCATAAAGGCACGTGCAAGGCCTTGGTTGTGTTCGAGCTGCATAACATGGTCCACACCATGTTCCCGCGCAACCGTGGCGGTTTCGTCCGTGCTGCCGTCATCGATCACAAGCCATTCCACGACATCGAACCCATCGATCTCCCGCGGTAAATCCTTGAGCGCGACAGGGAGTGTCTCTGCCTCATTGAGGCAGGGAATTTGGATGATGAGTTTCTTGGACAAGGCCTTCGCGTTCCTTAAGTGTGTCGCTTTGGTATCCAATTGGAAGCGGTCGGTGCTCGATAGCGCCTCGGCTGTGGGGTGTCCAGCATTGATACATTGGCCGTTTCGGCGAGAACCCTATCCAGGCTCACCCCAATCCGCGCCAGCACCCTCCATTCTTTGCCTGGCGAAGGAGGCTAGCGCTCCGCGCTAAACTCGGCAGAAGTCTCGGTACCAAGCCACAAAGCGGCAAAGGCCCTAGTCAATCGTCGTTCTCGGAGAAAACCCGACATCTCTCGCGAGGTCGGTCACATCTGCAAAGGTTTCAATGACGTCTCCGGGCTGCATGGGCAAGTCGTTCTTCCTCGTCTTCCACCCGACTGCGTTCTCGATCTTCGTAATGAAGTCAATCAGGTTTAGAGGCTGGCTGTTTCCGACATTGTAGATAGGGTAAGGTGCCGAAGAGCTACTGTGATCGGGCGTCGCGCGGATCCAATCGGGATTCGGCTGCGAAATGCGGTCCACAACGCGTACGACGGGCTCGACGATGTCGTCGATATAGTTGAGGTCCCGAGCGTGGTGACCCTGGTTGAAGACATCAATGGCCTCGTCAGCCGAGATTTTCTCCAAAGAACTTGAAATACGTCGTGTCGGGCCGTCTCCACGGTCCGTATACGGTAAAAATAATCGGAAGCCAGTCGCAGGCGGTCCGTAAAGGTGGGCATACACGTGTGCCATGAGCTCATCCGACTTCTTCGTGGCAGCGTATAGGCTCAGAGGAAGGCCGGCTTTGTCCTGGACGCCAAACGGTGTGCTCGTCTTCGCTCCGTAGACCGTACTCGACGATGCAAAGACGACGTGCTCGACATCTGTATACCGAAAGGCCTCCAGAATGTCAGCGAATCGGACCAAGTTCGCGCTCACATAAGCCGCCGGGTGAGTGAGCGAGTACCGCACCCCAGCCTAGGCCGCGAGATGAACGATCTGCTGTAGACAATGGGCCGCGAACAAAGCCTCATCGACGCCTTGAGCGACCTGTTCATCCTGCGGGGCGTGCCGGCCTTGATCCGGTCGGACAACGGGCCCGAGTTCCTGGCGCAGGCGGTGCGGGACTGGATCGCCGCCGTCGGGGCCAAGACCGCTTGTGTCGAGCCAAGGTCACCTTGGGAGCCCGGCAATTGCGAGAGTTCAAATGGCCAGGTTTCGCGATGAACTGCTCAACGGAGAGATCTTCTACGGCATCAGAGAGGCGCAAATCCTGATCGTGCAATGGAGGAGACACCTCAACACCAAGCGACCACATAGCGCCCTGGGTTACCGTCCGCCGGCTCCGCAAACATCATCACAATGGACCACAGGCCGGTCATGCACTAACAATCAAATCGGACCACTCAGGTGGGGCTGATCATAGTTGGTCGGCACCCCTAGGAGGGGCACCGAAAGAATTTGTGTGGTCGTGTGTGGATGATCTCAACTATTTTGGCGCTGATTGGCTTGCTACTTGGCAAGACGTCGATGGGAACGGCGAACAGCATCGCCTTGGTCATCGAGGGGCGCGGGCTGAAAGGCGGAACGGGCGCGTTGCTGAGCACCAAGCGGCCGCCTGGTCGTTCGGCTAGATCGGACTGAAGTCATGGACATAATCACCCCACCCCCGAGCAAGGTTTATGACTGGCAGTGGCCAGCAATAACTGAGCGCCACGCGATGGACCAAATTAGGAACTCCGCCGTAAGCAGTAGTGATTTTGTTTACGTCGGGTTTCCTTGGGCCACCCTCATAGATCTTCTAGGTAAGAGACAGCGAAGGACCCCTCTCATAGGTTTTCTGGGCAAGAAGCAGCGCGACCCTCGCCTCGAACCCATGACTGCAGATCTCCGCAGAATGAGGCGAGAGATTCAACGTTGGAGTAGGCGCGCTACCGTGTGTCAGCATATCAACTTAATGCAATGGCTAAGAGATTTCGAGTACTTGGGAATTACTGACTTATTTTGGTCTCACAAAGTAAAGGGCGTTGACTCTATAAGACACGGAAGGCACACGTTGAGATTGCATCCATTCCCGCTTTTCCCTGTGCGATACGCCCAGGGCGGGCTTGATCAGCCAGCAGAGCGGCCGCTACTTTTTTCTT
>JASJEH010000066.1 GCA_030064755.1 Methyloceanibacter sp. | reverse complement strand
CGTTGAAGCGTCCGGTCCACTGATCGACGATCTCGTATGGCCTGCCACCAGGCAGTTCAATGGGCAGTTTGTTGGGGGACTGAGTTATCTGCTCAATTCGCCGCAAGATGTATTTGTCCAATTCGGCGGTATAGCTGCGCAGTAAGACGTTCGCGGGGCCCAACCCCTGGCGAACAAATGCCACTATGGATGCGGCTCCAATCACTGACAGAACATTTGCTTGCACGATAAGACCATCAATTTCCTCAATATAGGGCTGCACCCACTCCTCGATATCCACGGGATCTCGAAACCAGTCATCTAGTTTGAATTTGATTGTACCACGCAAATAAAGCAACCCTTGATTATTATCTCGGGTGCCTTTGAAGGGTCCGCCGATATTGGTTTTGCCCAAGCTGAAAACGATATCGGTCATGTTGTAAGGGGCTCTGAAACTATCTTCAAAGTTGCGCCCGGACTCGGTTCGCGCATAGTCCGCGATTTGACCGGGTAGCCGCGTGGGCACATCGCCCGCCTGACGCATGAACTCCGCAACCACGGCTCTCAGATGCCCCGTCTCGCGAACGGTCACAGTCCGCCCCTCGCCGAAGAAATAGTGGCGGACAAAGTCCTGGTGCCCCCAAGGCGGGCCCTCGTCAGAGACGTCCTGCAGGGTGATGTTGAAGAACTCTTGCGTATCGGGGGCGGAGTACGCCGCCGGAATGTAAGGCTCGGCCCAGCAGCGGCAGCCATAGTCCTCGCCCGGATGGCCCGTGGGCGGGGGATCGTCCCACGCGAAGATTTTGCCGTCATTGGCCGCGTGGGAGGAGCGCACTTTGCCGTCGCCCCGAGTGCGCCAGATGTAGTGCGTCGTGGGGCGGTCTTCCGTGACGCCGCCCGCCTTGCCTTCAAGACCCGCGCCACCGTTGAGCTCGATGGGCTCGCCATAACGGATGTATCGCTCGAAGGCCTTGCGGTATTCGGGGCTCGCACGATCGATACGCGGCGGCGGCGCCGCGCGGTCGTCGGGAAAATGGGGATCCACTCGTTACCGTCCTCGTTCGAAAGCTGAACAGACAACGGCGCCGATTATTGGCGTGTTTTCGCCCCCCGCGGACAAGGTGTGGATAGAAGCGCGCAGGCAGACCCTTCAATCTTCGCCAGAATGGACTATGTAGAGACAGGCTTTAGACGGGGCTGGGCTGGTTATCCCGCATCGAAAAGCTTTACCCAAAGGGCATAGTTCCGCTAGGTACGGTGTCGCTTTTCTTCTCTTCTGCGCACGGCACTCACGATCGCATTGAATTATTAGGACGGGAACCGGTGAAGCTAGACCGCGAGGCCGAGGCGCTGCTCTTTTGGGTTTCGTCATCCAAGACGAAACCCCTGTGGCAGATGGACCATGAGAGCGCCCGGGCGGAGTACCGCCGCTCGATCTCGAAAACCGATGTCGGCCCAATTGAGATCGGGTCAACCCGCGATCTTGAGGTCATGGGGCCGTCCGGGCCTGTTCGCATTCGGGAGTATGTCGCGCCTTCGCCAAGCGGGGCCGGGATCCTGTTCTTCCATGGTGGCGGCGGTGTTCTTGGCGATATCGAGACCCACGACAATCTCTGCCGTGCTTTGTGTGCCGATACGGGCGCGGCGGTCTATTCGGTCGACTACCGCCTCGCGCCGGAGCATCCTTTCCCCGCCGCTGTCTATGATGGCGTCGCGGCCCTCGAATGGCTGACGGCGGCGGCACAAGACTTGTCGATCGATCCGGCCCGCATTGCCGTGGCCGGCGACAGTGCCGGCGGATCGCTCGCTGCCGTGGCGCTGCATGAAACCAAGGGCCGCCTCGTCGCACCCGCCGCAGCTCAGCTGCTCATCTATCCCGCGCTCGACTTGCGGGCGAAACAGCCTTCGCGGAAGGAGCTTGTCGATCAGTTTCCGATCCCGGAGGACATGCTCTATTGGTTCTTCAATCACTATTTCGGGCTTGCCTGGCCGATCGCGGACCCGCGCGCCATTCCCGCGCTGTACGAAGACGACTCAGGGCTTCCGCCGACCCTCATCATCACGGCCGGCTTCGACCCTTTTCGCGATGAGGGTTACGAGTATGCCGAACGGCTTGCCGCCGCGGGTGTCCCGGTCGAGTACGAGTGCTATGAAGGCACCGTGCATGGTTTCATGAACATGGGTCGGATGCTGCGCGTTGCCTACCAGAGCATGCGAGTACGCATGGGAACGTGGCTCAAGGAGCAACTCGATGCGCCCCGCGCCTAAGTGCACAGAGCAAGCGCGGCGCTCAGCTGATCCACTTCGTGTCTGGGCCTGCCTCGGCGCGCTGGTTATGGCGGTGGTGGTCGCCGCGCTCGGTCTGTTCGCAGCGGTCGCTCAAACGCCACCCGGCGACATTCCGAAGCCCGTGCGGCAAGCGATCGAAAGCGCACCCGAACCGGGACCCGAGGAAGTCATCACGGGAGCCTATATCAACGACATTCAGCAGCTCGACTTCAAAGCGAACAACTACGTGATCGATCTGTATGTCTGGTTCCGCTGGAAGTCGCCGGACATCGACCCCTCCAAGACCATGGAGTTCATGAACCGGTTCGCCTCGGACAACAACCTGCGCGAAGCACTGACCGAGGAACCCGACGAACTGCCGGAAGGGGGGCACTACTCTATCTTGCGCTATCAGGGTCTGTTCTCCACGAAGTTTCAGCTGGAGACGTTCCCGTTCGATACTCAGTATCTCACTGTCATCATGGAAGACACGCTCGCGGGCGCCGGAGATCAGGTCTACGTGCCTGATGGCAAGACACCCGTCATCGTCGATCCTGTTATTACCCTGCCCGGCTTCCAAGTGGGCGCCCCGACGATGAGGATCACAACAAACACCTACCCCACGAACTTCGGCGACCCGACCGTGCCGGACGCGGAGCCCTACTCGCGCATCATCCTTTCTATTCCGGTGACGCGCCCGATGTTGGCGATGTCGATCAAGACCTTCGTTCCCATCGCCCTGATCGTAGCCTGCGCCCTGCTCGTTTACTTCGTGCGGCCCACCTATGTGGAAGGCCGCATCGGCCTCGGCATCACCGCCTTGCTGACCTTGGTCGCAATCCAGTTGACGGCAACCTCCACGCTGCCGGAGGTCGACTATCTCATGATGATCGACAAGATTTTTCTGCTTGCCTATCTCTTCATCATTGTCGCCCTGGCTCGCGTCGTCGCCACGTCATGGCAAGAGGAGGAGAACGAAAGAACGATCAAGAAGGAAGACCGCCGCTGGGCCGCGGTCACGATCGGCATCTACGCCGCCGCTAGCATCCTCGTTATCGTGACGTCGCTGGCCTAGACCCCGTTTCCTAGCCCGCCTGACGCAGGCCACCGCCATTGAGGCGCAGGGGTAACGAAAAGACGCCGCGCAGGCCGAAGCGCTTAATCCACGGAAGATCGTCCGGCGCCGCAAGCTCGAGATTCGGATAACGGCCATAGAGCCGCATGATGGCTGACTGTGCCTCTACGCGCGCGAGCTGCATACCCAAGCAGAAGTGAATGCCCGTGCCGAAGACAAGATGCGGATTGGGAAGTCTATCGAGCTTGAGCTTATCCGGTTCTTCGAAGACTGCGGGATCGTAGTTTGCGGCCGCCAGAAACCCCACGATGTTCTCTCCACGGTGAAGCTCCTGGCCAAAGAACTCGCAGTCCTCCGCGACGTAGCGCGGCTTGGTGCTCTGAACAGGTGTCATGTAGCGGCCAAGCTCCTCAAGGGCACGCTCCATGCGGGCCGCGGGGTCGGCGAAGAGATACTCTTTCTGTTCCGGATTCTGCTCAAGCGCGATCACACTGTCGGTGATGAGATGAGTCGTGGTCTCGAAGCCGGCAAAGAGAAGCAGAAACACCATGGAAAGGAGTTCATCCTCGCTGAGTTTGTCGCCGTCCTCTTCGGCTTGAAGCAACTCAGTGATAAGCCCTTCGCGCGGACTCCTTCGGCACACATTGATCTGCTCACGGACATATCTGACCACGCCAGGCATTGTGAACACCATGCGCAGAACGGCAAAGCCTCGCAGGGCAGACGTCATATGGCTCGCCCACTCGGCGAACTTGCCGCGGTTTTCTTCCGGTAGGCCTAAGAGCCAGCAGATGACCTCCAAAGGGAACCGGCGCGCATAGGCCTCCACGAGGTCGATCTCATCGCGTCCCTCCGTCTCGTCGAGGATTCTGTCGGCAAGCGCCTCGATCTCACCGCGCATGTTCCGAACAAGCCGCCGGTGGAAGGCTTGATCGACCAGCTTGCGCAAGCGGCGGTGATCCGGCTCGTCCTTTAGCAGCATGTTGTTGCTGAGAATCTTGATGGCATGGGGCATCCACCAGGACAGCCCTGCGACGCCGGACTTCCCCGCATGCCGGCCTTCCTGAACGAACAACGAATTGTTTTTCAGCATCGCCGCCGTGGCATCGTAAGTCGTCGTTGCCCACACGCTGCCGACAAACGGCATCTTCAGCGGGATGACAGGTCCAGCCGCGCGCAGGCCGGCAAAGAACGAGAACGGGTCCTTCTTGCTCTCAAGGGTCTGAAGATCGACGCGCAGCGGCGCCTTAAGCGAGTAAACGGAAGACTCGCCGGTGCCCTGCGGCTGGGCGCCGCCGATGGAGTCCATCGATGTCATTTGTTTCGGCTCTAGCGCCCGAGCTCCCGCCAGTCAGTCTCGTGCAAGGTGACGCCGTAGTGAGCAGCGGCCTTCTTAATATTGGCGAATGCGAGGTCCCGGTCCGCATCCGAGACGCCTTCGACCTGATCAAACCGAGCCAAGGCGTTCTTGACATGCGCCGCGTCTGTCAGCGGTTCTTTCCGCTGCCTGGGAAAGGCGTACACGCTCTCGGGGAGTTCGGCACGGTCGTGAATCTTGCCGTGCTCGTCATGGGGCATCCACGTCGTTTCCATTGGACTTAACTCCTGATCGCCGGGTCTCCGGCACCGCATCAAAGTGGACTGCTAACCATATGGTGGGTGGCTCGGCCTGTGTCCAGGTCACACGATGACGGCAATGAGCAGGCAAGAGGAGCCAGTCTCCGGGTACGAGTTCCCGATCGTCAGCCTCATTCTCGATCCGCAAACGGGCAGCGCCCGAGACCAGCAACACGAACTCGTCGCGGCTCTGATCGAACCACTCGCCTTCAGGTGTAATTTGACCCGTCGAGACAATCCGCTCGACGAGGAGACCAGGGGTCTCGACCAGGTTTCCGAACAGTTCTTCCGTTTGCGGACCTAAGGGAAGCCCTCCGAGGAGGGCCCCAGATCGAACGCGATTTGATGATCTATCGGGCAAAGTTCGTCATCTGATAAAAGCTCTCCAGCCACTTGCCATCCTGCTTGACCAGGATCGAAGTCACGAAAACTTTGTTGTTGAACTTCTTGCCTTCGAATGAGCCTTCGAAGTTGGCGGTCAGAGTTCGCATAGCGCTGGCAGGTCCCAACATGACCACAGTGGGCTCGGTAAGATTCGTCTGCTTGACATCGAGCGCGGGAAGCGTGGCGATGGCCTGCGCGATCGTACGCGGCGTTGATCGATATGGTAGGATGGCGATGTGGTCCTTCGTCGTAAGCAGTCTGATGGGTTCAGCATTCTTCTGGGTATAGGCCTCGTCCAGCCGACCAACTACGTCGTTGATTGCCTCGATGTCGGAAAGCCTGCTCTCGGCTGTCGCTGACAACGAGAAAAATAGAACAGTCAGAACAGCGGCGACAAACCTAATCATATTGGGACCCCCTTATGACGGTGGTTGAATGGATATTCTAGTTCTAGTGTTTTGTGAGAATTGTGGCAATCAAGAGTGGCAATGAAATCCACCCCGTCTACGCGCCGCGACCGACCGATCCAAAATGGCCGTGCTGCGCTGCTAGTGATCGACGTCCAGAACGGGACATGCGGGCCCGAACAAGCCCAGCGGCGTCCCGAGTTCCACACTGCGCTGACGACCCGCGCCATCCCCAATATCCGCCTCTTGCTTGACGCCTTCCGTGAGGCCCGGCTCGAAGTGATCTTCACGGTGATCGAGAATCTGACCGCCGACGGCCGTGACCGGAGTCTCGACTACAAGCTGTCCGACATGGGTTATCCGCCCGGCTCCCATGAAGCGCAGGTCGTGCCGGCACTCGCTCCCCAAGGCGACGAACTCGTTCTACCGAAGAGTTCCTCCTCGGTGTTCAACTCGACAACGCTCGACTATCTGTTGCGCAATATCGGCATTGAGGATGTCTTCGTCGCGGGATGCTTGACCGATCAATGCATCGATCACGCCGTAAAGGACGGCGCGGATCGGGGCTACTACATGACGTGTATTCACGACGCATGCGCCGCGGAAACAGAGTCGCGCCACGAAGCGGCTCTCAGCTGCTTCCAAGGCTACTGCCGCATGCTGAGTACGGACGAAATGCTGGCGCTGATGCCGTTGCACTGATCGGGCTTCGTAGCCTCAATAGACTTCCGCGTAGCGGCCGCAGAGTTCTGCCTCCGGCAGATCCGCCACATACGCCACCTCCGATCGCTTGTGGCGCATATAGGCTTCGAAGAAGACCGGCCCAAACCAGGACTTCATGGCGTCACTTGCCTCCATGAGGTCGAGTGCGACGCTCAAGGAGCCCGGCAGTGGCACCTCGGTGTCCGGGAGCCTCATCTGACGCGCGATACCGTCCGCTCCGGCAAAGATCAATGCGCCGAGCGCCATGTAGGGGCTAGCCGCCGCATCGCAGACGCGAAATTCGAGATTGAACTGTGTCGCTCGCTGTTCCTCGCTCTCAGGATTGAAGATGGGACAGACCCGAAGCGCGGCCCCCCGATCCTGTCGTTTGAGGTCAGCAACGATCGGCGCCCAGCGATTGGGGGTCAGCCGCAGATAAGAAACAGGAGACGGCGCGGTCACGGCGCATAGAGCAGGCAGGTGATGGAGAACGCCCGCCGCGAACTGTGCGGCTACGGCGCTCAACCCCAAGGGGCTGCTGGGGTCGCCGGTTACAGGAGCGCCGGACGCCTCATGAAGACTGAAGTGAATGTGCACGCCGTTTCCAGCGCCGTCCGCGACAGGCATCGGAGAAAATATGGCGCGGTTCTCCAAGCGAAACGCCGCGCCGCGCGCCATCTCGCGCGCTATGACAGCGGCATCCGCAGCGGCAAGGGCGGCGTTGGGACCGACTGTCACCTCGTACTGGCGCGGCCCATACTCTGCGAGGAAGGAGTCAGGGTGGATGCTTGCGGCGCGAATGGCCGCCATGACCATCTCACCAAACACGCCCTGCCGCCGAAAGGCGCTCAGGCTATAGGCGTGACCTGGCAAGTCCTCAACGCCCGTGTAAAGGAATTCGTGTTCGAAGGCCGCCAGCACTGCGAGGCCGCTCGACTCCTTCAACGCATCGACCGCCCGCCGCAAAAAGTCTCGAACGCAACATTCCCACGGGGTGCCGTCCGTATTGCGGACATCGCCGAGAAAGAAGTGTTCTGGTGCGGACCCATCGCGGAAGTCGACATGAACCTCCGCCGATGGGTCGGGAACGATCATAAGGTCGCCGGCCGTCCCGAAAGGCGTATCGAGAATGGGCCCAAAGCAGGTCTGCATGAGATTGGAATGGGTCCACCCGATGCCAAGCTTCCGGCGGGCGGGCAATTCGGTCGAAGGGAACCCCTTGCCGCGAACGAGCCCCGCAATGTCGCACGTCCCAACAAACGTCAACTCCTCGCGCAGCATGACACCTCCCAACGCCAGTGATGCGAGCAGGTTAGTTTAGGCTAGCCAGCGCGGAATTGGAGCCACATCTGTTTGCTTAGGGCGCTCACTCACGTCGTGCGTATTCGCTCGCTGGCCGTCTTGACCCAAGCGGCCGAGAGGCTCTGGAGCTCGCGGGCCTGCGCCTGAACGGCGCCCATGTGATTAAACCAATAGGCGACCCCGAGACTCATCGCCTCAATCGGCGTTTTGGCGCCCGCCAAATCGCGCGCAAGTTCCAGTCCTGCACTGACGTTCGAATGGGCGATATCCACCAGCTTACGGTTCATCGCAACAGCCGCCGGCACGGCAACCTGGAGCGGCAGCCCGAGCGATTGCGGCGCCGGCGAAACGGTCTTGGCCGGGTTTGCTGCCTTGTTTGCGGCAACTGGCTTAGCCGGCTCGGCGGACTTAGCGCGGTTCGCAGACTTGCCGGTGGCGGCAGACTTGGCGGGAGCGGCAGACTTGGCAGAAGCGGCAGACTTGGCAGAAGCGGCAGACTTGGCAGGAGCGGCAGACTTGGCAGGAGCGGCGCGCTTGGCACTCGCCGGCTTGGCCACCGCCTTCTTGGCTGTTTGCGCCGAGGGTTTCGTCTTGCTCGTGGCCTTTGCAACAGCCTTAGCCGCCTTTGTGACCGCCGCCTTGGTGGGCCCAGTGGAAACCTTCTTGGCTGGTCCCGCGCCACCCGCCTTTGAGGTCCCGGTCTCCCGTTTCGTTTTTGTCGGCACGGCCTTGGCCGCAGCGGCTATCGGTTTGGACGTCTTTGACAAAGCGGATACCGGCTTGGACGCACCGAGCTTTGACGCATCGGTTGCGGATCTCGTCGCGTTCGATGTCCCCGGCTTCGCTCGAGACGCGCGGCCTCGTGAGTTAATCGTCGTATCCTTCGTCATCAGTAAACCCCCGCTTTACGCATAGAACACACCTAGCCGCAGCTAGAAAACGCGCTGCATACGAAGTCAGTTTCAACCAGACCACGCCGCCAAGGCATTTTCGCGACAAGGCAATTTCGCGACAAGGCATTTCCGCGACGGCACTACGTCGACTCCGTCGGCCTTGGTATTCCGCTCAATGGGGACCGGCAGCAACCGTTGAACAACATGCCGATGTCCCATCAACGCCTTGGCGTCTCACTCTTGAGAAAGACTAGCGACAAACGGTAAACAAGGTGTACGAACGATTGATGTTGGCGCCAGTCTACATGGCCCCGGTACGCCGCTTACTCCTTGCCTTGCGCGCCCGCCAGAATGCGCGGCACTTGACAAAAAGGTTCCAGAGCAGGAAGACCAGCAAGGCGGTGAACATCATACCAAAGGCGACAATCAGCATCGCTGGCAACCCGCGAAAGGCGAACTGTGGCACATGCCTCTATCGCCTGCTCAGACCCATCAGCCTATGACGCTTGCCACAGACCCCGCCTTTTTCCGACTTCTTGCCGACAGTTACAAGCGCTTGCTTTCGAGCCCACCGCCCTTTCTTGAAGGCCGCGACGGTGACAGCCCACAATGGCTCTATGCCTGTGCCCCAGCATGCGTCCTGGCACATAGCACCGACGATGATCCCCTGTTCATATATGCCAACAAGGCGGCGCAAGGGCTGTTCGAATACAATTGGGACGAAATGGTCGGGATGCCCTCAAGATTGTCCGCCGAAGTCCCGGACCGCGCTGAACGTCAGCGGCTACTGAGCGCCGTGGACCGTGACGGATTTGCAACGGGCTATCGTGGCACTCGAATCTCTAAATCCGGACGCCGTTTCCGCATTGAAGATGGAATTTTGTGGCAGCTGCGCGACGCCAACGGCACGCTCCACGGCGTCGCGGCAACCTTCAGCCATTGGCTTCGCCTGGAAAGCGTCGACTAGCGATATCCGGCAGCCTTCAGAGCCGACTTGCAGCCCTTCGAAAGGCTGGCCTTCTTCTGCCGCATGCAGATTTCAAGCTGCCTGGTGCCAACCTGCTTGTCACTGCAGTGCCTCTTATAGTCCGCCTTGCAGCTCGTACGAATGGCCTTCGTGTACGAATTGGCGTGGACCACACCGGCGAAAGAGACAGCCGTAAAGCCCGCTACCATCAGTCCAACAAATACAGTCTTCATTTTTCAAGTCCCTTTGTTCCCGGCAGCGCAACGTACCAAACGCCCCTGGCTACGCAACCCCGCTTTCCAGATCGTGAAGTGAATTTCAAAAAACCGCAGAAACTGTGGGCGCGGCGCAACAGCGCAGACCGCCATCTTGCAACCCAACCTCGCGTCTTGTGGTCTAAGACTCCATCCAGATTGCCGCAGCCTTGCAGGCTGACACATTAACCCGGCACGATACGATTATCTGGCGTTTCCCCTCGACCCAATACCGGTCCGTACTCGATGCTGCAGCCGAGAAAGCCACTCCATTCGGGCCTTCCGCCAGGCCCCAAGGGTACTTTGATTGGCGGCGCGGCCCACAAGTTTGGCGATGGGCTGCTCGACTTTTTCCTGGAGACGGCGCGCACGTTCGGCCCCCTTGCGAGCGCGCGCATTGGGCCCAAGCGCTTTTTTCTGGCAAGTGACCCCGCGCTCATCGAGCAGGTGCTGGTCCGCGACGCCAAACACTACAAGAAGCATTTCGGTCTTCGGGCCTTCATTCCCGCACTCGGCAACGGTTTGGTCTCAAGTGAAGGGGCGTATTGGCGCAGCCAGCGTAAGCTCATTCAGCCAACCTTCATCCCCGCACGGGTCCGCAGCTATGCCCCGGTCATGACCGCGATCACTGAGGACGCTCTCAAGAAATGGTCCGACGGGGATGGGCTGAACATCAATAACGAGTTCAGCAGGCTCACCAGCCAGATTGCCTTGAAGACACTGTTCGATCTCGTGGACGACGGCGACCGGCAGCACTTCACCGATACGTTGAAGCTCGCCTTCGATATCATGACGGAGCGACTTCGCCGCGTGCTGAAGGCACCACTCTGGCTGCCCACCCCCGAGAACATCCGCCTCAAACGCGCGATCGCGGATCTCGATCGCACAATGCTGGGCTTCATCGCCGCCGGACGGGCGCGCAAAGAGCCTGGCGACGACTTGCTGTCGCGTCTTCTCGCAGCGAAGCGCGAAGACGGCTCGCATATGAGCGACCGCGAGCTGCGTGACGAGACCATGACGCTCTATCTCGCAGGTCACGAAACAACGGCGCTTGCCCTGACCTGGACATGGGTCCTGCTCTCACGTCATCCGGAAGTGGAAGATAAACTCGTTGCCGAGTGGGCGCGTGTGCTCAGAGGACGGACGCCTGAGCTCGAGGACATGCCCAACCTTCCCTACACGCATGCCGTCCTGAGCGAGTCTATGCGACTCTATCCGCCCGTCTACGTGATCGGCCGGGAAGCGACAGCGGACCTCGAACTTGGCGGTTATCGCGTTAAACGCGGATACACGATCCTTATGAGCCAATGGGTCAACCACCGCGATCCGACCTACTTCCCCGATCCTGAACGGTTTCATCCCGAAAGGTGGGAAGACAATCTTGCCAAGCGCATCCCGAAATTTGCCTACTATCCGTTCGGCGGTGGACCGCGGATCTGCGTAGGCAACGCGTTCGCGTTGATGGAAGCGGCGATTATCCTGGCAGCAGTCGGCCAGCGCTTTCGCTTCCGCATCGACGACAATGCTGAACTCGGCTTCAAGCCACAAATCACGCTGATGCCGGTAGCACCGATCCCGGTAACGCTAAAAGCGCGCTGAACAGCGCCTAGTAGCGCTTCTTCTTTGACTTGCCCGCCGCTGGCGCGGCATCCGCGATGCAGTTGGTAATGTAAGCCTCGCGCTCGCCGGCACGGAGCGGTGGGGTCACCTTGTTCGCCTTGCGCGCGCAAGCCTCGCGTACGGCATCCGAGACTTGGGCCTGCACCGCTGATAGCGAGACACTAAGGACCGTCAGTGCGGTGAAGACTGTCAGCGCCGCCGTCGTTCCGATCTTGGTCATTGGAGAGCCTCCTGATGGTTCGATCGTTCCAGGTTTCGTCTGTCTACGCACAGATGCTGTGTAACACCCTGGTAAACGTACGTTACCGTTCCTACATGTTTCGCACCACCTCCCCGGTGGTCGGCCTGCGCCTGCGGGCCATAGTAGAATGAGGCGGCGCGAGGGATAATTGTCGCCAGTTTGTCATCTGCCACCACAATAAGGGCTCTCTGGGTAAAGCAATTCTGCGAGCGGAGGCTGCTATGAATTTCGGAGATATTGTCGGCGAGATGTTGCGTCAGGGTATGTCGCCACAAACACAGCAACGGATCGAACACGCGACCGGCCCGCAGGGGCTCGGGGGCGAGCAGGGATCGGCCGATCTCGGCGCAATTCTAGGCAGCGTCCTTGGTGGGTCTTCCTCCGGTAGCGGGTCCGCAGGCGGGCTTGGCGATGTCCTGGGCGGCCTTCTTGACGGCCAGAGCGGCGGTTCCAGTGGGCAAGGCGGTGGCCTTGCCGACATGCTTGGCAGTGTCCTCGGCGGCGGTCAGGCGTCCGGCGGGCAGACAGCTGGCGGCCAGTCCGCCGGAGGCCTTGGTGACATTCTCGGCAATCTCGGCGGGATGCTTGGCTCTCCCAGCGGCGTCGGCGGCATGAGCAAAGGCGAGCTCGGTGGACTTGGCGCATTGGCCGGCGCAATCCTGGGCGGCGGCGGCAGCTCGGCGAAGGGCGCGATCGGCGGCAGCGCCATGGCAATCCTCGGGACGCTGGCCCTGTCGGCTCTGAAGAATTGGCAGGCACAGTCGGCTGCCGGCGGCGACAACGTCAACGCGCTCGGCCTCAGCGAGACCGAGGTGCAGCAGATTTCAGCCCCAGAGACCGCGGAACTCTGCTTGCGCGGCATGATCGAGGCCATCAAGTCCGACGGCCAGGTCTCCCAAGACGAAATCGAGCGGCTTACCGGAAAGCTCTCCGAAGGCGGCATCACCAGCGAAGAGAAGCGGTTCGTTCAAGCCGAGATATCCAAGCCTCAGGATCTGGCTGGGCTGGTGAAGGCCATTCCCAACGCGGAGGTGGGCATTCAGGTCTACGCAGCGTCGCTGATGGCGATCTCTGTCGATACGCCGGCCGAGAAGGCCTTTCTAAAAGGTC
>JASJEH010000017.1 GCA_030064755.1 Methyloceanibacter sp. | reverse complement strand
CAAAATGCTCGTGAAAGACAAGGCGCGCGACATCGCCATACTGCGCACCATGGGCGCGACCCGCGGCTCGGTTATGCGAATCTTCCTGATCGCCGGGGCTACTATCGGTGTCACCGGAACCTTGGCGGGCCTCATTCTCGGCGTCCTTGTTTGTCTAAACATCGACCATATTCGCTGGTTCGTCTCCTGGCTGACGGATACGGAACTCTTTCCAGCCGAACTCTACTATCTGTCTGAATTACCAGCAAAAATAGACATGGGCGAGACTGTCTCCGTGGTCGTGATGGCGCTGACGCTCTCGGTTCTTGCCTCTGTCTATCCCGCTTGGCGGGCCTCCCGTCTCGATCCTGTCGAAGCGCTGCGTTACGAGTAGGGGGGCACCGTGGACGCAGTCAAAAGAACGCCGGTGCTTAAGCTCGTGGATCTCGAGCGTGGCTTTACCCAAGGCGACCGCCGTATCGATGTGTTGAAGAAGGCGAGCGCGGATTTCTATCCCGGCGAGACCGTCGCACTGCTTGGACCCTCCGGCGCCGGCAAGTCGACCCTGCTTCACATTGCGGGTCTCCTGGAGAAGCCCGACGCCGGGAGTGTTATCATCAACGATCAGGACTGCGTCACGCTGGGCGACAACGAACGCACCCGCATTCGGCGTATGGAAGTCGGCTTCGTCTACCAGTTCCACCATCTCCTGCCAGAGTTCTCCGCCCTTGAAAACGTGATGCTGCCCCAGCTCGTGCTGGGCCGCCCGAAGGACGACGCCAGCACACGCGCCAAGGCGCTGCTGGACCCACTCGGTCTCAAGGACCGCTGGGAGCATCGCCCTGCCGAGCTTTCCGGTGGCGAGCAACAGCGCGTGGCCATCGCCCGCGCCGTGGCCAACGAGCCAAGAATTCTCCTCGCGGACGAACCCACCGGTAATCTCGACCCCCACACGGCCGACAAAGTCTTCGACGAGTTGATGCGCCTTGTTCGGGACGAGGGGGTCGCGGCTGTGATCGCCACCCACAACCTCGATCTGGCGGCCCGCATGGACCGGGTCCTGCGTCTCACCGAAGGATTGCTTGTGGAGGAAGAGGTCGCCGTGGTGGAAGCAGTTACCTGACCGCTTTGCCAACAGAGGCGAGGGGTCCACTATTCCGTCCAAGACTTGGGTGAGTCGGCTATATTCCGAGACGGATTATCATGAGTGAACAGCAACCCTTTGTGCACTTGCGGGTGCATTCCGCCTATTCCTTACTGGAGGGCGCACTCAAGATTCCCAAGCTTGTCGAGTTGGCCAAGACCGACAACGTGCCCGCGCTGGCGCTCACCGATTCCAACAATCTGTTCGGCGCGCTTGAGTTCTCCGAAGCGGTCTCCGGGGCGGGCATCCAGCCCATCATTGGCTGCACGCTGAACCTCACCTTCGAGAAGCCCAGCAAGAACCCCGGCTCACCGGAAGCGCAATGCCAAACGCCCGATGGTGCCATTGCGTTGCTGGCCAAGGACGAAGCCGGCTACGGCAATCTCATGGAGCTGTCGAGCCGCGCCTACTTCAACGCTGCTGAGACCGGTGAGGCGTTCGTCTCCGTCGATGACCTGACAGCGCATGCGGAAGGCCTGATCGCGCTCACCGGGGGCCCCGAGGGACTCGTGGATACGGCCTTCGCCGACGGCAACGCCGAACTGGCTCGAAACCGGATCGAGGTCCTCCATGAGATCTTCGGAGACCGTCTCTACATAGAGCTTCAACGCCATGGTCTGGCACATGAAAAGGCCGTCGAACCTCAGCTCGTACAGGTGGCCTATGAGTGCAACATTCCGCTAGTCGCGACCAACCAGCCATTCTTCGCCACGGCGGATGATTTCGAAGCCCATGACGCCCTGATCTGTATCGCGCAAGGCAGCTATGTCGCCGTCGACGAGCGTCGCCGCTTGAGCCCCGAGCACTATTTCAAGACCGCCGAAGAGATGCGCGCCTTGTTCGCCGACCTGCCAGAGGCCATCGAGAACACGGCGGAGATCGCCCAGCGTTGTGCCTACCGGCCCAAGAAGCACGATCCCATCCTCCCTGCGTTCTTGTCCGGTGGGGAGGCAAACGCCGCGCTAGCCGAAACCGAGGCGGCCGAATTGAGGCTTCAGGCAGAGGAGGGCCTGGACGCGCGCTTGGCGCAGCATGGCCCGGCGCCGGGGTCGGATGAGGCTGCATATCGCGAGCGGCTCGGCTTCGAGCTCGAGATCATTACACGCATGAATTATCAGGGCTACTTCCTGATCGTTTCGGACTTCATCAAATGGACCAAGGGACAGGGCATTCCCGTGGGTCCGGGCCGCGGTTCCGGCGCGGGCTCTCTTGTCGCGTATGCGCTAACGATCACCGATCTCGACCCCATCCGGTTTGGGCTTCTGTTCGAGCGCTTCCTGAACCCGGAACGCGTATCCATGCCCGACTTCGATATCGACTTCTGCCAGGACCGACGCGACGAGGTCATCACCTATGTCCGCGACCATTACGGCGAAGACCGTGTCGCCCAGATCATCACCTTCGGTAAGCTCCAAGCCCGGGCCGTCCTTCGCGATGTGGGCCGCGTGCTGCAGATGCCCTATGGCCAGGTCGACCGGCTCTGCAAGCTGGTGCCCAACAACCCGGCGAACCCCGTGACGCTGCCCCAAGCCATCGCAGGAGAACCGCGCCTGCAAGAAGAGCGTGACAAGGAGCCCATCGTCGCCAAGCTTCTCGATATCGGGCAGCGCCTCGAAGGGCTGTACCGTCACGCATCGACCCATGCAGCGGGCGTGGTGATCGCCGACCGCACACTGACCGAACTGATCCCGCTCTACCGAGACGCGCGCGCGCAGCTGCCAGCCACGCAGTTCAACATGAAGTGGGCCGAAGCCGCGGGGCTTGTGAAGTTCGACTTCCTCGGCCTCAAGACGCTGACGGTCATCGACATGGCGCGTCAGCTGATCGAGAAGACTGGCACTGAGATCGACCCGGCGAAAATTCCCCTCGACGATACCAAGACCTACGAACTCATCCAGCGGGCCGAGACGGTGGGCGTGTTCCAGCTGGAAAGTCAGGGCATGCGCGATGCCTTGCGCAAACTGAAGCCCGACCGGTTCGAAGACATTATCGCCATGGTTGCGCTCTATCGCCCCGGTCCGATGGACAACATCGAGACCTTCGTGAACCGCAAACACGGCAAGGAGGAAATCGAGACCCTTCATCCCATGATTGAGCCGATCCTGGCGGAAACCTATGGCGTCATCATCTACCAGGAACAGGTGATGCAGATTGCACAGGTTCTGTCTGGCTATTCGCTGGGCGAAGCCGACCTGCTGCGGCGCGCCATGGGTAAGAAGATCAAGGCGGAGATGGACAAGCAGCGCGTTCGCTTCGTCGAAGGCGCCGTGGCCAATGGCGTGGAAAAGGGCCGTGCAGAGTACATCTTCGAGCTGGTCGCCAAATTCGCTGGCTACGGCTTCAACAAGTCTCACGCGGCAGCTTACGCGCTCATCGCCTATCAGACGGCCTATTTCAAGGCGAACTATCCGCCTGAGTTTGTCGCGGCCTCCATGACCCTCGATATGGGCAATGCGGACAAGCTCAACAGTTTCGCTCAGGATGCGCGCCGGCTCGGGATCGAACTCGAGCAGCCTTCGGTGAATCACTCGGACGTCGGCTTCATACCAAGCGGCAACGCAATTCGCTATTCCCTTGCAGCACTGAAGAATGTCGGGCAACACGCTGTTGAATCGATCGTGGCGGAGCGGAACGCCAACGGCCCGTTCCAAGACATCTCCGACTTTGCGCGCCGCCTCAACCCGCGCCAAGTGAACAAGCGGGCCTTGGAAACCCTCGCAACCGCTGGAGCCTTCGACGAGCTTGGCATCGATCGCGCGACGGCGCTTGAGAACGTGGATCGGATGATCCTCGCAGGCAACAGCGCCCAGGACGCCCGCGCTGGGGGCCAGAACGACCTGTTCTTCTCTGGCGGCAACCAGGCCCCACCGCCAATCGAACTGCGCAAGGCGGCGCGCTGGCTGCCCACCGAAAGGCTGTCCAAAGAGTTCGAGGCTGTGGGCTTCTTCCTTACCGGTCACCCGCTCGACGAATACAGCGAAGTCCTCAAGTCCATGGGCGTCGAAACTTGGGTAGAGTTCGCCGCGAAGGCCAAGACCAAGCACGTGGTCGGTCGGCTCGCAGGCACCGTGCTCGCGTCCCGCGAGCGCAAGGGCAAAACCGGCAACCCGTATGCCTTTGTGGCCTTCTCGGATTCGACGGGCCAATTTGAAGCAGTGATCTTTTCGGAAGCGCTGATTGCGGGCCGGCCGCTTCTGGAGGCGGGATCGGTGGTGCTGCTGGATGTGGAGGCTGAGGCCGATGGCGAGACGGTACGCGTTCGGGTGCAAGGGCTTTCCTCCCTCGACAACACCGCCCAGGAGCGCGCCTCCGGGATGAAAGTCACCGTGGACGACCCTCAAGTGCTCGCCGACCTCGCCGCTCAAATCGGTACCGAAGGCGGGCAAGGGCGGTTCCGACTTCACCTCCTGCTCGACGGCAAGGAGGTCGCGTTCGATGTCCCGCAAGGGATCGACTCGACACCGCGTCAACGCAGTGCCCTTAAGCTCCTGAACGGGGTCCGCGAGGTGAGCGCGCTCTAAAGCTAAGCTCACCCGCCACAGGCCTTGATTTCAAGGTGCTTCCAGGCTTGCCAAGCGAGAGCCTGCCCCCTATAAGGCGCACCATCTCACACGCGGGGATCAAGCGTCACAAAGGTACTCCATAACCTTTGCGCTCGCTCCGGTGACCGGCTTTTGGCCGGTCTCTCTTCGCCCCGCGGCGGAAAAACCGGAAAAAGGAGTCTGCAGTCCCATGGCACTGCCCGATATTTCTATGCGCCAGCTCTTGGAAGCTGGTGTTCACTTCGGCCACCAGAAACATCGCTGGAACCCGAAAATGGCGCCGTTCATCTACGGCTCCCGCAACAACATTCACATCATCGACCTGACTCAGACGGTACCGCTGCTGCACCAGGCCTTGGTCGCCATCTCTGATGTCGTCGCCAAAGGCGGTCGCGTGCTCTTTGTTGGCACGAAGCGGCAGGCCACCGAGGCCATCGCCGAGGGCGCGCGCTCGTCGGCCCAGTACTTCATCAATCACCGCTGGCTTGGCGGCACGCTGACGAACTGGCGCACCATTTCGCATTCCATCAAGCGCCTGAAGGCCCTGGAAGAGCTGCTAGAGGGCGAGCATCGTGGCTTGACCAAGAAAGAGCTGCTGCAGCTCACCCGAGAGAAGGACAAGCTCGAAATCTCGCTGGGCGGCATCAAGGACATGGGCGCCCCGCCGGACCTCATCTTCGTGATTGACACCAACAAGGAGTCCATCGCAATCGCCGAGGCCCGCAAGCTGAACATACCGGTCGTGGCTATCGTCGATTCCAACTGCGACCCCGACGGCATCACCTATCCCATTCCGGGCAACGACGATGCGGGCCGCGCCATCACGCTGTACTGCGACCTCATCGCCCGCGCCGCAATTGACGGTATTGAGCGTGGTCAGGGCTCGATGGGCGTCGATCTCGGCGAGGCCGAGGAGCCGATCGCCGAACCGGCCATCGAAGAAGCCCCGGAGACTGAGGCGGCCCCAGCCGAAGCTGCCCCGGCGGAAGCCGCCGAGGCGGAGTCTAAAGAAAACGCGTAACGGAATTGCCGGGCCATCGAGGCCCGGCGCCACTCAAGAGATAGAGGAACGGATGGCGACGATCACTGCAGCCATGGTCAAAGAGCTCCGCGAGAAGACCGGCGCGGGCATGATGGATTGTAAAGCGGCGCTGAACGAGAATGACGGCGATATGGAAGCCGCCGTCGATTGGCTCCGCGCGAAGGGCCTCGCCAAAGCCGCCAAGAAGGCCGGCCGCGTTGCTGCGGAAGGACTGATCGGTCTTTCGGAGGCTGGCTCGGAAGCGGCTCTTGTCGAGGTCAATTCGGAGACGGATTTCGTGGCCCGGAACCCGAGCTTCCAGGAATTGGTCAACACAATCTCCAACTCGGCCATTAAGGCCAAGGGCGACATCGAGAAGCTGGGTGGCGAGACCTACGCCGACGGTGGCACCTCTGTCGCGGAAACACTAAAGGAAATGGTCGGCTCGATCGGCGAGAATATGACCCTGCGCCGGACGGCCCATCTAGCCGCCGATAAGGGCGTTGTCGCGAGCTACATGCATAACCAGGCCGCTCCGGGTCTCGGCAAGATCGGCGTGATCGTTGCCCTCGAGTCCGCAGGCGATGCGGAAGCCGTAAAGAACTTCGGCAAGCAGGTGGCCATGCATATCGCTGCGACCAACCCGCAAGCCATCGACACGGACAGTCTCGATCCGGAATTGGTGGAGCGGGAGCGCACCGTCCTCACCGAGCAGGCCAAAGAGTCCGGCAAGCCCGACAACGTGATCGAGAAGATGGTCGAGGGGCGGTTGCGGAAGTACTACGAGGAAGTTGTTCTGCTCAAGCAGCCTTTCGTCCACGACCCGGACAACACGGTCGCCAAGGCTATGGAAACCGCGGGTAAGGATGCTGGCGGACCCATCAAGATCACCGGTTTCTACCGGTTTGCACTGGGCGAAGGCATCGAGAAGGACGAAGGCGACTTCGCCGCCGAGGTTGCCGCCGCTGCCTCGGGCGCTTAGGGTCTGCGCGGTGGCTCCAGGCCAAGTCACCGCCTGTCCAACCCTGGGAGGACCGAGGCCATTTTGGCCAGGCCGGTTGTTGGGTCATTTCCGTCATAGTGCCGCCGGAGCCTTGCGTTGATGGACAAACCATCTACCGCGAAATCGCGCTACAGGCGCGTACTCGTCAAACTCTCTGGCGAAGCACTCGCCGGCGATAAGGGCTTCGGAATCGATCTTGAGGTTATCGAGCCGATCGCCAAAGACATCGCTTTGGCGGCGTCAATGGGCGTCGAGATCTGTGTTGTTGTGGGCGGCGGCAACATCTTCCGGGGGATGATGGCGGCCGAGGGCGGCATCGATCGAGCCCGCGCCGACTACATGGGCATGCTCGCGACGGTGATGAACGCCCTCGCACTTCAGACGGCGATCGAACGGGCAGGCCAGACAGCCCGCGTGCTGTCCGCGATCCCGATGCCCACGGTCTGCGAGCCTTACATCCGCGACAAAGCGCTGGATCATCTGGCCAAACGGCGTGTCGTGGTGTTCGGCGGCGGCACTGGCAATCCCTTCTTTACGACCGATACCGCCGCTGCCTTGCGGGCCGCGGAGATGGAATGCGAGGCCCTTTACAAGGCCACACAGGTCGATGGCGTCTACTCCGCCGACCCCATGAAAGTGCCGGATGCAAAGCGCTATAACCAACTGAGCTATACTGATGTACTCAAGCAGGACCTGAGGGTCATGGACGGGGCGGCAATCGCCCTTGCCCGAGACAACCGAATTCCGATAATTGTGTTTTCCATCAAGAACCAAGGCGGTTTGGCTCTTGAACTCCAAGGCCAAGGGGCCTCGACGATAATCGACGGCGGTTAAGCTGTCCTACCCATACGGAAACACCAACACAACGCGCCATGTAGGGTACCCGACGCCCGGACCATGGCTGCTAGGGAAGGCAAGATGTCTGACTTTGACCTGGACGAAATCGAGAGACGGATGCGCGGCGCGCTGACGGCCCTCAAGCACGAGTTCAGCGGACTTCGCACCGGCCGCGCCAGCGCAAGCCTGCTCGACCCGATTATGGTATCAGCGTACGGAAACCCGATGCCCCTGAACCAGGTGGCGACCGTTAATGTCCCGGAGGCACGCTTGATTACCGTGCAGGTTTGGGACAAGGGCCAGGTTTCGGCGGTTGAAAAAGCCATTCGTGAGTCCGATTTGGGGTTGAACCCAGTTGTCGAGGGACAGCTCTTGCGGCTGCCGATTCCGGAGCTCAATCAAGAACGGCGCCAGGAATTGGCGAAGGTCGCTCACAAATATGCCGAACAAGGCCGCGTCGCGGTTCGCAACGTACGCCGGGACGGCATGGAGCATTTGAAGAAGGCGGAGAAGGACGGTGACATGGGCAAGGACGATCACCATGCACTGGCCAACAAGGTTCAAGATCTGACCGACAAGGTGATCAAGGAAATCGACGAGGCACTCGCCACGAAAGAAGCGGAGATCATGCAGGTCTAATCTGGATCTGCGTATCGACGCGTTCGGGCGCTTGTTGCGGAGAGGCTGACTGTGACGCTCGCAATAGATAACAAGTGGGGCGACGATGCCCGTCCGGCACCCTGCCATGTCGCCATCATCATGGACGGCAATGGCCGCTGGGCTGCCGAAAGGCGTCTTCCACGGGTCGAGGGTCACCGCCGCGGGGTTGAGGCCGTTCGCCGGACCGTCGAGGCGTCCCGAGACCTCGGCATCACACACCTCACGCTGTTCTGCTTTTCGTCGGAGAACTGGTCGCGGCCTGCGGAAGAGATCAAGGACCTCTTTGGGCTTTTGAAGCGGTTCATTCGACGCGATCTCGCCGATCTTCATAAGAACGGCGTTCGCATTCGAATCATCGGTTCCCGCAAGGATCTCGACAACGATGTCCAACGCATGTTGGACGACGCAGTTGAACTCACGAAAGAAAACACAGCGCTCAATCTCACCGTCGCTTTCAACTACGGTGCGCGCGATGAGATCACCCGGGCGGCGACCCACATCGCGGAAGATGTTAAGGCCGGCGAGCTCGTTCCGGAGAACATTACCGAAGAGCTTTTCGGATCCTATCTGGACACAGATGGCTTGCCCGATCCCGACCTGCTTATTCGAACGTCGGGAGAGTTGCGACTGTCGAACTTCCTGCTCTGGCAACTCGCCTATGCCGAGTTCGTGTTTGTGGATACCTACTGGCCAGACTTCGACAAAACTCATTTCGAAGAAGCTATCGCCGAGTTTCAGCAGCGGAACCGTCGCTTCGGTGGCCGTACCGTGAGATCAACGGCGTGACATCTCCAACGCCTTCGCCGGGGGCACCGAGCGAACCTAACCGCAAGTCAGCACCCGAACTGTGGCGCCGGATAGGCTCCGCCATTTTCTTGGCGTCTCTGACTCTCGCTGCGCTTGTGATCAGCCCTTGGACCTTTCTGCTTATTGCCATCGCATCCGCAACGGTTCTCCTTTGGGAGTGGGGCTCCGTGACCCGCCAGACAGGCGGCGACGCAACAACAATAGTCCAGGTCGCATGCGTCACGGCGGTGATCATTCTCACGGCACTCCACAAGTTCGAGCTTGCCGCAATTGTGTTTGCCGCGACATTTGTCACGCTCTTGATCTCCGGCTACCAAAAAAAGACGCCGCGCGACGCGCAGCTCGACGCTGGTGGATTGGCCTATGTTGCGCTCCCAGCCGCCGCTTTGATCTGGCTTCGCAGCGACCCCAACCACGGTCTCGTCTCGATCTTGTTTATTCTCGTTGTGAGTTGGACCACGGACACGGCGTCCTATGCAGGCGGTAGGACTTTCGGTGGGCGGAAGTTCGCGCCGACAATCTCCCCCAAAAAAACATGGAGCGGCTTCTTCGTTGGCACAGCAACCCCTATGCTTGTCGGAGTGCTGTTTGCGTACATCCTCGGCGGCACGTCACCGCTAGCCTTGGCTCTGGTGGCATTGGTACTTGCCTTCTCCTGCCAGATGGGTGACTTGCTTGAGAGTGCGGTAAAACGGAGCCTGGGGATTAAGGACATGAGCCAACTCATTCCAGGCCATGGTGGCTTGTTCGACCGAATTGACAGCCTCCTGATGGCGGCGGTCGTGGCAGCGTTGATCGCCCTGCGCAACCCGGCCTATCCGGGCGCTGGGCTCATGATATGGTGAGGCGCGCACCCTGTTACCCGTGAGCGAAGACGTAAGGCCAAGCCCGCGCTCCGGCGCCCGAAACCCGAAGCGGATCAGCGTTCTGGGCGCGACGGGTTCTATTGGCGAAAGCACGCTCGACCTCGTGGAGCGGAACCCGGACGACTACGATGTCGTCGCGCTAACTGGAAACAAGAACGTCGAACGACTCGCGGAGCTTGCCGTCCAGCATCGCGCAAAAATGGCCGTCACCGCCGACGCCGGAAGCTACAAGGACTTGTTGCTGGCCTTGGCAGGCACAGGGATTGAAGTCGCGGCCGGCCCCAAGGCCTTGCTGGAGGCGGCTTCAGCGCCGGCCGATTGGATCATGGCCGCCATTGTCGGCGTCGCTGGTCTTCGGCCAACCTTGCGGGCGGTGAAGCAGGGGACTGCGGTGGCGCTGGCCAATAAGGAATGCCTCGTGTCCGCCGGCGATATCTTCATGCGTGAAGTCGCGCGCCATGGCACGACGTTATTGCCTGTCGATTCCGAACACTCCGCCGCTCAACAGGCGATGACCGGCACTGAGATCGACAAAATTGAAACCGTTTGCCTGACGGCCTCGGGCGGTCCCTTTCGGACTTGGAGCGTCGAGCAGATGGCGTCGGCTGGACCTGAGCAGGCCCTGAAGCATCCGAACTGGTCGATGGGCGCGAAAGTCACAATCGACTCTGCATCGTTGATGAATAAGGGATTGGAGCTCATCGAGGCGCATCATCTTTTTGCACTGCCGCCAGAAAAGCTGGACGTGCTCGTCCACCCCCAATCCATCGTGCATTGTCTCGTGCAGATGACTGACGGTGCCGTTCTCGCACAGCTGAGCTGCCCGGACATGCGAACACCCATTGCCTACAGCCTCGCTTGGCCCGCTCGGATGCACGTACCGAATGAGCGCGTCAATCTTGCCGCCCTCGGCTCGCTGACCTTCGAAGCTCCGGACCCCGAGAAGTTCCCCGCACTTCGTTTGGCCAAGGAAGTCCTTGATGCGGGTGGGAGTGCTGGGGCGGTCCTGAACGCGGCCAACGAGGTCGCCGTTGCAGCATTCCTTGAGAAGCGACTAGGGTTCTTGGGTATTGCCGGCTTGGTCGAAACAACGCTCGCAGACTGCGCCGATCTGATCACTTTACCGGCAGACACCGCAGAAGATATCTATGAGATTGACGAGGAGGCAAGGCGTCGGGCTCGGGATCGGCTGCCGCGCTGGTCAGGCGCGGGGGTAGAAGCTTGAGGTTCGAGGCCGTGCGGCCAGGCCGGCCGGCACAGCTCAACGGTCACGACAGCTCAACGGGCAAATGAGCAGTGGGATAAGCGTCCCGAAGGCTTGCTAACTAAGAAGACTTCCTGACTAAGAAGGGCCCAATTCTCTAGGTAACTGGACTTATGGACATATTCTCATCGCTCGCCGGCTTCGGCGGCACGTTTCTCGGCTATCTCATCCCATTCTTGTTTATTCTGACCATCGTGGTCTTTGTCCACGAGATGGGGCACTTCCTTGTTGCGCGCTGGTGCGGGGTCGGCGTCAAGGCGTTCTCAATTGGCTTCGGCCCCGAGATTTTCGGCTTCAACGATCGGCATGGGACGCGCTGGCGCTTCGCTTGGATTCCACTCGGCGGCTATGTGAAGTTCATCGACGATGAGAATGCTGCGAGTGCCGGACAGAAGTCGCTCGAATCGATGCCTGAGGCCGATCGGGCAAAGACCTTTCAGGGAAAATCCTTAGGTCAGCGCGCTGCCATTGTCGCCGCCGGCCCTATCGCCAACTTCATTTTCGCCATTCTCATCTTTACGGCCGTGTTCAGCATCTTTGGCGAACGCATAACGGCCCCACGGGTCGATGGGATCAACCCGGGCAGCGCCGCGGAACGGGCCGGGTTTAAGCCAGGCGACCTCATCACGAACATCGACGGCACGAGCATCTCGAATTTCTCGGAGATGCAGAGAATCGTGGCCACGAGCCCCGATCGGGAACTGCGCTTTGTGGTTGATCGGGACGGTAGCGCCATAGATCTGACGGCGACTCCGGAACGTAAGGAAATCACCGATCGCTTTGGAAACACCTTCAAAATAGGGCTTCTCGGCATCCAGCGGAGCGCCTCACCGGACGACTGGACCCTCGAACGGCATGATCCGGCCACCGCATTCGTGATGGGGGTCAAGGAATGCTACTTTGTCGTGTCCCGGTCCCTCGGATACCTCTATGACGTGATCAAGGGTCGCGAAGACGCCGACCAGCTGGGCGGCCCATTGAGAATTGCTCAAGTATCGGGACAAGTCGCAACCGCCGGTTTTCTTGCGCTTCTCAATCTCGCGGCCATCATCTCGGTCAGTATTGGGCTCATCAACCTTTTCCCAATACCTATGCTCGATGGTGGCCATCTGCTGTTCTACGCAATCGAAGCTGTGCGGGGCAAACCGTTGAGCGAATCCACGCAGGAAATCGGTTTTCGCATTGGCCTTGCGCTCGTCCTCATGCTAATGATCTTCGCAACCTGGAACGATCTGATTCATTTGAAGTTTCTGTGATAGTGGGGTCCGCGGGCAGGGAACAAAAAGAACCACGCGAATTCCTCTGAACAGAGGCAGAACGTATCTAAAATCGGCCACAAACAAGTGGCCAGTTAAGACTTATAGGCAGTTGAGCCTATGGGGGTTGGGGTTAACGGGGGATTACACCAGAAATGGTGCGGTGGACGTTGGAAAGAGGGCTGATAGCGGTCCTCCTAGTATTGTGTAGCGTCCCGCTCTCGCTGAGTGTCAGCGTGGGCCTTGGCGACCTCACAGCAGCTGCTCAGGGCTCCACGATCAGCTCTGTCGTCGTGCAGGGTAATCAGCGCGTCGAGGCCGAGACGATCCGGTCCTACCTTACGTTTTCTGCGGGCGACCCCTACGATCCAGGTGAGATCAATCAATCCCTGAAGACGCTGTTCGCCACAGGACTATTCAAGGACGTTCGTATTCGCCGCCAATACGCCACGGTTGTCGTGGTCGTGGTCGAAAACCCCGTCGTGGCGCGTGTACGATTCGAGGGCAACAAAGACGTCGACGGCGAAACCCTGCGTGCTGAAATCCAAACTAAACCCCGGTCCGTCTATACACCAGCGCGCGTCCAAGCGGACGAGCAGCGCATCCGCGATGTTCTGGCGCGGCAGGGCCTGTACGATGCTCAGGTTAGCGCGCAGGTCATTCCGCTGGGAAACAACCGGGTTGAGGTCGTCTATCAGATTGGCGAAGGGGTCAAGACGAAGGTCAAGGCAATTCGATTTGTCGGCAATGATTCCTTCAGCGCGTCCCAACTGCGCTTTGTGATCACGACAAAGCGCACGGGATGGCTCAGCTTTCTAAAGAACGACAATATCTACGACCCTGACCGGCTGGCGCTCGATCGAGAGCTACTGCGCCAATTCTATCTGAAGAACGGTTACGCAGACGTCCGCATCCTCTCCTCGAACGCAGACATCGAGCCCGGTGGGGGCGGCGGTCTCTTCAATCGCGATACGAGCGGATTCGTAATCACATTCGAAATCTACGAAGGTCCGCGATACGACTTCGGCTATATCGATATCGAGAGCTCGCTCCCATCCTTGGATGTGGGCGCGCTGGGCGGCGCACTGCTAACGAAGCCTGGCAAACGCTACAATGTCGAGAGGGTCGAAAAGACGGTCGAAGCCTTGACGGTGAAGGTTTCCGAACAGGGCTACGCCTTCGGCCAAGTCCGTCCCAGGTTTGACCGCGATCCGACAACACAGACGATCAACATCACCTATGTCATCGACGAGGGTCCGCGCGTCTACATTGAACGGATCAATATCGTTGGCAACTACCGCACCGAAGACCAGGTCATTAGACGGCAGTTCCGGCTTGCCGAGGGTGACGCCTATAACCGCCTGCTGATCGAGGCAGCGCGAAAGCGTTTGCGCTCACTCGGCTTCTTCAAAACCGTCGATATTCAGACCGAGCCGGGTAGCGCACCTGATCGTGTCGTCGTCAACGTCGTGGTTGTTGAGCAGCCCACTGGCGAGTTCTCGTTCGGTGTCGGCTACTCCACAGTGGAAGGCGTTATCGGCGACGTCAGTATCTCAGAGCGCAACCTGATGGGCCGCGGTCAATTTGTTCGACTTGGGCTTTCGGGCAGCCTTGAACGTTTTCAGATAGACTTCAGCTTCACCGAGCCGGCCTTCTTGGGCCGCAACATTGCCGCGGGCTTCGACATCTTCCACAAAGAGGTGGACTTGACGGACGTGGCCTCGTTTAGGCAGCGCGACACCGGTGGCAACCTGCGTATCGGCTTCCCGGTCGCCAACAACACGCAACTCGGATTGCGCTATCGGCTGCAGCGCGAGGAAATCTACGACGCGACAAGAGACGCTTCGCTTGCCATTAAGCAGGCTGCGGAAGAGGGCGCGGTCATCGTTTCGAGCCTGGGCTACACCTTGGCGTACGACACGCGCAACCTGCCTCAGCAACCAACCAGCGGCATTTTTGCCTCGATTTCGCAAGACTTCGCGGGCGTCGGCGGTGACGTGCAGTACAACAGGTTCATACTTGACACACGCGGCTACTATCCGATCACCAACAAGATCACGCTGGTGGGACGCGTGCAGGGCGGTATCATCGAACCCTGGGGCGGCGAAGACTTGCGTCTGACCGACCTCTTCTTCAAGGGCGGTGAGACGATCCGCGGGTTCGAACGCGCTGGCTACGGTCCACGCGATGCATGTCGAAGCCCGACCACGGGCGAGCGGGTGTCCGGTTGTAACGAGGACGCACTGGGTGGCAAGTATTTCTGGGCCACAACGGCCGAGGTTCGCTTCCCGCTGCCGCTCATTCCTGAAAACCTCGGCATGCAGGGTGCCGTATTCGTTGACGCCGGCTCTCTCTGGGAGCCGGGCGAGGCTGCGGTCCAGGCCGTCGATGTCGACGAAGGCAGCTTCATTTACGACACCGCAGATGTCCGCCTCTCCACCGGCGTCAGCCTGATCTGGCAGTCTCCGCTTGGTCCGCTCCGCGCTGATCTCGCCGAAGCCTTGCTAAAGGCCGACTTCGACAGAACCGAGCTCTTCCGCTTCGGCGCCTCGACCCAGTTTTAAGGGTTGCCGCTGTCGGATGCGGCGTCCCATTATCGCGCGCGCTTAGAGCCTTTCCTGGCTAGATTGAACCATTCTGCCGAGGCGTTTTGGCTTCAGGATCGAGGAAAAATTTGAGAGCATATCCCGCGATACG
>JASJEH010000065.1 GCA_030064755.1 Methyloceanibacter sp. | reverse complement strand
GCGCACTGGCTGCATGTTCACGACTTGCGCGTGAGCGACGAAGCGCGCGCGTTGTTCGTGCACATCCTGGACAAGCTAAGCCAGACCACGGAGCATTAGCGTCATACCTGTACGCGCTACTGGCCGTCTTGCATGTCCTACCGCTTCGCTGCTTGAGGACGAGCGGCCTACTTGAGCGCGGGCGGATGTGCCGGCCGCAGTTGGGTCTTGGGCCGTGCCGCACTCTCATTCGTCATTGCCGGACTTGTTCCGGCAATCCACTAGGGCCGCGCACCAATTTCAGAGTCCCTAATGGATGCTCGGAACAAGCCCGAGCATGACGCGTCAGAGAAAGCTCGTGCTTCCGAATCTCTTCGCTGCGGTGTAGTTTGCTACTAGGACTGGTGGACCTTGAGTCAACGCCAGTCCCGGGGTGTCGTAACCTCTCCAGTAGCGGCTGACATCGGCCGCAATGATGTCTCCTCGATCTATGGTCGGGGAGGCTTTGGCGCATGTCCAGGGCTCCGGCCTAAAGGCCATAGCAGTCGTCTACTGGCGGCTTACGAACTCCCCGGCTACCAGAGATCGCTTTGCGACGACTCTCTGGTGGCCGTTTTCATGAGCAAACGGGAGTGGCCGCATGAACGACGATAGCTTTTCCGATAGGGACAA
The DNA here is from genome assembly GCA_030064755.1 of Methyloceanibacter sp. GTDB lineage: Bacteria > Pseudomonadota > Alphaproteobacteria > Rhizobiales > Methyloligellaceae > Methyloceanibacter. Next base: position 12,273 of record JASJEH010000065.1, on the reverse strand, counting down.
TGGGCAGATGGCGAGCCTCCGCCGCTCGGACGAGCCGTTTTTCGGCTGGCGGATCAACCAGGCGCTCAACGACAGAGATGCCGACTGGCTTGTCACCCTCGTGGCGCACTGGCTGCATGTTCACGACTTGCGCGTGAGCGACGAAGCGCGCGCGTTGTTCGTACACATCCTGGACAAGCTCAACCAGACCACTGAGCATTAGCGGTAGCGCTCACGTCGTCATGCCCCGGCTCGACAGGGGCATCCACGCCGTTACCTGAGCCAGATAGGAGAGGTCAGCGGTATGGATTGCCGGGTCAAGCCCGGCAATGACGAGTCTGTGAGGCAAATCCGTTCAACCATTCCGTCGTCATGCCCGGACTTGATCCGGGCATCCACGCCGTTACCTGGGCAACATAGGAGGGGTTGGCGGTATGGACCCCCGGGTCAAGCCCGGGGGTGACGATTCAGAAAACAAATGCAGAAGCACGAAGTCCCTAGTCCTCGCCGAGCGGGACTTTGGGAACGGAGCCGGAGCCGTTTTCCTTCGAACCGCGCCGGGGCTTGCGGCTGCGCTTGGCCTTGGGCTTGGACGCTTTCGCCTTTGCTTTGGCTTTGACCTCGGCTTCCGCCTCTTCCTCGTCGGGATCGCGCGGCTTAACCGGGGTGTCCGCCGAGATGTAGTCGAAGTCGAGGCTCTTCTGGCCGTCCTCCTCCTTCACGATCACACGCACGGTCCCGCCATCCTTCAGCGCGCCGAAGAGAATCTCCTCTGCGAGCGGCTTCTTGATGTTCTCTTGGATCACACGAGCCAAGGGCCGCGCACCGAACTTCTCGTCATAGCCGCGTTTTGCAAGCCAATCGTTGGCCTCTGGCGTCAGCTCGATGGTGATGTTCCGGTCTCCAAGCTGCGCTTCGAGCTGGAACACGAACTTCTCGACGACCTGCGCGATGACTGACGGCGGCAGCGCGCCGAACGGGATGATCGCATCGAGCCGGTTGCGGAACTCCGGCGAGAACAGGCGATTGATCGCCTCCTCGTCGTCGCCCTCGCGCTTGGTGCGGTTAAACCCAATCGCCTCCTTGGCCATGTCGGAAGCGCCGGCATTCGTGGTCATGATCAGAATCACATTCTGGAAGTCCACATGCTTGCCGTTGTGATCGGTCAGCTTGCCGTGGTCCATCACCTGCAGAAGGATGTTGAACAGATCCGGGTGGGCCTTCTCGATCTCATCGAGCAGCAACACGCAATGGGGATGCTGATCGACGCCGTCGGTCAGAAGACCACCCTGGTCGAAGCCCACATAACCCGGAGGCGCACCGATCAGGCGTGACACGGTGTGCCGCTCCATGTACTCGCTCATGTCGAAGCGGAGCAGCTCGACCCCGAGCAGCGTGGCCAGCTGACGTGCGACCTCAGTTTTGCCGACGCCCGTGGGGCCGGAGAACATGTAGCAGCCAATGGGCTTGCCCGGCTCGCGCAATCCCGCACGGCTCAGCTTGATGGCGGCGCCCAAGGCCTCGATGGCCTTGTCCTGTCCGAAGACGACCCGCTTCAGATCCTCGTCGATGCCGCGCAACACTTCCGCATCGGTCTTGGAAATGGTCTTGGGCGGAATACGGGCCATGGTGGCGATGGTGTTCTCCACCTCCTTGACACCGATTGTCTTCCGCCGCTGCCGCTCGGGAACCAGCATCTGCGAAGCACCCGTTTCGTCAATCACGTCGATTGCCTTGTCGGGCAGCTTCCGGTCGTGAATGTACTTCGCCGAGAGCTCCACCGCCGATTTGATCGCTTGGTTCGTGTAGCGAATGCGGTGGAAGTCCTCGAAGTACGGCTTGAGGCCCTTCAGAATCTCGATCGTGTCGGGCACAGAGGGCTCCTTCACATCGATCTTCTGGAAGCGGCGCACAAGCGCCCGGTCCTTCTCGAAATGCTGACGGTATTCCTTGTACGTGGTCGAGCCGATGCAGCGTAGCGAGCCCGACTGCAACGCCGGCTTCAACAGGTTAGACGCGTCCATGGCGCCGCCCGAAGTCGCACCCGCACCGATCACGGTATGGATCTCGTCAATAAACATGATGGCGCCGGGGAAATTCTCGATCTCCCGCATCACCGCCTTCAGACGCTCTTCGAAATCGCCGCGATAGCGTGTCCCCGCCAGAAGTGCGCCCATGTCCAGCTGGAAGATGGTGGCGTCCGACAACACTTCCGGTACGTCGGCCATAACGATGCGCCGGGCCAAGCCTTCGGCGATGGCGGTCTTGCCAACCCCAGGGTCACCCACGAAAAGCGGGTTGTTCTTTTGCCGGCGGCAGAGCACCTGGATTGTGCGCTGAACCTCAGCCTGACGCCCGATGAGCGGATCGATCCGCCCAGTGCGCGCCTTCTGGTTCAGATTGATGCAGTATACTTCGAGCGCATCGGCGCCGCGCTTCTTGTCATCGTTGCCGTCAACCGTCGCCGCATCGTCCTCGATCCCACGCACAGGCCGTGCGTCGGACATACCGCCGCGCTTAGCAATCCCATGACTGATGTAGTTGACCGCATCGAAGCGGGTCATGTGCTGCTCTTGCAGGAAGAACGCCGCATGGCTCTCCCGCTCGGCAAAGATCGCGACCAGCACATTCGCGCCGGTCACTTCTTCACGCCCGCTCGACTGCACATGCGCCACCGCACGGTGGATCACGCGCTGGAACCCCGCAGTCGGTTGCGCATCACCGTGATTGTCGAGGACGAGCCCGGAGAGCTCATTGTCGACATAGCCGGTGAGCTTCTCCCGCAGCAGATCCAAATCGACATCGCAGGCGCGCATAACAGCGGCCGCATCGCGGTCGTCCAGCAGCGATAGCAGCAGATGCTCAAGCGTCGCGTATTCGTGACTGCGCTCGTTCGCGTATTGCAGCGCGCGCCGGAGGGCCTGCTCTAAACTGGTCGAAAAAGACGCCACGGAATTCCTACTCTTTCTCCATCGTGCATTGAAGCGGATGCTCGTGCTGACGGGCAAAGCTTGTGACCTGAGCTACCTTAGTCTCGGCAACTTCGTAAGTGTAGACCCCGCAAATGCCGACGCCCTTTTGATGGACGTGGAGCATAATCCGAGTCGCTTCCTCCGGAGCTTTGTTGAAGAACCGCTCAAGGATGTACACCACGAAGTCCATCGGCGTGTAATCGTCGTTGAGCAGCAATACCTTGTAGAGGCTCGGCCGCTTTGTCTTGGGCCGAGTCTTCGTAACGATCTGGGTGCCGGAGTCGTCGTCCCGGCGCGGGTCGCCATTGCGCGCCATCGTTAGCCTTCAATCGTCGTCCCGTATGTGGGACCGCGCCGCACCTCTTCCAAGGCGGAGCGCCCTGCTAGGTCCTGGAACCTTCTCTCGAACTTATTGTAGCGCCATCACACCAAGGGCAGCAATTCAGCGCGACGTGAAAATGCAAATGTGACGCGGTTTCCTGACAGAAAAGGGACAAGACGCCGCACGTAGCAGCACCTGGGCAAAAAAGCAGCAGCATCTGCGCAAAAAAAATGGCCCGGGGCAGCGCCCCGAGCCATCCTTGGGAGGAAGATAAGGTGCTGTCGCTTTACGCGGCCTTCTTGGCCATAGCAGCCTCAACAGGCTTGTAGGCATCCTTGGCCAGGCCGACATACATCTCGCCGATCTTGGACATCTCAGCCATGTAGCCCTCGTAGGCCTTCTTGGCGAACTGAGACTGGATTTCGATAGCCTGTTCAAAGGACTTGGCACCAGCCAGCTGCTCGAAAGCCTTGGTGGAGTCTTCGAAAGCCTTCTTGGAATAGTCGGTGAACTCGGCGGCAATAGCCTGGAAACCTTTGTTCATCTCACCGAAGGAGCGGACATAGGCATCGAAACCGTCTTTGCCAACCTTCTGAAACTCTTCAAAACCTTTCATCATAGGGCCCTCTGCTCAAGTTGGGGTAGGAAAATGCTGCGAACGCGAAAACAAATATATGCATTGCACAAAAAACGTCAACCACGATTTTGCACTGCACAAGAAATGTTCGCCCACGAAGCCCCCGCGCAGGCTCGCCCCGCGCCCGGCGCCCTTAACGCTTTGGCAATCGACAAATCCTAGCCTTTCCCCTTGTCGGCGTTGCAACGCGGAACGATGGATCCGCAACCGCTTCTGAGGGACGCGCTAAAGCGCTTGAGAGCGGCGTGACAAACGGGGAAAGGCGTAAGCCACAGTGTTCGGTAAAGTACAGTTTCAGGTCAGGTCGCGCGGATCGTGGGGTCGCCGGCCATCAGCGAGTTTACGTCGGACGGCGCGGATTGGTTTGGCGCTCATGCTGGCGCTCGGCGTCACGCTGACAAATGTCAGTGATGCCTATGCGGATAAGCGTGTCAAAGCCGCCATCATTGTCGACGCGAACACAAACAACGTCCTTTATTCAAAGTCCGCCGATGTGCTGCGTTCGCCCGCCTCGCTGACGAAGATTATGACGCTCTACGTGCTGTTCGCCTACATGCGCGCCGGCCGCTTCACGCCCGATACGAAGCTAAAAGTCTCAAAGCACGCCGCCAGCCAGTCTCCGACGAAGCTCTACCTGAAGCCCGGGTCAACTATCGCCGTAAAGGATGCCATCAAGGCCCTCGTGACGAAGTCTGCCAACGACGCAGCCGCAGTCATTGCGGAAAACGTGGGCGGCACTGAAGAGAACTTCGCGCGCATTATGACTCAGACGGCACGCAACCTGGGCATGAAGAGCACGACCTACCGCAACGCATCTGGGCTTCCCAATAAGGAGCAGATGACCACGGCGCGCGACCAGGCGATCCTCGCCATGCACATCATGCAGGACTACCCGGAGTATTACAGCGTCTTCGAGACCAAGTACTTTGCCTATAAGGGCCGCAAGTACCGGAACCACAATCGCCTGCTCTTCAGCTACAAAGGGACAACGGGCATCAAGACGGGCTACACGCGCGCGAGCGGCTTCAACCTGACGACTGCAGTCGAACGGGGCAATAAGCACCTGGTCGGCGTGGTGCTTGGCGGCAAGACCAGTTCCCAACGCAATGCAGCAATGGCATCACTGCTCGACAAACACTGGTCGAAGGCATCGACGCAAAAGCCGCGATCCACGAACTTCATTGCTTCACTGCTCGGTGCGCCGAAGCCGCCGCGGCCGTCCCGCAAGCCGATCGTCTCCGTGGCAAGCGCGGCCGTTCCTGTCGCAACGCGTAGCCCGGCTCCGCGTCCCGCAGCAGCACAACCCGTTATGGCTCAGCCTCAGCCGCCAAGAGCACAGCACGCGGTGGCCCAGCCAGCACAACAACGCCCGATCGTACAGGCCAGTCTCGCACCGAGCCTAGCGCCAAACCGTCTTTCCGCGCCTGCTCCGACGGTCGCGCGCACGGGCCATTACCATGTCCAAGTCGGGTCCTATACATCCCCGGCCGATGCCCAGAACCGGCTCGGAATGGTGCGTCAACGCGCGCCACAGCTTCTCGACGGGCATTTGCCTTTCACGGCGACGTTCCAGAAAGACAATCGGGAATGGTACCGGGCACGCTTCGCTGGATTCACGAAGTCCGACGCGCGCAGCACCTGCGAAAAGCTGAAGCGCATGCGGCTCGACTGCATTGCTCTTGCTGCTGAGTAGCGCCAAGCGGGCCAAGCTCAGGTCTCAAGCAAGACGTCCTTCGCTTCGTTGATCCGCGCAGCCAGATAAGTGGACCCACCTTGATCGGGGTGAAGCTTCATCATCAATCGGCGATGAGCCTGGCGAATGTCCTCTTCCGAAGCGGTAGGTGCGACCTCCAAGACGGCCCGGGCTTCCTCCACGCTCATCCGGCCTTTGGCAAACCCGCCGGATTGGCCCTGATCGCTCGCCGCTTCTGCCTTATGCCGCCAATCTGGCACGCGCCAGTCAAGATAGGCTTCCATCAGCGCGGCTTCCTTTAGCCCGTCGGACTGGAAGCTGTTGTAGAGCTCGATCGCTTCGTTTTCGCTTAGAGACGAGAGCGCCCTGCCCTCAAACTTGCCCTCTAAACACCGGCCGTCCATGTAGCCGCTGTCGTGGTCGAGCTCCATTTCCAGCCGCTCGGTTTGCACATGCGACGCTTGCCCCTCGGACTTCTCAGCCGAGCCGCCGAACGAGCCGACGCCACCGCCGCCCCCAGCGATGAGACTCATGGCAAAGGCGGCAAGTGGGATTGCCAGCGGCAGAGCGCCGCGCAGCGCCAGAAAGCCGGCGACGGCAAAAAGCCCTACCGCCCCGACCTTGCGAATGCCGCCTGCCAGCTGTTTTGGATTAGCCCTGACGATCATGCGCGCGAGCAACAACAGGCCGATCAGCAGCGCGCAACCAAGAAAGAAATAGACCATACAAAAAGCCTATCGCAGCTGTTCGAGCAGAAGCGTGGCAGCCCCGCTCTTGGCGCCTTCGAGCGCCTTTCGGCCACCCGAAGCGTAGACCGCGACCGCTGCAAGTAAAGCGCGGAGCTGTGCCGCCGATCCCGCATCAAAGCGGCAATAGGCCCCCCGAGACAAACGCGCAATTTCCTTGAAGGCCCGTTCTGCACGGGGATCGTGCCCTTCCTGGAAGACAAACACGGGCACGCCGATGAGCCCGAGCTCGCCGGCAAGTTGGCACAACGCATCGACGCTCTCTTCCATGCAGTCGCCCACATAGACCAAGGCGTTGACGGTCTGACGGCCGGTCTCTTTCCGCGCATGCGACAGGACTTTGCGAATTTGAGTGCAGCCACCCTCACAATGGACTTGTCGCATCAGCCGGGCCAGGGCATCGGGATCGCGCACCCACTTACTGGCGCGGCACTCGCTGAAACCCCGGAAGTACATCAGCTGCACGTCGAGGCCGCCGACCTGCTTGACCGCGCGGAACATCTCGCTCTGAAGGCCGAGTGCCAGGTCCCAGCTGGGCTGACGGCTCATGGTCGCGTCCATGGCGAAAATCAGCCGGCCTCCGCCAGACCCGGTGTTGGCTGGCTGAAGGCTCTTCACCTTGCCTAGAAAGGCATCAACTTCCGCGGAGGACGAGGTGCCTTGGGCGACCTCGCTCGAACTGGTTTTAGACGGGGTCTTTGGTTCGCTCATTGACCCGCTCCGCGATGCCATTCAAACGTCGAGTTTCCACACCCCTATAAATGGTAGTTTTTGGCGGTATTCTCAATCCCAAGAGACGAGAGAGGAGTATCGCGGACTTTCGAGCCGGCCATTGTCCTCAAGCAGCCAAGCGCTAGCGCAAGGTAATGTGTCCTCAAGCCGCCAGGCGTTAGGGCACTTGGGCTGTCCTACCGCTTCGCTGCTTGAGGGAGTCTCTATTTGCCCTATCGCCTGGCGGCTACTTGAGGGAGGGGCCGTACCACCAACTCAGTCGTCACCCCCGGACTTGTCCCGGGGGTCTACTAGGGCCGTGCCACATCCTCGTGCGTCACCCTTGGGCTTGTCCCGAGGGTCCACTTGGGCCGTGCCACAATTGCTGAGTCCCAAATGGATTGCCGGACTCCGTGTATGCCCTATCGCTTCGCTGCTTGAGCGCGGTGTCCGGCAATGACTAGTCAGAGAACAAACGTAGCGACCCTGCCGGATCACGACCGGCCGCCTTTACTGGATGCCCGCTTTCGCGGGTATGACAGCCGAAGTCCGTTGTTGGGCCATGCCACCCCCACTCCCGTCATGCCCGGACTTGATCCGGGCATCCACGCCGTGATGTTAGAAAGATCTGAGAAGCCAGCGGTATGGATTGCCACCCGGGTCCGGCTCTGCCGGCCCGGGCGCAGGCTCAAGTCAAGCCCGGCAATGACGAGGCAGAGCATTGAGGCACGTCCGTGCGTTACATCCACTCCCGTCATGCCCGGATACACGGGTCTGGCTTCGCCAGCCCGAGCACAGGCTTGATCCGGGCATCCACGAATGTGAGGTGAGGCAGGAAAGACGTGGATGGCCGGGTCTGGGCCCGGCCATGACAAAGTCAGAGCGCTGAGGCAACTCCGTGAAAAACACTCCGCCCTCATCCTTCGAGGCTCGCTTCGCTCGCACCTCAGGATGAGGCTACGGCGTGTGGCAATGACGAAGAGAAGGCGGTGCCGCTCCTAGTTAAACAACCACGTCAGGCGGCCTTTGACGGCGTTGTCGGACAAATTGTCCGCGTACTGACCTTGGTAGGAGACGCCCGCTGAGAGGCGGTCGCTGACCGCGAGATCAAGCCCGGCGTCGAGCAGCGCTGAGTCTTCCGCGAGCGGCACGCCCGCCACGTCGAAGCCGATGCCGGTGGAAGCGAAGGCAAGACTTGCGTCCGGGGTCACGTCGTCGAAGGCGTGCACCCAGGCCGCCTCGATACGCGGCGTGACCGCCATGCCGCCCCACATGATCGTTTTGGCGGCGCGCAGGCCCAGGGTCGTGTAGCCCACGTCCTGGTCGAAGCCGGAACTGCGTAAAGATGCGTCCGGTCCGCCTTTCTCGCGGAAGCCGCCTGTCTCGACAGAGACATAGGCCAGGCCCGCGAACGGCTCGAGCTCGACTCCGCCCATTTGGGTTGGGTAAGCGATCTCACCGAAGAGCTGGCCGGTGTCAGCGTCATAGTCCGCGTTCTGACGTTCGAAGAAGCCTGTGAACGTCACAGCACGGGAGGTCTCGATCTCGCTCCACGCCCAGAGCCCACCGGCACGCAGCGCGAGGCCAGAGACCTCGCCGCTCCCATAGCCGCCGAGATGATAGGTGCTTGTGTTGGCGCCACTGTAGCGCGCGTCCACGCTCACATCGGAGAAGGACGCCCCAGTCGCAAGGCCAACACGCCAGCCGCCTCCGACATCCGCGTCCATGCCCGAGATGAAGCCGCCGAGATCGCGATCCGCCGTTGCGGCGTTGCCATCCCCATCGAACGTGCCCCACGCGCCATAGGCTTGGGTCCAGAACGCCAGCGGCGAGACTTGCGGCACCTCGACAAGCGACTTGCCGTCATAGGCGTTGGCAAGGCGCATGGCTTGGTCATCATACTGATGAGCCACTTGCGGCCCGTCCTCCCCCAGCGCACCACCCTTGTGGCCCGCCTGCATCATGCGGCCCATGACCGCTTCGCGCGCATAGCGGCTGTCGTCCACCAGTGTCCCCGCCACGCTCGCATGCACCTCGCCCGAGAGCGCGTCGAAGGCCGCGCGGGCTTCAGCAAAGCTCGTCAGACTAAAAATCGCGCCAAAGAGCGCATTGTCCGTGGGGAATTGGCCGAGGGCCCGCGCGACGGCGAACTGGTTGCCCGACCCGCCCGCTCCAGCCGCCAGAACCGCGACCGTGAAGGGGACGGCCTCGAGCGTCAGCACCACGTCGTTGCCGTCGCCGGCCGCATAGTCGACAGACGGGGTCAGAAAAGCGCTGTTCACGGACACTTGCCCGAACGTGCCTGAGACCGCGTCCGTGCCGTCATTCTCCACGATCGTATAGTCCGTGCGCGTTGCATAAGTGCCGCTCTCGGCCAAGACCGTGAGCGTTGCCCCGGTCAGATTGACCGTACCGTTGACGATGACTTGGTCGCTGTTCCCAGCTGCATCCACTTCAACTTCGAACGTACCCCCGCCACCCAGCACGAAGGGCCCGTTCACGGTCATCGTGCCAATGGAATTGCCCGGCGCGAAGGTGCCGCGATTCACGTTGAGGCTGCCGATCTGCCCGATGCCTTCGAGCCTGCCGCCGTCGACGATGACAGTGCCGCCCAGCACGTTATTGACCGAGAGCGTCCCGCCAGTGACGTTCGCCGTGCCCTGGAAGTTCGTGCTGTCGCCGGTCAAGTTCGTGAAACCGGATGCATGGTTGATCGTACCGATGCCTGACATGCCCGGTGCGAACTCAAAGCCGCCGCTCTCGTCCGTATGGTTGAAGTTCAGTGCGCCGCGCCCGTCGCCGAACCGTAGTTCGGCCGCGTTCAGCCTGCCCGGCGCGGCCGGCGTCTCTCCGACGCCCGCGCCGATACTCACGGTGCCGGTGGCGCCGAGATTTCGACCGACGGTGACGACACCCGTGCCGCCCGCGACAGTCACCGTGCCGCCATTCGCAATGGTGAGTGTGGCGGTGCCTTGACGACCGACAACGAGCTCTCCGCCAACATTCCACGTCGAGCCGTCGCCCGTGACGGTGACCTCGCCGTTGCCGCGAACATAATCACCAATGTACCCGTTCCCACTGGAAACCATACCGCCGTAACTCACCACAAGCGTTCCGGTGCCGTTATCGCCGACTACTAGATTGTCTCTGGTTTCCAAGGTCGACTTTACCCCGGTGATCGGGTCCTCGCCGGTGACCGTCACCTCGCCATTGCCTCCGTTCATCAACCCGATGTACGCTTCTTGTTCAGTTGATACCCTGCCGCCATTCTCGATATTGAGCGTGCCGGTCCCGTAGTAACCGACATAGAGATTGCCGGTGTTCTCCCAGACCGAGCCGTCGCCAGTGACCGTGACTGCACCGTTACTACCCAGCTCCTGCCCAATGCGCCCGTATTGATTACGCAGCTCGCCCGCGTTCCTAATCGTCAGGAGCCCTATGTCGACCTGGATATCGCCGGTGCCGAGGTCAACAGGCAAATAGACAGGGTCGCTGCCATCGATGATGGGTTGGTTGGGGACGACATTGACGATGTCCACGTCAACGTTCCTAATAGGGCCCCTGCCGGGAACGAAGCCTGAGTTCCAGTTAAAGCCCCGAAGCCAGTTGGTGCTTACGCTGCCAGTCCAGGTAAATGTGGCCTGAGCCGACGCCTCTGGGGATACAGCCAGACCGAGGGCCAGCGCGCAGCAAGACACGAGCAGGCCGTGACGCAACGCGTTGTGCCGTAGCGGCACATGAGGCTGTGCCGGTTGGCGGCGCGGTGCCACGCTAAGCATGCCACTTGATCCTGCAGCTTGCGTTTGTTGCTTCTTCTGTCCCGCCGTCTTTTGCATGTGTCGTCCCCCAAAAATGTGCCGCCGCGCGCCACCTCCTCAGAGGCTCAACACCGAAAGGCACGCCGCGCGCGTTTGCTATGGAGGACGATGCCAGAGTGCTTGGGGGGCCGTCTTTCCCGCACCAGAATCATTTCTTGTTCGATGGGGAACGCAGGGGTGTTTTTGGTCGCTATTGTGGAGTCTGTTGCGCATGGGCAACGGGCAAGTTGGTTGCTTGTGGGCGGGGCCGCAATCTCTCCCTTCGTCATGCCCGGGCTTTACCCGGGCATCCACGCCGTGACGTTGGCAGCACCTGAGAGGTCAGCGGTATGGATTGCCGGAACAAGTCCGGCAATGACGATTCAGAGCCTTGAGGTACGTCCTAACCTTACACTCCACCGTCATGCCCGGACTTGATCCGGGTATCCACTCCGTGACGTTAGCAAGATCTGAGAGGCCATCGGTATGGATTGCCACCCGGGTCCGGCTCTGCCGGCCCGGGCGCAGGCTCAAGTCAAGCCCGGCAATGACGAGTCCGAGCATTGAGGCACGTCCTAACCTTACACTCCGTCGTCACCCTCGGGCTTGTCCCGAGGGTCCATTTGGGAGTCTGCAGTTGTTGGGAGGCCCCAATGGATTGCCGGAACAAGTCCGGCAATGACGAGAGTGGCGACGCATACGTTACCCTCCAATTGTCATGCCCCAGCACCGGGGTCCGGCAATGACGAGACAGAGAACGGGCGAGATGGCGATGGTGCAAACGGAAACGCGCTCAAGCAGGCCGCTAGGCCGGTAGCGCAAACTAGAGCGCGCTCAAGTAGGCCGTCCGTCCTGAAGTAGCGAAGCGGTAGGGCCTACAAAAAGTCCGGTAGCGCAAACGAGAACGCGCTCAAGCAGCCGCTAGGCGATAGCGCAAACGATAAGCCCGCTCTAGTTCTCTCTCGGGTAGTTCGGCGACTCCCGGGTGATGGTCACGTCGTGCACGTGACTTTCGCGGAAGCTCGCCGTGGAGATGCGAATGAACTGCGTCCTCGCTTGGAAATCGGCGATGGTCGCGGACCCGGTGTAGCCCATCGATGCACGCAGGCCGCCGATCAGCTGGTGCAGCACGCTGGCGGTCGGCCCCTTATAGGGCACCTGCCCTTCGATGCCCTCGGGCACCAGCTTCAGCGTATCTTTGATCTCTTGCTGGAAGTACCGGTCCGCTGACCCGCGTGCCATGGCGCTGATAGAGCCCATGCCGCGATAGGCCTTGTAGGACCGGCCCTGATACAAGAACACTTCGCCAGGGCTCTCGTCTGTGCCTGCCAAGAGCGAGCCGAGCATCACGCAGTCCGCTCCCGCTGCGAGGGCCTTGGCAAGATCGCCGGAATAGCGAATGCCGCCATCGGAGAT
>JASJEH010000152.1 GCA_030064755.1 Methyloceanibacter sp. | reverse complement strand
GGACTCTTGGTGTCGGCACCGCGGACGCGCTATGGCTCTCTCGGCAAGCAACGGTAGGCACTTCGATCTCAACTATTCCAAAGCGCTTCGAATCTAATGGCTGGCCCTTACAGAATAGCAATACGCGGTGCCGGAGTTACCGGACTTTGGCAAGCACTGACGCTCGCGCGGCGCGGCCACAGCGTCATCGTCGTCGAGCAATCGGCTGAGCCCTTCACGGAGGCGTGCAGCCCCTGGGCCGGCGCCATGCTTGCGCCGCGCTGCGAGGAAGAAAGCGCAGAGCCTGTAGTCCGCGAGCTTGGCATGCGCGGCATTCAGCTATGGCAAGCCGCCTACCCGGATCTCGTGTCCGCCGGCAGCCTGGTGGTGGCACCCGCGCGTGACCGCAAGCTCCTCGATCGCTTCGAGCGCATGACACAAGGGGGCAGCCGCCTTGACGCTGAGCAACTGGAACAGCTGGAACCCGGACTCTCGTCACGATTCGACACGGCTTTGTTCTACGCGGACGAAGCCCATCTCGATCCCAGCGCCGCGCTTGATTTCCTTCTAACCGAAGTCCGAAGCGCCGGAGCCGTTGTCCAATTTGGCGTGAGCGATACGCCGCAAGGAGCGGACTTCATTGTCGACTGCCGGGGCCTCGGCGCACAGGACATGCTGCCGACACTCCGAGGCGTACGCGGCGAGCGAATCGTCGTACGCGCGCCCGAGATCGCCTTCGAGCGGCCCATACGCCTGCTTCATCCCCGCTTTCCCCTCTACCTCGTCCCCTGGGGCAAAGACGAGACGGGAGCGAACGTTTTCATGCTGGGTGCGACCTCGATTGAGCGGGAAGACGGCGGGCCAATCACGCTACGATCGGCTTTGGAGCTTCTCAGCGCCGCCTTTGTACTCGACCCGGCCTTTGGCGAGGCGGAGATCGTGACCCTCGGTGCGGGCGTACGACCGGCCTTTCCCGACAACCGGCCTAGGATTATCACCAGTTCAGGCTATATCTTTGTGAATGGGTTGTACCGGCACGGCTTCTTGCTCTCGCCGGTCATGGCCGAAATGGTGGCGCATTACTTGGAAACCGGCATCACCCATCCGGAGGTCTTCATTGCAGATTTTGGTCAACGGTGAACGGCTCACGACCGACGCAGGCAGCCTAGAGGAGCTTTGCAAAAGGTTGGGTTTCGCCGGCGCGAAAATTGCGACGGCCGTCAATGGCTGCTTCGTCGCCGCCGCCGCGCGTGCGCGCACCCAGCTCGCTGAAGCCGACGAAATCGAAATCGTGGCCCCAAGACAAGGTGGCTAAGACAGGGCGGTTAAGGCAAAAACATTGATGCTTGAACTCTATGGCACAGAATTCTCGTCACGGATGCTGCTCGGCACGGCCGGCTATGCCTCGCCCGATTTGCTGCGCCAAGCGGTCGAGGCTTCGGACGCTGAGATTGTCACCGTGTCAATCCGGCGTGAGTCGGCGCGCGCCAAGACGGGCCAAGGCTTTTGGGGCCTCATTGAAGAGATGGGCCGCCGCGTTCTCCCCAATACGGCCGGCTGCCGCACGGCAAGGGAGGCGATCACCACGGCGCAGATGGCCCGTGAGTTGTTCGGGACAAACTGGATCAAGCTCGAAGTGATCGCCAACGACGACACGCTGCAGCCGGAGGTGTTCGGCTTGGTGGAGGCCGCCACCGAACTCAATGCCGATGGTTTCGATGTTCTGCCCTACACCACCGAAGATCTTAGCGTGGCCGAGCGCCTGGCGGCTGCTGGCTGCGACGTGCTCATGCCCTGGGGATCGCCCATCGGGTCCGCCCGGGGGCTTGCAAACAAGACCGCCCTTCAGACCTTACGCGCCTATTTCCCCGACACTCCGCTGATCGTGGACGCCGGTCTCGGCGCGCCCTCCCATGCGGCGGAGGTGATGGAGATGGGATACGACGCCGTTCTCCTGAACACCGCCATCGCCAAGGCCGACAACCCTGTCACCATGGCCCGAGGATTTGCATGCGCGGTCGAAGGTGGGAGGCTCGCCTACGAGGCGGGGATCGTGGAGCCGCGTGACATGGCGACACCGTCGACACCCGTCGTCGGCACGCCGTTCTTCAAAATCGACAACGCATCCTGACCCTCCAAGCGTGATCGACCTCGACCCCTTCTACCCGATCGTACCGGACACGGCTTGGCTAAAGCGACTCTTGCCAGCGGGGCTGAAACTGGTCCAACTCCGGGTGAAGGACGCGCCCCCAGAACTCGTACGCGCCGAGATCGACAAGGCGCTCGTGCTCTGCGCGAAGGCCAATTGCCAGCTCGTCGTCAACGACTATTGGCGCGAAGCTATAGACGCCGGGGCCGACTTCATCCATCTCGGTCAAGAAGATCTCGCCGGGGCCGACCTCGATGCGATCCGGCGTGCGGGGATCAAGCTCGGCATCAGCACTCATAGTGACGAGGAGCTCAAGATTGCCCTAGAAGCTAACCCCGACTATGTGGCGCTCGGCCCCATCTATCCAACGCTTCTGAAAAAGATGCCCTGGGCGCCCCAAGGGCTTGACCGCGTCGCCTCCTGGAAGTCGAAGGTGCCCTGCCCCCTCGTCGCCATCGGTGGGATTACCCCGGAGCGCGCCGCCGCCGTGTTTGAGGCAGGCGCGGATAGCCTGGCCGTGATCACGGATCTTCTGACTCACAAGGCCCCCGATCAACGGGCAGAGACTTGGATGGCGCTAACAGAGCCCTTCCGGCAGCGCTAAGGACCTCTGCTATGAGGACCGCTAGGCATTGAGGCTTGACCTTTGGCACGGGTCGCCGGAAAGATTGTCATCGAAGTTTCACATTAGCGGGGAATTGATGAGTTACCGGCTTGACCCTGCCTTGCCCATGAGCGAGGCGCTGCGTTCTGTTGCGCTAGCCGAGTTGGATAATGCCCATACGTCGCTGGCTGCGCCGCCGGACCGGCACAAGGGTGTCCACAGCGCGAGAAAATGCTTCAAACGCCTGCGGTCGCTGCTTTTCCTGGCCCGGCCCGGGATGCCCGAGCCCCTCTACGCGAATTTGAATGCCCGCGTTGCCCGCATCGGCAAGGGGCTGGCGGCCGCGCGCGACGCGCATGCGCTGTTCGATGCTCTCAACACGCTGGAACGCAACACAGCGCCGGGGCTTGGCGACAGCGCAATTGACAATATGCGGGGCTGGCTAGGGGAGCGCCGCGAGGAAGCCGCACGCAATCTCGAGCAAAGCTCCGCCGCACAATCCCTCGAGATGCTGCTGGAGCTTCGGCCCCGGTTCGCGAGCCTTGTGGTCTATCCCGACAATTTCAAACCCATCTCCAAGGGTCTACAACTCAGCTATTACCGGGCCCGCGAGCAATTCAAGTCCGCCTTCCGGTCTAAAGACGCCGAGATACTTCACGATTGGCGCAAAAGCGTTCAGCGGCACTGGCGGCAAATGCAATTGCTCACCCCATGCTGGCCGTCGGAGCTCGGCGCACGAGCCGAGGCGGCTCGAGGGCTATCCCAGACGCTCGGCGACGACCACGACATCGCCAATTTGATGCATCTCGCGACGACGCCCACCATAACCTTCGGCAGCCCCGAGGAAATCTCGGCCTTTCTGAAACGCTGCAAGATCCGAACGAAGGAGCTGCGCAAGGACGCCAAGATCCGCGGTGAACGCCTGTTTGTCGAAAAGCCGCAACCCTTCGCCGGCCGTATCCATGCCTATTGGACAACCGCCGCGGTCGGCGCTCTCAAGCCCGTCGCCTCCCCGCATCAGGACAACAACGTCGTCGCGATCGATAAAGCGTGGCCGGACCAAAAGAGACAAACCACCTACGGCGGGCAGAACTAGAACATGCGCGCTATCGGAACGCGTCCGATGTCGATACGCACTACGATACTGTCTACTTTGGGCTCTAAGGTCATGGACTTGTGCGGGGCGAACAACGCTCAATAACGAACCACCGCAAAGCTGCGGTTTCTGGTGCTCACCGGATAGGAAGGCCCATGCGATGATGAGACTCTTGTTGGCGGTCCTTCTACTCGCTATCGCGCAACCGGCTCTCTCATGTACGTTCGACGCGGAGTGTTCACTTTCGGAACGATGCCTCAAACGCCCGGGTGCGAAGACAGGGCATTGCGGGAACTACGACAGCGGCCTTCGCGAGCCGCTGGATCTTGCGGCTCCGGAGAAAGACTATTGCTCACAAGACATCGACTGTGGGATCGGCGGAACGTGTTTGGCAGTCGGTGGTCTCTACGGAACCTGCGTCGGCATGTGAGCTCACCTCGGACGCCGATATTCATGCTTGGCGCCAGCCTGGCCGGCCCGCGCGGTTCCAACGGGCATAGAGGGCAAAAAGCACCCCGACCACGATCAGGACGCCGGCAGCGATGCCGAAAACATACCAGTTAGAAAAAGTGTGAGTATCCTGTGCCGATTCAACTGGTTCGGCGATTGGTGAGCGTGCCCCTGTCGTCTCGACCGTTTCCGGAGACGAAACGCTGACCTCACCCGTATCGGCCCCCTCTGCGGTCTGTGGGCTAGCCACCGCCATCTCAACCGCCTCGCCAACCTGCGGGCTGGCCGTCGTCTCAGCCGTCTTGCTGACCTCAAGGCCCGCGGTCGCCGTCTCGCCCGTTTCACTGACTTGCGGGCTAGCTGTTGTCGTCTTGACCGTTTCACTAACCTGCGGGCCCGATGTCGGCGTGTCTACCGTTTCAATCACCTGTGAACCGGATGTTGTCGTCTCGACCGATTCAGCTATCTGCGTCCCAACCACAGCCACACCACTGCCCGCTGCGACCGCGCCGCCAACGACTGCTTCTCGTTTTGTAAGGGCTTGGGGCGTCTCGAGCGGGACGGTCGCGCGCTCCAGCGCATGGTGGAATTGCCGCGCCCAGACGGCGAACTGCTCGGCCTTGTCGGCATACGCATCGCTACTGCGGTGTTTGCCGTTGATGATCTCGCGCGCACCGAGCCAATCCGTCTTTGTGGGGGTGAAGTACGTGCTAAGCCGGTGACCTCTTCGGAAGTCTCCCTCTATCATGCCGCCGACCAGAACCTTGGCTGACACGTCCGGCCTCATCAGGAGGTCGGGCTGCGCTGTCAAAGGCAGATTTAGCTTCCGCTCTTGCTTGAGGTAGTTGTCATACCAAGTGAGCTGGACCCAACCACGCCCGTAATAGGTCTCTCCTGTTCTTGGGTCCGGCGTCCCATAGCGGCGGCCGCGTCCCTTGCCTCTCTCGCTCACTGGCAGCATTGACGGACCGACTTCGCCCCGTACGGTGGCCAGCACATAAGCTATCATGCGCGTGTCGGTGAGTTGGCGCCGCCCACATTCATCAAGAATTGTGTTGATCGCGCTTACGGCTGACTGTGAGATCCTGCCGCCAAACACGGTTTCGCGGATGAGCCGGAAAAAGGTATTGCGGTCAATCCTTTCAGCGTTTGTCACGTCTTAACCCCTTGATTGGTCTGCGGACAGGGGACGACCATCCGTCTGCACGACCTCGCCAACTGCGCCGGGCTCTGCGGAGACTGTGTCCACCGGTGACCGGTGCTACGCTCCTTGGGAGCGCCAAAGGGCGGCTTCGCCGTTTCGTGAGACACGCGCCAGCGCGTGCGAGCGAACTCGGACCCGACACGGTGCTCCGGAGCACCTGATCGGACCAGTTGGCGACAACGGGTTGAAGTCTCGTCAGTAAAC
>JASJEH010000151.1 GCA_030064755.1 Methyloceanibacter sp. | reverse complement strand
GCGGCCGAAGTCATCATGACCCAGCTCCATGCCGGCGGAAAATTCGACCAGAATTCCTATAAGGTCTCCGGTGGCCTGCACGGCGTCGGCGTCTCGGTGGTCAATGCGCTATCAGAAACCCTCAAGCTCACCATCTGGCGCGACGGCGAGAAGCACGAGATGGAATTCGCCGATGGTGTCTCTAAGGCGCCGCTGGCGGTGGTTGCAAAAGATGTCGACAAGACCGGCACCGAGGTCACCTTCCTGCCGAGCCCGGCGACCTTCTCCAAGACCGATTTTGACTATCAGACGCTGGAACACCGGCTGCGCGAGCTGGCCTTCCTCAATTCCGGCGTCAAAATCGTGCTGCGCGACCTGCGCGGTGTCGAGCCGCGCGAAGAAACCCTCGTTTATGAGGGCGGGCTCGAAGCCTTTGTCCGCTTCCTCGACCGCAACAAGCACCCGCTGATCCCCGAGCCGATCACCATCGCCGGCGAGCGCGATGGGATCACCGTGGAGGCGGCGCTGTGGTGGAATGACAGCTATCACGAAGCGGTTCTCTGCTTCACCAACAACATTCCGCAGCGCGATGGTGGCACCCATCTGGCCGGCTTCCGCGCCGCGCTAACCCGCCAGGTCAACGGCTATGCGGAGAGTTCCGGTATTGCCAAGCGCGAAAAGGTCTCGCTCACCGGCGATGACGCCCGCGAGGGGCTGACCTGCGTCCTCTCTGTCAAAGTGCCGGACCCGAAATTCTCCTCCCAAACCAAGGATAAGCTCGTCTCGTCCGAGGTTCGCCCGGTGGTTGAGAGCCTGATCAACGAGACGCTCGGCATCTGGTTCGAGGAGCACCCGGCCGAGGCCCGCGCCATCGTCTCGAAAGTGGTGGAAGCGGCCGCCGCCCGCGAAGCGGCCCGCAAGGCGCGCGAGCTCACCCGCCGCAAGGGCGCGCTCGATGTCGCCTCACTGCCAGGCAAGCTCGCCGACTGCCAGGAGCGCGATCCCGCCAAGTCGGAACTCTTCCTGGTGGAGGGCGATTCCGCCGGCGGTTCGGCCAAGCAGGGTCGCGACCGCGGCTCCCAGGCCGTGCTGCCCCTGCGCGGCAAGATCCTCAATGTCGAGCGCGCCCGCTTCGACAAGATGCTGTCGTCGAACGAGATCGGCACGCTGATCACCGCGCTCGGCACCGGCATCGGCCGCGACGATTTCGACATCGAGAAGCTGCGCTACCACAAGATCATCATCATGACGGACGCCGATGTCGACGGCGCCCATATCCGCACCCTCTTGCTCACCTTCTTCTACCGGCAGATGCCGGAGATCATCGAGCGCGGCCATCTCTATATCGCCCAGCCGCCGCTTTATAAGGTGACCCGCGGCAAGTCGGAGCGCTATTTGAAGGATCAGCAGGCGCTTGAGGACTATCTGATCGAGGGCGGCCTCGATGGCGCGTCGCTTGAACTTCACACTGGCGAGGTGCGCGCCGGCGAGGATTTGCGCGCCATCGTCGACGAAGCGCGCAAGTTCCGTGGGGTGCTTGAGAGCCTTCATTCCCGTTACAACCGCGCCGTCGTCACCCAGGCGGCGATCGCCGATGCGCTGACGGAAGATATCCTTTCCGACACGGAAAAGGCCGAGGCTGCCGCCGCCTATGTCGCCCGCCGCCTCGATCGCCTGGCCGAGGAATGGGAACGCGGCTGGACCGGCAGCCAGCGCGAGGATGGCGGTCTCGTCTTTACCCGCGAGGTGCGCGGCGTGCGCGAAGTGGCGACCATCGACCCGGCCCTTTTGGCGTCTGCCGATGCCCGCCGTATGAGCCGCTTTTCTGCCCACTTGCACGACATCTACGAGAAGGCGGCGACGCTGCGCCGCAAGGATGGCGAGACGATCATTCGCAGCCCGATCGCGCTTCTTGATGCCGTCTATGCCGCCGGCCGCAAGGGCATCACCATGCAGCGCTATAAGGGCCTTGGCGAAATGAACCCCGATCAGCTTTGGGAAACGACACTTGACCCCAATGTCCGCTCGCTGCTTCAGGTTCAGGTCCAGGAGATCGACGAAGCGGAGGAGGTGTTCTCGCGGCTGATGGGCGATGTCGTCGAGCCGCGCCGCGAATTCATCCAGGACAACGCGCTCACCGTCGCCAATCTCGACGTTTAGATCAGATCGCCTCAAATCGGAATCGATTTGAGGCGTTAATCTGATCGATTCCAATGAATGCGAGCAACTTGTCCGCGTCCGAAAGGACGCGGGTTGCTCTAGGCTCAGGACCCATAAAAGGGATTCCGGATTTGTTGCGAATGTGATTCAAGCTTCCCGGGAGGAGTTTGAATGGGTGGTTCGTTTTGGCTGACGGATCGGCAGTTCGGGCGGCTTGAGCCGCTGCTGCCGACCGATACGCGCGGAAAGCCCCGGGTCGATGACCGGCGTGTGATTTCCGGCATAATCCATGGTCTTCAGTCCGGCTGCCGCTGGAAGGACGCGCCGGCGTGCTATGGGCCGCACAAGACGTTGTACAACCGCTTTGTGCGCTGGGCGCGCAAGGGCGTGTGGGCGCACATCTTTATCCAACTCGCCGAAGAAGGCGGCCCGCCGGCGGCGCTGATGTTGGATGCCACGCACGCCAAGGCGCACCGCTCGGCGGCCGGCGGAAAAGGGGGGCGGACGTCCAAGCCATCGGCCGTTCGCGCGGCGGACGCACGACCAAGATCCATCTCGCTGTCGACGAGTTCGGGCGCCCGCGACGGCTAATTGTCAAGCCCGGCCACCGGGGCGATGCGCCCGTGGCGACCGAACTGATCGCAGGGTTTGCCCCTGCCGTCTGTCTGGCTGACGCCGCCTATGACAGTGACGCCCTGCGCAGCCAGCTGCTGGCGCGCGGCTGCCGGCCGGTCATCCCCAACAATCCGACCCGCAAGCGAAAACACGTTTTCGACCGGCGCGCCTATCGACAGCGCAACGTCATCGAACGCACCTTCAGCCGGCTCAAGGACTGGCGGCGCATCGCAACCCGATACGACAAGCTCGCGACCAACTTCCTCGCAGCCATCACCCTCGCGGCCACCATCATCTACTGGTTATGAGTCTTGAGCCTAGTCATCTGGAACTGAAGTTCAGTTCCTTATAGATTTATCCTTGAGATAGGCTCAAGGAGGATTTTGTGATGGCGCGTGGTGGCGGTCGTCCCATGGTGGCAGTTGTCCTGAGCGATGATGAGCGGCGTTACCTGGAACGCCAAGTCCGCCGTCATCGGGTTGGCCGGGCTTTCACGCAACGGTGCCAGATCATCCTGCGGTGCGCCGAGGGACTGCCGAGCAAGGTGGTCGCAGCCGAACTCGGCGTGCATGAGCACACTGTGGGCAAGTGGCGCCGGCGTTTCGCGAAGGACCGCATCGACGGCCTTCTGGACGAGCCCCGACCGGGCCGGCCCCGACGTATCGAGGACGAGCAAGTGGCCGAGGTGGTCGAGCGCACGCTGTCGACGACACCGGCGGACGCGACGCACTGGTCGATCCGTTCGATGGCGCGCGAGACCGGGCTCTCGCACACGACGGTGCGGCGGATCTGGAGCGCCTTCGGACTTCAGCCGCATCGTACGGAGACCTTCAAGCTTTCGAGCGATCCGCTGTTCGTTGACAAGGTCCGCGACATCGTCGGGCTCTACCTGTCGCCGCCGGACCGCGCGCTGGTGCTCTGCGTGGATGAGAAGAGCCAGATCCAGGCGCTCGACCGCGAGCAGCCGGTTCTGCCAATGCTGCCGGGCATTCCTGAGCGCCGCACGCACAGTTACCTGCGTCATGGCACGACCTCGCTCTTCGCCGCGCTCGACGTCGCCACAGGCTTCGTCATCGGCAAGTGCTACAAGCGTCATCGGGCCAAGGAGTTCCTCGACTTCCTCAAGGAGATCGACGGGCGCGTGCCCGATGACCTGGAGGTTCACATCGTCATGGACAACTACGCCACCCACAAGACCCAGACGATCAGGACATGGCTGGCACGCCGGCCGCGCTATCACGTCCACTTCACGCCGACCTCCGCCTCCTGGATCAATCAGGTCGAACGCTGGTTCGCCGAGCTGACCCGAAAGCAGCTCAAGCGCGGCGTCCACACCTCGACCAAGCAGCTTGAGGACGACATCCGAGCCTTCATCGAAAAGCACAACAAAGACCCGAAACCCTACAAGTGGACAAAGTCAGCCGACGATATCCTCGCCGCCGTCAAACGCTTCTGCCACAGGGTCGATCAAACATTATGTGGCGAACTTTAGATTCGCATGACTAGAGCGTTTTCACGTTGAGCATTGATATCCCGCGGCTTGGAAGAAGTTTTCGCATTCATCGGTTCGGAAGCGGTCGAGTATGTCTGCGATGCGCTCGACGAGAGCGGCAATGGTTCGGGCGGGATCTTGCCGAAGCAGCGCCTTGAGTTTTGCGAAGGCCATCTCGATCGGGTTCATGTCGGGGCTGTAGGGCGGCAGGTAGAAGAGCTGGGCGTGTCTTGCGGTGACGGCCTCTTCGATGCCGGCGACCTTGTGGGCCGGCAGATTGTCAAGCACCACGACATCGCCACGCTGAAGGGTGGGTGCCAACACCTGCTCGACATAGACCCGGAACGCCGCGCCATCCATCGGACCGTCGAGAACCCAGGGGGCAGTGAGGCCTGACAGACGAAGGCCGGCGACGAAGGTCATCGTCTTCCAGTGGCCGAAGGGCGCGCTGTCCCGGCAGCGCTTGCCGACCGGCGCCCAGCCATAGAGACGCGCCATCTTGGTGTTGAGGCCGGTCTCGTCGAGGAAGACGAGCCGGTCTGGATCGATGAAGGGCTGGGCGGCCTTCCACAGACGGCGGCGCGCCGCAACGTCCGGCCGATCCTGCTCGGCAGCCCTCAGCGCCTTTTTTTAAACGACAGGCCGAGCCGGCGGACCGCATTCCACACGCCGCCGGTCGACAGCGACACGCCATGTTCGGTTTCGAGCCAGGCCTGCACCCGGGCCAGCGTGATGCCGGGATGCGAATGCATGTGCGCCGCCAGCGCCATCTCCTGAGCCGGTGTCAGCTTGCGAGGCGCGTGGCCCCGGTTCGGGTTCGGGCCACTGTCGCCGGTCAGCCGCCGTCGCATCAGCGCCTTGTAGATGTAGGCCGGGCTCACCCGGAACGTGACCGCCGCCCGCCTGACGGCCATCCCACCATCCACCGCCGCCAGAACCCGGTCCCGCAAATCCTGTGAATAGCGTTGTCCCGATCGCCAACCCATGATGCCGCCTCCTCCAAGACAGCATCCCATGAATCACACGATCACACGTTTGGGAATCCCAAAAACGATTCCGCTCATCGTGAAGAGGCTCTAGCTCACGGCCGTACCGCGCACCTGACGGTGCGCTGGCCTCCGCGGGGGCGGCCTCACGGGCCGGCGCGCGTTCGCGCTTGCCTCGCCTGCGGCTCGGTCCATCGCCATTCGCAGCGCTCTCTTGTGTCTCGGTCGGGGGCAGTAACTGCGTTTCCCGTGTCGCCGTCTATTTCGCTCACGGCCGTACCGCGCACCTGACGGTGCGCTGGCCTCCGCGGGGGCGGCCTCACGGGCCGGCGCGCGTTCGCGCTTGCCTCGCCTGCGGCTCGGTCCATCGCCA
>JASJEH010000016.1 GCA_030064755.1 Methyloceanibacter sp. | reverse complement strand
TTCAAGCGGACCAAGAAGGGCGTTGCGGCGACTGTCGAGCGGCTTGAGTACGATCCGAACCGCACAGCCTTTATCGCGCTGATCAAATACGACGACGGCGAGCTGTCTTACATTTTGGCCCCGCAGCGTTTAGCGCCGGGTGACAAGGTGATCGCCGACGACAAGGTCGATGTGAAGCCAGGCAACGCGATGCCGCTGGCCAACATGCCGATCGGCACCATCGTCCACAATGTGGAGATGAAGCAGGGCAAGGGCGGGCAGATTGCGCGTGCTGCGGGCGCCTATGTGCAGCTCGTTGGCCGCGACTCCGGCTATGCGATCCTTCGACTGAATTCTGGCGAGACTCGTATGGTTCCCGCCGCCTGTATGGCGACGGTGGGCGCGGTCTCGAACCCGGACAACGCGAATGTGTCGTTGTCCAAGGCTGGCCGTAGCCGCTGGAAGGGCCGTAAGCCCGTGGTTCGCGGTGTGGCCATGAACCCGATCGATCATCCGCATGGCGGTGGTGAAGGGCGGACGTCTGGTGGCCGGCATCCGGTCACACCTTGGGGTAAATCCACCAAGGGCAAGCGGACGCGCACCAACAAGGCGAGCGACAAGTACATCTTGCGCAGCCGCCATCTGAAGAAGAAGAAGGGATAAGACGTGGCACGTTCGATTTGGAAAGGCCCGTTTGTCGACGGCTATCTTTTGAAGAAGGCGGAGAAGGCGCGCGAGAGCGGGTCCAACGCCGTGATCAAGATGTGGTCGCGCCGCTCGACGATCCTCCCGCAGTTCGTGGGGCTGACCTTTGGTGTCCACAACGGACAGAAGCATGTTCCGGTGCTGGTGACGGAAGACATGGTGGGTCACAAGTTCGGCGAGTTCTCGCCGACGCGGACCTATTACGGTCATGCGGCCGACAAGAGAGCGAAGAAGGGCAAGTAGTCATGGGCAAGCCGCAGAGAGAGCGCACGCTCAAGGACAATGAGGCGAAGGCCGTTACACGCCTGATCCGCGTGAGCCCACAGAAGCTGAACCTTGTTGCTCAGCTCATCCGGGGCAAGAAGGTCGATCGTGCGCTGGCCGATCTCACCTTCTCGCGCAAGCGCATCGCCAAGGACGTTAAGAAGACGTTGGAGTCGGCGATCGCGAATGCAGAGAACAATCACGATCTCGACGTGGACGCGTTGGTCGTGTCGGAAGCCTATGTCGGCAAGAACATTGTGATGAAGCGCATTCAGGCGCGTGCACGCGGCCGGGCGGCTCGGATCTTGAAGCCGTTTTCGCAGATGACCGTGGTCGTGCGTCAAGTTGAGGAGCCTGCTTGATGGGACAAAAAGTCAATCCGATCGGGCTTAGGCTCGGTGTCAACCGCACTTGGGATTCGCGCTGGTTTGCTTCGCGTGGCGAGTATGCAGACCTGCTGCACGAAGACATCAAGATGCGCGAGCACATCCTCAAGACACGCAAGCAAGCCGGTATCTCGAAGGTCGTCGTCGAGCGTCCGCACAAGAAGTGCCGGGTTACGGTGTACACCGCACGTCCGGGCATCCTGATTGGCAAGAAGGGCGCTGACATCGAGACGCTCCGCAAAGAGCTGGCGACGATGACGGATTCGGAGGTTCATCTGAACATTGTGGAAGTTCGGAAGCCTGAGATCGATGCGACTCTCGTGGCCGAGGGTATCGCCCAGCAGCTTGAGCGCCGTGTGGCGTTCCGCCGGGCCATGAAGCGCGCGGTGCAGTCCGCAATCCGCATGGGCGCGCTTGGCATCCGCATCAACTGCGCGGGCCGTCTGGGCGGCGCTGAAATCGCACGCATGGAGTGGTACCGCGAAGGCCGTGTGCCGTTGCACACGCTGCGCGCCAATATCGACTATGGCACGGCGCTTGGGCGCACGGCTTATGGAATCATCGGCATCAAGGTTTGGATCTTCAAGGGCGAGATCATGGAGCACGACCCCATGGCCCAGGAGAACAAAGCCCTTGAGGCGCAAGAAGGTGGACGCTCCGGTGGTCGGCGCGAGTCCGCACGGGCGCAAGGCTAAGGGCAGGACTTAAGTAAAATGCTGTCACCGAAACGCACAAAGTTCCGCAAGATGCAGAAGGGCCGCATCAAAGGCGCGGCCAAGGGCGGATCTTCGCTGAACTTCGGCACTTTTGGGCTGAAGGCTCAGGAGCCGGCGCGGGTTACCGCCCGTCAGATCGAGGCTGCGCGCCGCGCCATGACGCGTCAGATGAAGCGTGCTGGCCGCGTTTGGATCCGCATATTCCCAGACGTGCCGGTCTCGAAGAAGCCGACGGAAGTCCGCATGGGTAAGGGCAAGGGCACGCCGGAGTTCTGGGCGGCCAAAGTTAAGCCGGGCCGGATCATGTTTGAGATCGACGGTGTTGGCGAGCCGGTGGCGCGCGAGGCACTTCGGTTGGCGGCGGCGAAGCTGCCGATTAAGACGCGTGTCGTCGCGCGCATCGAGGGCTAAGCGATGAAAGCGAGCCAAGTGAACGATATGACGATCGATCAGCTCAATGACGAGTTGGTCAAACTGAAGAAAGAGCAGTTCAACCTGCGTTTCCAGGCAGCTTCCGGGCAGCTTGAGAATACGGCGCGGGTTCGGCAGGTGCGTCGCGATATTGCGCGCGTCAAGACGATTGCGCGCGAGAAGAGCGCCGCTGCGAAGGCTTAAAGGTAGAGAAAATGCCGAAACGCGTTTTGATTGGGACCGTGGTGAGCGACAAGAACGACAAGACCGTTGTGGTCAAGGTCGAGCGTCGCTTCACGCATCCTCGTTTTCATAAGGTGGTTCGCCGCTCCAAAAACTACCACGCTCACGACGAGAACAATGAGTTCAAGGTCGGTGAGAAGGTGTCGATCGAGGAGTGCGCGCCGATGTCGAAGCAAAAATGTTGGGTGGTTCTGCCGCGCGAGCAGGCGGCCACCTAAGGCGGATAATGAAGGGCCTCGTTGAAGGCCCAAGTAAGGGCGAATGCCATGATTCAGATGCAGACCAATCTCGATGTCGCCGACAACTCAGGTGCAAAGCGCGTGCAGTGCATCAAAGTGCTTGGTGGGTCGAAGCGTAAGTACGCCTCAATCGGCGACACCATCGTGGTCAGCGTCAAGGAAGCTATTCCGCGCGGCCGTGTGAAAAAGGGTCAGGTGATGAAGGCCGTGATCGTGCGTACCGCCACGGGCGTACGTCGTCAGGACGGTTCGCTGATCCGCTTCGACCGCAATGCGGCGGTCTTGGTCAACGCGCAGGGTGAGCCCGTCGGTACGCGTATCTTCGGCCCCGTGACGCGCGAGCTGCGGGCGAAGAAGCACATGAAGATCGTGTCGCTCGCTCCGGAGGTGCTGTGATTATGGCGGGCTTGAAGATCAAAAAGGGCGACCACGTCGTGGTCCTCACCGGCAAGGACAAGGGCAAGAAGGGCGAAGTCCTGAAAGTCATTCCGTCGGAGAACCGGGTCATTGTGCAGGGCGTGGCGCAAGTTCGCCGCCACCAGCGCCAGACGGCGAACCAGGAGGGGGGCATCATCACAAAGGAAGCCCCGATTCACATTTCGAATCTTGCGCTTGAGGACCCCAAGGATGGGGAACCGACGCGCGTTGGATACAAATTTCTAAAGGACGGACGCAAAGTGCGTTTCGCCAAGCGTTCGGGCGAGGTCATCGATGGCTGAGCAGGTATACACACCGCGGCTGAAGCAACAGTACAACGACGTCATTAGAGGAGACCTCTTGAAGGAGTTCTCCTTCAAGAACGTCATGCAGATTCCCCGCCTCGAGAAGGTGGTGTTGAATATTGGTGTTGGCGAGGCGGTGAACGACTCGAAGAAGGTTAAGTCCGCAGCGAATGACCTTGGCCTCATTGCCGGTCAGCGCCCGGTGATCACGAAGGCACGCAAGTCGATCGCCGGCTTCAAGCTTCGTGAGGGCATGCCGGTGGGCGTGAAGGTCACGCTCCGCAAGAACCGGATGTATGAGTTCATCGACCGGCTCGTGAACATCGCGCTTCCACGCGTTCGCGACTTCCGCGGGCTGAATCCCAAGAGCTTCGACGGGCGCGGCAACTATTCGATGGGCCTGAAGGAGCACATCGTTTTCCCCGAGATCGACTACGACAAGGTCGAAGACGTGCTCGGTATGGACATCATCGTGTGCACGACGGCGCAGAACGACGACGAAGCACGCGCACTTTTGAAGGGTTTGAACTTTCCGTTCCGTAGCTAAGCACGGGCTGGCTACGACAGGAGGATTGAATGGCTAAGACGAGCATGATCGAGCGGGACAAGAAGCGCCGCCGCCTTGCTAAGAAGTACGAGGCCCGCCGGGCGCGCCTGAAGGCGATTGCCAAGGACGAGTCGCTTCCGGCCGAAGAGCGTTTTGCGGCGCGTCTGAAGCTGGCGGAGATTCCGCGCAATGCCTCGCCCACACGTATTCACAACCGTTGCGATCTCACCGGGCGGCCGCGCGGGTACTACCGCAAGCTTCGCATGTCGCGCATTGCGTTGCGCGATCTTGCAAGCAACGGGCTGATCCCCGGCATGGTTAAGTCGAGCTGGTAAGGACTTCGATGAGCATCAACGATCCTCTTGGCGATATGCTGACCCGCATCCGCAATGCGCAGATGCGGCGCAAGACGACAGTTTCAACGCCAACCTCGAAGCTGCGCGAGCGCGTGCTCGATGTGCTGGCCGATGAGGGCTATATCCGCGGCTATGCGCGCGTCGACTACGACGGCGGCAAGTCTGAGTTCGAGATTGAGCTCAAGTATTTCGACGGCGAGCCGGTGATCAAGGACATCAAGCGCGTGTCCACGCCCGGCCGGCGCGTGTACTCGTCGGTGAAGAATTTGCCGACCGTCGCGAACGGTCTCGGCGTTTCTATTCTTTCGACGCCGAAGGGCGTCATGTCGGATTCGCGGGCGCGCAACGAGAATGTCGGCGGCGAGATTCTCTGCAGCGTATTCTAGCGGAGCTATTTGAAGCGAAGGTTTGAACAATGTCGCGCATCGGCAAGAAACCAGTCCCAATCCCAGGCGGCGTCACGGCCTCGGTGGACGGTCAGGAAATCAAGGTCAAGGGACCTAAGGGTGAGCTCAGCCATGTGCTGGTCGACCAGATCATCGCCAAGATGGGCGATGACGGGATCGAGATCGGCATGCGGGAGGACGATAAGGCCTCACGCGCGATGTGGGGTATGTCGCGCACGCTGATTGCGAACCTCGTCACCGGTGTGACCGAGGGTTTTTCGAAGACGCTTGAGATCAACGGTGTCGGTTATCGCGCGGCCATGAAGGGCCAGACCCTTCAGCTGCAGCTTGGCTTCAGCCATGACGTGGACTTCGAGATCCCGAAGGGAATTGAGGTCAAGTGTCCGAAGCCGACAGAGATCGTGGTGAGCGGCATCGACAAGCAGCTCGTCGGCCAGGTGGCCGCAGAGATTCGTCGGTACCGTCCGCCGGAACCCTATAAGGGCAAGGGCGTGAAGTACGCCGGTGAATACATTTTCCGTAAGGAAGGCAAGAAGAAGTAGCGGGACAAGAAGATGGGTACGTTGAACAACAGCACTGCGCGGCGTGCGCGCCGAGTAAGGCATTCGCTGAAGCGGGCGGCCAACGGACGTGCGCGTCTGTCGGTGTTCCGTTCCTCGAAGCACATCTATGCGCAGGTGATCGACGATCGCGCGGGCAAGACGCTCGCCTTCGCGTCGAGCCTCGATAAGGACCTCAAGGGCGCGCTACCCAAGGGAAGCGATACGGCAGCGGCCGAAGCCGTCGGTAAGCTTGTCGCAGAACGGGCGGTGAAAGCGGGCGTCAAGGACGTGATCTTCGACCGTGGCTCTTACATCTATCATGGGCGCATCAAGGCGCTCGCAGACGCGGCCCGCGAGGCGGGCCTGAACTTTTAAGGTATTCGGAAAGGATCGACCGTGGCACGAGGCCCGCAAGGTAGAGAGCGCGACCGCGACGATCGCGATAACGAATTCGTCGATAAGCTCGTTCACATCAACCGCGTCGCAAAGGTGGTGAAGGGTGGACGTCGTTTTGGTTTTGCCGCGCTGGTCGTTGTCGGCGATCAGAAAGGCCGGGTCGGATTTGGCCACGGCAAGGCGCGCGAAGTCCCCGAGGCGATCCGCAAGGCAACGGAATCTGCGAAGCGCAATCTTGTGAAGGTCCCGTTGCGCGAGGGCCGGACGCTGCATCACGATGTGCGTGGTCGGCATGGTGCCGGCAAGGTCATCCTGCGTGCGGCGCCTCCTGGAACGGGCATCATCGCGGGCGGTCCGATGCGTGCTGTGTTTGAGACGCTTGGCATCCAGGATGTGGTTGCGAAATCGCTTGGCAGTTCGAACCCCTACAACATGGTGCGTGCGACCTTCGATGCGTTGCGCCATGAAGACAGCCCCCGTGGCGTGGCAGCACGGCGCGGGAAGAAGGTGAGCGAAATCGTGTCGCGCCGCCGCGATCAGGCGGGCGATGGCGCCGAGGCGCAGGCCTAAGGGCCCATAGTCAAGGTTGAAGGAACATGGCCGAGAACAAGAAGACGATCGTTGTGGAGCAGATTGGGAGTCCGATTCGTCGCCCCAGCGACCAGCGCGCGACCCTTATCGGGCTCGGCCTGAACAAAATGCACAAGCGGCGGACGCTGGTCGATAGCCCCGAGGTGCGCGGCATGGTGGCAAAGGTCAGCCACTTGGTGCGCATCGTCGAGGACGAGGCCGGAGCTTAAAGGTAGATAAGATGCGACTGAACGATCTTCGCGACCTTCCCGGCGCGACAACATCGAAGAAGCGTGTTGGACGCGGTCTTGGCTCTGGCCTGGGCAAAACGTCCGGTCGCGGCCAGAAGGGTCAGAAATCACGCTCGGGCGTGGCCATTAAGGGCTTCGAAGGCGGCCAGATGCCGATCCACATGCGCCTGCCGAAGCGTGGCTTCAACAACAGGTTCGCCAAGGACTTCAACGAGGTGAATGTTGGCCGTATCCAGACGGCGATTGACGACAAGAAGCTGGATGCCTCCAAGCCTGTGACGGTTGAGGCGCTGGTCGAGGCTGGCGTGATCCGCCGCGCGCGCGACGGGGTTCGCCTGCTTGGCCGCGGCGAGCTGAAGTCGAAGGTGACGTTCGAGCTAACCGGTGCGTCAAGCGGTGCAGTTAAGGCCGTGGAGGCGGCGGGCGGCACGGTCACGCTGACGCCGATGCCGAAGCGGTCGGCTAAGGCCGACGGCGAGGGCGCTCCGAAAAAGGCCGCAAAGAAGGCGGCAACTAAGAAATCCGCTCCCAAGAAGGCGGCAGCGAAGAAATCCGCAGCGAAGAAAGAACCGTCCGAGTAGGGCAATTCCAGGACGAGACGAGACGGTCGCGCGTTAAGGCCGCCTGATCGTCCTGCAGAAGGAAAGAGCGCAAATGGCTTCTGCCGCAGAACAGCTCGCGTCCAACTTGAATTTCGCGGCCTTCGCGAAGGCCGATGAGCTCAAGAAGCGCATCATGTTCACGCTGATCGCGCTCGTGATCTACCGGCTTGGGACTTACATTCCGATTCCGGGGATCAATCCGGAGGCGCTTGCCGACGTCTTTCGGCAGCAGCAGTCCGGCATTCTGGGCATGTTCAACATGTTCTCCGGCGGTGCCGTCGGACGCATGGCGATCTTCGCGCTCAATATCATGCCGTACATCTCGGCATCGATTATCATTCAGCTTCTGACGACCGTTTCGCCGACCCTCGAGCAGCTCAAGAAAGAGGGCGAGCAGGGACGCCGTCAGATCAACCAATACACCCGCTACGGCACGGTGCTCTTGGCGGCGCTTCAGGGCTACGGCATCGCTGTTGGTCTCGAAGGTGCGGGCAATATCGTGACCGACCCGGGCTGGTTCTTCCGGATCACGACCGTCATTACGTTGGTTGGCGGCACGATCTTCCTGATGTGGCTTGGCGAACAGATCACCGCGCGCGGCGTCGGCAACGGGATCTCGCTCATCATTTACGCCGGTATTGTTGCCGAACTGCCGTCGGCATTGATCGGCACTTTGGAACTTGGTCGTCAGGGCGCCTTGTCCGTTGGCCTGATTATCGCGCTGTTCGTTTTTGGAGCCATCGTGATTGGCTTCATCGTCTTCATGGAGCGGGCGCAGAGGCGCTTGCTGGTGCAGTATCCGAAGCGTCAAGTCGGGAACAAGATGTTCCAAGGTGATGCGTCACATCTGCCGTTAAAGCTCAACACGGCCGGGGTCATACCGCCGATCTTTGCCTCATCGCTCTTGCTGCTTCCGATCACAGTGGCGAATTTTTCAGCCGGCCAGGGGCCAGAGTGGTTGAACACGATCACGGCTATGCTTGGCCGCGGTCAGCCGCTCTACATTCTGATCTATGTGTCGCTGATCGTCTTCTTCGCCTTCTTCTATACGGCGATCGTTTTCAATCCCAAGGACACCGCCGACAACCTCAAGAAGTATGGTGGCTTCCTGCCCGGCATTCGGCCCGGCGAGCGCACGGCGGAATACATCGATTACGTCCTCACGCGGATCACGGTGGTCGGCGCCATTTATTTGGCCGCAGTCTGCGTGCTTCCTGAAATTCTCATCGCCGAATGGGGTGTCCCGTTCTACTTCGGCGGTACATCGCTGCTTATTGTTGTCAGTGTGACCATGGACACAGTGGCTCAAGTTCAGAGCCACCTTCTGGCCCATCAATATGAAGGCCTCATCAAGAAGGCGAAGCTGAGAGGACGCCGACGATGAATTTGGTGATGCTGGGCGCGCCGGGCGCAGGAAAGGGAACCCAAGCCAAGCGGCTTCAGGATATGCGCGGTCTTGTGCAGCTCTCGACGGGCGACATGTTGCGCGCCGCCGTGGCGGCTGGCACCAAGCTCGGCCAGCAGGCAGGGGAGATCATGGAGCGCGGGGAATTGGTGCCTGACCAGCTCGTGATCGGATTGATTTCCGAGCGCATGGACGAAGAGGACGGTGGAAGCGGGTTCATTCTGGACGGCTTTCCTCGCACCATCGCGCAAGCGGAGGCCTTGGATGATCTTCTGAAGTCCCGCGGGGACGCGGTTGACCGGGTCGTTGTGATCGATGTGCAAGACGAAGCCCTCGTCGAGCGGATCACAGGCCGTTATACTTGCGCAAGTTGTGGCGAGGGCTACCACACGCTGTTCAAGAAGCCCAAGGTCGAAGGCGTTTGCGACCGCTGCGGCTCAACGGAGTTCATTCGGCGGAAGGACGATACGGAGGAAGTCGTTCGCGAGCGGCTTAAGGCTTATCACGCACAGACAAAGCCGCTTGTCGGCTATTACACGGAACAAGGTAAGGTCAGAGCCGTCGATGGCATGGCCGATATTGCGACAGTTCAGAAGGAGATAGATCAGGCGCTGGACGGAGAATAGCCTCAAAACTACGGTTTTCAGGGCTTACGGCCAGTTGACCTTGTCAAGCGGAATCGCTACATAGACGCGTTCCATGGCTTGATGGACTGACCGGACCCGGGGGCGATGCCTGTCCGCGGTCGGTCTCGTTGTGTTTCAATAGGCTAATTTGGTTTAATTTCAGTGCGTTAGCGCGTGCTGAGTGAGGAGGCGACGACGTGGCCCGAATTGCAGGCGTGAACATTCCGACCAACAAGCGGGTCGAAATCGCGCTAACCTACATCCATGGGATTGGCGATGCGTTCGCCAAGGAAATCTGTGAGAAGGTTTCCATTCCATCCGAGCGGCGCGTGAATGAACTCACCGAGTCCGAGGTCATTCAGATTCGCGAGACCATTGACCGTGACTATGTGGTCGAGGGCGACCTTCGGCGCGACGTGTCGATGAATATCAAGCGCCTCATGGATCTTGGCTGCTATCGCGGCCTGCGGCATCGCAGGGGTTTACCGGTCCACGGCCAACGTACGCATACCAACGCGCGCACGCGCAAAGGGCCTGCAAAGCCGATCGCAGGCAAGAAGAAGTAAAGACGTCACGACAGCGCGGCTTGGCTCCTTTGCGATGCTCTCGCCGCCGCTCACTGGAATTCGCGGGAATAGAGCATGGCCAAGGAAAAAGCACGGGTACGCCGCCGGGAACGGAAGAATATCACCTCCGGCGTGGCCCATGTACATGCGAGCTTCAACAACACCATGATCACCATCACCGACGCGCAAGGAAATGCGATTTCCTGGTCTTCGGCTGGCGCCATGGGTTTCAAAGGATCGCGAAAGTCGACCCCCTATGCGGCACAGGTCGCGGCAGAGGATGCCGGCAAGAAGGCCTCCGAGCATGGCATGAAGAATCTTGAGATTGAGGTTCGCGGTCCTGGGTCGGGCCGTGAGTCAGCTTTGCGCGCCCTTCAGGCGTCGGGCTTCAACATCATCTCCATTCGCGATGTGACCCCGATCCCGCACAACGGTTGCCGGCCGCGCAAGCGCCGCCGCGTCTAAAATCAAAGAGGCAAGCTTACGCACGATGCTGGACGACGACATTCGCATTCAGGAGCCTCAGGCTCCGCAAAACGATCAAGAAAGGGCGACACCGGTGCTGCAAAAGAACTGGCAAGATCTCATCAAGCCCACCAAGCTCAACGTCACCCCTGGCCGTGATCCGGCTCGGTACGCGACGATTGTCGCCGAGCCGCTTGAGCGCGGCTTTGGTCTGACGCTCGGCAATGCGCTTCGTCGTGTGCTCCTGTCTTCTCTTCAGGGCTCGGCCATCACGTCCGTCCATATCGACGGTGTGCTGCATGAGTTCTCGTCCATCCCGGGTGTTCGCGAGGACGTGACGAACATCGTTCTGAACATCAAGGAAATCGCCGTTAATCAGCATTCCGAGGGCGTGAAGCGCATGGTGCTTCAGAAGGAAGGCCCAGGCGTAGCGACGGCTGGCGATATTCAGGGCGGGTCCGAGGTTGAAATCCTCAATCCGGACCATGTGATTTGTACGCTCGACGAGGGTGCCGCAATCCACATGGAGTTTACCTCCGCCTCGGGCAAGGGCTACGTCCCGGCGGAGCGGAACCGCCCCGACGATGCGCCGATCGGTTTCATTCCGGTGGACTCGCTTTTCAGCCCGGTTCGGAAGGTGTCCTATCGCGTTGAAAACACGCGTGAGGGTCAGATCCTCGACTACGATAAGCTGACCATGAACATCGAGACCGACGGCTCGGTTCGCCCCGAAGATACGATCGCGCTTGCGGCACGCATCATCCAGGATCAGCTCTCGGTCTTCGTGAACTTCGAGGAGCCGAAGAAGGAGCAGACCTTCCAGCAGCAGCCGGAGTTGGTGTTCAACGCGGCGCTTCTGAAGAAGGTTGACGAGTTGGAGCTGTCCGTTCGCTCCGCAAACTGCCTGAAGAACGACAACATCGTCTATATCGGCGACCTGATCCAGAAGACGGAAGCGGAAATGCTCCGTACGCCGAATTTTGGCCGGAAGTCGCTGAACGAGATCAAGGAGGTTCTGGCCTCCATGGGTCTGCATCTTGGGATGGATGTCCCGGATTGGCCGCCGGAAAACATCGAAGAGCTGGCGAAGCGCTTCGAAGATCACTACTAGCCGCGAGGCCGCTCTAGCGAGCGGCGTGGCGCGCTTCGAAAAGGGATACGTCAATGCGACACCGCAAGGCAGGCCGGAAGCTCAACCGGACATCAACGCATCGCAGTGCGTTGTTCGCCAACATGGCCTCCGCGCTCATCAAGCACGAGCAGATCGTGACGACCTTGCCGAAGGCGAAGGAACTGCGTCGCGTGGCCGACCAGCTCATCACTCTTGCCAAGCGGGGCGATCTTCACGCTCGCCGTCAGGCATTCGCGCGTATTCGCGATGACGACATGGTGGCAAAGCTGTTCGAGACGCTGGGCCCGCGTTACGCGGAACGTAAGGGCGGGTACACGCGCGTTCTGAAGGCTGGTTTCCGGTTTGGCGATTCCGCTCCAATGGCGGTCATTGAGTTGGTGGATCGCGACGAAGATGCGCGTGGCCAGGACTCCGGTCCGACGCAAGACATCGATGACGAGGGCGAACCGGTCGCTGCGTAAAGCCGCGGATGAGGTCACGCCAAATCTTTAGGCTTTGCCCAAGTAAGAAAGGCGCACCGTTTGGCGATGCGCCTTTGCGTTTTGTGAACATTGAACAGTGCGCGCTGCGCTGCTGCAAGGCGGCTGAGCCTAGTTGGCTGCTTTGGCCTTATCGCGAACGCTCGCGACGCCAGCTTCGAATATGCCGGTGATAACTTCGACGGCCTTAGCCTCTTCGACGCCATCGGCGGGGTCGAACTTGGCCTCCCACTCGATCTCAACCGTGTTCTCGTCGTCGTCGTCGTTGACTTCGAACGTCGCGGAATAGTTCTTCACGGGAAGGGGGCTTTCGATGATGTCGTAGCTGTAGCTGGTCTTGCCGGAGTCGGTCAGCTTTTCCTTGATCTTTCCGCCGTCGCCCAGCGTGAGCGTCCGGAAGGTCTCTCCGCCTTCTTTAAACTGCTCGCAGTCAGCAACAGCCGGATGCCAATCTTTGACCGCGCAGAAGTCGCCAACCATGGCCCATACGCTCTCAGGCGTGCCAGGAGCCTCAACCTGCTTCTTGACCTCCGCAGCGTGGCTTGCGGCGCTGAAGGCAACCGTGGCCGCAAGGACCGCGAAACCTGTCTTGACGATACGCATGCGTTTCTCCCCAATTCTAAATGATTTAATGTCAGTAAAGGCCTTCACTGGCGCGGCATGATAGTTCAAAAGTGTCCGGTGGCAACCGACACGAAGCATTCGTGGCTAGAGCCATTCATCGGGCCGATTATCTCCCGGCCGGCGGGTGCCTGTGCTGTTGTTCGCCGTAAGAAGGCCCGTTTTCCTTGGAACACGGTTGAACAGTCTTGCACTCTCTGAGGTGCGCGTTCCATCTTCTTGAAACTCATTAGCAGAGCGAATGATGACAGGTTTGGACATTTTGCTGCGAAGATTTGGCAGCCTTCCCCTGGTCGCCATGATGGTTGGGCTTGGACTTTCCGCCGCCGCTCATGCGCAGGACGAGGTTGTTACCAGGGTCGTTCCCAAAAGCGAGGCGGCGATTAAGCAGTCCTTCGCGCCGGTGGTGAAGCGCGCAGCGCCAACTGTCGTGAACGTCTATGTCCGCCACAAGATCAAACAGTCCGTATCGCCTCTCTTTAATGATCCAATCTTCAGGCGCTTCTTTGGCCAACAATTCGGTGTCCCGCGGGAACGGGTCCAGAATTCGCTTGGGTCCGGCGTGATCGTCGATGGTACGGGCGTGGTGGTGACGAACTATCACGTTATTCGTGGGGGCGCGGAATCGGAGATCAAGGTTGCGCTGAGTGACGGGCGTCAGTTTGATGCCACGCTCATCCTCAAGGACGAGCAGACCGATCTGGCCGTGCTTCGGCTAGAGGCCGACGGGGAGGAATTCTCGGCGATCCAGTTCGCCAATTCCGACGGGCTTGAGGTAGGCGACCTTGTGCTTGCGATTGGCGATCCTTTCGGCGTCGGGCAGACCGTCACAAGCGGTATCGTATCGGCGTTGGCGCGCACGAAGGTCGGCATCTCGGACTATCAGTTCTTCATTCAGACGGACGCCGCCATCAACCCCGGTAACTCTGGTGGTGCTCTGGTCGACATGGACGGGCGGCTGGTTGGCATCAATACGGCGATCTTCTCAAAAAGCGGGGGGTCGCACGGGATCGGTTTTGCGATTCCTTCCAACATGGTGCAGGTGGTCGTTCAGTCCGCGCTCAAAGGCGGTAAGGTGCAGCGGCCCTGGCTCGGCGCATCGCTACAGCCGCTCACGTCTGATCTAGCAGAGTCGCTTGGGCTCGACCGCCCCGCTGGCGCGATGGTGACCCGTGTGCATGAGAGCGGACCTGCCAGAACCGCAGGGCTGGAAGTTGGCGATGTAATCGTGAGCTTCGACGGAAAGGAGATTCAGGATCCGGAAGCACTGGAGTACCGTTTTGTGACCAAGGGCGTCGGCAACACGGTAGAGCTCGGTTTGTTCCGCGACGGCAAGCGGTTCCGCGCGACAATGGCGACTATCATTCCGATCGAAGAACCGCCGCGTGATGAACGTGACCTGACGGGCCCGCACCCATTCGCCGGGAGCCGGGTCGCCAATCTCTCTCCAGCCGTTAGTATGGAGCTCGGACTGGACGACGACGGTGCGACGGGTGTCGTTGTTATGAAGGTCGAGCGGCGGTCCAATGCGGGCCGGCTTGGCCTGCGTACGGGCGATATTCTCGTCGGTGTCAACGATCAGAAGGTTGAGTCCGTGAAGCAGTTGTCGGTCCTGCTTCAGATTAGGACCCCGCGCTGGCGTCTAGCCATCGAACGGGGCGGCAAGGTCTTCGATCTCACGGTAAGAGGCTGACCATGGCGGGCGGGGCGGCGAAAGGCGCGGCAAACCTGTTCGAGGCGGCAGGACTTGCCGATAGCGCGCCGCGTCCGCTGGCCGATCAATTGCGGCCACAGACATTGGACGAGGTTATCGGGCAGGAGCATCTCCTCGGCGAAGGACTTTTGGGCCGCATGGTGCAGGCCGGGCGCCTCACTTCCGTGATCTTCTGGGGTCCGCCTGGGACCGGCAAGACCACCGTTGCTCGGCTGCTGGCGGAGGTTACTGATCTCCACTTCGAACAGCTCTCCGCGATCCAGTCAGGCGTGGCCGATCTGCGCAAGGTATTCGACGCCGCCAAGGCCAAGCGCGAAGCGGGTCGAGGCACGCTCCTCTTTATCGACGAGATTCATCGCTTCAACCGATCGCAGCAAGATGCGTTTCTCCCACACATGGAGGATGGCACGATCGTGCTGGTCGGCGCGACGACGGAGAACCCGTCCTTCGAGCTAAACTCCGCGCTTCTGTCTCGCGCCAGCGTATTGACGTTTAAGCGCCTGAATGAGGAAGCCCTCGAGAGCTTGATACAGCGGGCTGAGGCCCATGAAGGGCGGAAACTGCCCCTGGACGAGGATGCGCGGCAGACCCTGATTTCCATGGCCGATGGCGATGGGCGCGGGCTCATCAATCTCATCGAAGATGTGTTTCTTGCCGTGCCGGCCGGCTCGAAGACAATCGTGGACCGGTCTGGGCTCGCCAAACTCGTTCAGCGCCGTGCGCCGATCTATGACAAAGGTCAAGACGGGCACTACAACCTCATCAGTGC